>NZ_BMFT01000001.1:308203-616407 GCF_014639155.1 Paenibacillus segetis
CACTCTATTAAGCACACCACGTTGGGAATTTATCGGTAGGTAAACCCATTAATATCTGAATAAGAAGAGAGGATGATGAATTATGTGTAATCTTGAAAACGAAATTTCTGCGATTCTTACGAAGGTTCAAAAAGTGAAACCATTGGTTCATAATATGACGAATGTAGTAGTTACTAACTTTACGGCTAACGGACTGTATGCGCTTGGAGCCTCACCGGTTATGGCCTATGCACCCGAAGAAGTTGGGGATATGGCAAAAATCGCGGGTGCATTGGTGCTTAATCTTGGTACCCTAAGCAGTGAACAGGTGGAGGCTATGATTATCGCCGGATTATCCGCAAATGCCCATGGCGTTCCGGTGTTGTTGGACCCCGTAGGGGCGGGAGCCACGAAGTTCCGCACAGAATCCGCACTACGAATTCTGCGTGAGGTGAAGGTCTCTATGCTCCGAGGTAATGCGGCGGAGATCGCGCATCTCGTAGGAGAAGCACGTGAGATCAAGGGAGTGGACGCAGGAGCCAGTGGTCCAGATGAGAATACGGAATTAGCAGTCCGGGCCGCACAAGAATTAAATACGGTGGTTGCTATCACAGGAGTAGAAGATGTTATTACCGATGGGATCACATGCCGGACCATTCGCGGTGGAGATGCGCTGCTGACACAGGTAACGGGAGCAGGCTGTTTATTGACGTCCGTGTTAGGTGCTTTTGCAGCGGTTGAGAAGGACCTCGTATTGGCTGGTACTGCGGGGCTTGCATTCTACGGTGCCGCCGCATCACGCGCCGCAGAACGAACAGCAACACTTGGACCGGGGAGCTTCCAGGTTGCTTTCCTGGATGAACTGGCCAAGCTGCATCCGCACTCGTTGAAGGGCCAAGTTGCGGTCTCTGAAGTTCCGGTAGCATTAATTTCAACATCAACATCTTCGTCAGCTGGAGATGCACTGAGATGAATGTACCTAAAGCGCTGACGATTGCTGGATCGGATTGTGGTGGCGGGGCCGGGATTCAAGCCGATCTCAAAACCTTTCAGGAGCTGGAGGTATATGGCATGTCGGCCATTACCGCCGTTACGGTGCAGAACACTTTAGGCGTTCAGGGCGTATATCCGCTGCCGCCGGAAGCTACTGCTGAGCAGATTGATGCGGTAGGCTCCGATATTGGTGTCGATGCTTTGAAGACGGGGATGCTGTTTAGTGCAGAGATTATTCAGGCTGTAGCTGAACGTATTCCAGCGTTTGGTTGGAAGAATGTCGTTGTTGATCCGGTGATGATCGCCAAAGGAGGATCACAGTTATTGCTTCCGGATGCAGTGCAGGCACTACAGCATTATTTGTTGCCGCTTGCTGCTGTGGTTACGCCGAATATACCAGAGGCTGAGACGTTATCTGGTATCGACATCCGAACGATGGAGGATCGCCATGAAGCCGCTAAGCGCATCTGCGCATATGGACCGAAGATGGTCGTCATCAAAGGTGGGCACGCCGAGAACCATGAGCAATCGGTCGATCTGCTCTTTGATGGAACGAATTTTACGGAGATGGCGGGTAAGCGTATAGACACCGTTCATACACATGGAACGGGTTGTACCTTCTCGGCGGCGATTACCGCAGGACTGGCGAAGGGGTTACCTGTAATCGAGGCGACCATGACCGCACGTGCTTTCATTCAAGCTGCGATTGAAGATAGCTTAGTACTGGGGCAAGGTCATGGCCCAACGAATCACTGGGCTTATCGTCGTAGAGGGGAGATCAGTCGATGAGTAGCAGATTCTCTGCCGAACAAATGCGTCAATATTTGAGGATGTACTTAGTTATTGGCAGTGTCAATTGCCGTGAAGAACCTGTACGCGTAGTGAAAGAGGCTTTGGCTGGAGGAGCTACATTGGTCCAGTTTCGTGAAAAGGGCCCCGGAGCCCTAACGGGTGCCCCTATGCTTGAGCTGGCCCTTCAAATACAAGTTGCCTGTCGCCTTGCTGGAGTGCCTTTTATCGTCAATGACGATATAGACCTCGCTCTAACGATCGGAGCAGATGGTGTCCATATCGGGCAAGACGATGCATTAGCCAGCGTAGTTCGTTACCAGATCGGAGACCGAATTCTAGGTGTATCTGCACACACCGTGGAAGAAGCCAAGATAGCGACTAGACAGGGTGCCGATTATCTTGGCATCGGCCCGATCTATCCAACGATCTCCAAGGATGATGCCCATGCCGTACAGGGTACCGGAATTATTCAGGAAATGCGAAAGCAGGGGATTGAGCTACCGATGGTTGGGATTGGTGGAATCACTCCAGAGCGTGTAAGTGATGTTATCACCACTGGTGCGGATGGAGTTGCTGTGATCTCAGCGATAACACAGGCCACAAATGTACGAAAAACTGTGGAGCTGATCAACAGGAAGGTAAACCAAGCGAGTATGGGGGTATGAATGTAACTATCACGTGTTTACATGCAGATAAATGAACGTAAGTGTTAGGACTAACGTCGTCCTCTATGAGATGGAGTAGTGAACATCTTAATGAGAAAATGGATTGGTGTACCCTAAATACAGCCGCCTGAAGAATCCCTCTTACATATAGGGATTTTTCAAGCGGCTATTACATAACATATCAATGTTGAAATGGATAAGAATGGGGCAAACGGAACAGAGGCTACCTTTGTCTGAAAGAATAGTCTTAGTACTAGGACATATAACAATACAATAATACAACTTAATAAAAGTACGTAGAGATTCATTAACCAACCTATCCATGCTCCGATTGCGGATAGAAGCTTAATATCGCCAGCCCCAATGGGATAGTTGAATTTGGACTTGGCTATGAGTAAAAGTATCGAAGGGATGAATATCCCAATCAGTGCTGTGTAGAAGGAATGATGTAATAAGTTATAGAGAATTCCTAATACTAGTATAATAACAACGATAACGTTGGGGATAGTTCTTTTCTGTATATCGCTCATACTAGATAGAAGCAAGAGAATACACAAGGCAATAGGTAAAAACAATATCATGAAGGGCACCACCAATTCTAAATAAAGGGTAATAAAAAGAGCTAATCTAAATTTATCACATTGTTGTATGAAATGGTGTGTTCTGGTAAAATATCAACAAAAGTATTCATTTTTGGAATAATATTATATAAATAGCATGAAAATCCCGTCATCACATCCAAGTCTAGTTCATCGAGTGAACAGCTAGACGAAGGAGTCAAGGCGGGATTTTTACGTTTGCATAGAGCAGGGAGGAATAGGATGCAGCAGCAGGTGGATCCAAGTCGTATCTTAGATTTGTCAGAAAGTATGAAGCGGTTGAATCGAGCGATCGAGGATAATGAACCTGGCTTATATAAAGAAGTGAGCAGTATTCTAAACGAAACGCGTTATTCCTATTCCGAATTCTCCAATGTGCAGTCTGTTATCCGGAATATGGATCAGTTGTTGGCTGAGATTCATGATTTATCTAGATCAATCAGTGATCAATTAGATCAGAAGACTACTACACTTAGACAAACTGCGGATACCTATGCCCAGGTTGAACAGCAAGTGAAGAATATTTTATCCAATCCAACTACGATCAGTTGGTCCATGAACGTTGGCTTATTATCAAAAAAGATGTTTTCTAGTGTGAGTTCTGCCGAAGAACTTCCGTATCAAGCATCCCCACCCTCATTTCTGGATATGATGAAAGGGCTTTTCTTACAAGCGAAAAAATGGTACTTAAAAGAAAGATTGAAGTCATTTCAGGGCGACCCGCAAATTGCCAATCTACTTCGGCAACTCAAAAATGGAACGGTACTTGAGCAGAACCGGGCCGTGGAACAGCTTGGACAAATTCTGTCCGCGATTCAAGGCATTGCACGCTGCCAAGTAGCTTATGATGTGTATGGGCAATACGGCAATGATCAATACATGGAAGTAGTACATCAAGAAGCTGAAGGTCTTCGGACGAAGTTAAGAGCACTTGGGATATCGGACGCGTTGGTTACCGCTAATCTTGCCGCTAATTACACTGGCTCTGCGCTTAACGCCTGCGCTTATGATCCACGGCTCCGTGATGGATCGGTGATGCCGACCGGGCTGTGGGGAAGCGAGGACGGGAAGCTGTCCGAGGATAAGCAGATAGGTATTATTCTGTTGACGGATCAGTACTTCAAAGCAAGCACGAAAGAACAACGCGAAGAGATTTTGCATATGGCTGGTGCAATTAGGGATGGTTCGCTTAGCTCTTACCCGCTGCTAGGTAACAAGTTGGGTGCAGAGAGTGTATCTAAACTCATCCAAAGCTTGGTGAACAGCAAGACGGCTTTTGTCGAGACGATTCAAAGCCTTGAACACGATTCCAAGTTCGCCGTATTTGCGAATGCTAATCTGTCTTATCATGAAGAAGCTGTCGACCAAGTAATGAAGGTCTTGACAGAAGATTTGGTCCAAGCGGAGAAGACGTATTGGAATAGCGGCATCTATACGGAAGAGAATTGGTGGCTGGATCCAGCCAAGTTGGCAGAAGCGCTGACAATGATCAATCGGGATGCCCGTAATGGAGGACTCTCACTTCCAGAAGTGAGCGGGAATAAGATGGCTGCACTCCAGTATTTGCTAAGGGTTCCAGTCACTAAAGAATGGGGAATGGACACACTTAATACGTTAGAAATTGCCATGACCCAGCAAGGAATAGAAGGAGATGCTCACACCCTTGGAGAAGAAAACTTAAAGGCAATAGTAGATCGATATATTGAGATTCAAACAGCGCCAAGCGTAAAATGGGGTCAAGTGGGCATAGGATTGTTACAGACAGTAGGAGGAGGATTCGAGGCTGCATTCGGTGTTGCTTTTGGGATTGCAACTGTCGAGACGTTAGCTGGCGGACTATTTGGAGCCTATGTAGCCACACATGGAGCTAGCAATGTTAGCGGCGGGATCTCAAGAATGTGGAACGGGCTTAATGGCTCCGATGCAGGGGACACAGCCAATTTCGAGAAGAATGCATTTGCCGCCATCGGTGGGGAAAGAGGCGAACTGGTCTATAACGGCATAGACATGGCTATGGCATTTGCTCAGCCAGTCGATATCGTGACCAAGATGATATATAAGAGCCCGACTGCTGCGCTGGATGCTTATCAGGCTGAAAAGATAGCAAGTTCGGTGTTTGCAAAGACAGAAGGTGCTGTTGTTGAGGGGACGGGACAAGGTCTCAAAGTACCGCAAGGACTTACACAGGCACAATTTGATAAAGCATCATCAATGATACGAGAGAAAGTAGGGCATATAAGTGACGATATAGTTGTTCAAGGCAGCCGGGCAAAAGGAACAGCAAAACCAACTTCTGATATTGATATAGCTATTAGGGTTCCAGCAGAGAAATTTGATGAATTAATACAAAGCTCTTTTAGTAAGGTTAAGCCGCCTAATCCAGGGTCTGCTAAGGAGAAAACAATGCTTCATGCTATTGAAACAGGAAAAATTCAATCAGGAGAAGCAAAACTGAGCAAGTTTAGAGAACAACTCCAACAAGAACTAGGTATGGATGTCGATATTTCAATTATTAAAATAGGTGGACCTTTTGACAATCCCCCATTTACACCACTCAAATGATCTGAGGTGATTTCATTGGAAGAAAAATTTGATTTATTTACTAAAATTTTTGTAGATAGCGATGTCGATAAAGAGATGTTACTAGATACAGTCTCAAACATTGTTATGGGTACTATTAGCGGTTCAAGTATATTGACGAAGCAAGCAGAAATATTTATTTTTAATAACGGTGATTTCGATGAAGACAAAAGAAATCAAGGGAATGATGGCTTTCTATATTACAAGTACTACCTTGAAATTGAACCAACAGAAGATGCGGATGACCGTAACTATGTATTAGAAATATCTAATTTGCTGACAAAGTTATGGAATGTTGATTTTAAAGCAATAGCATCGTGCGATTTTGAAGACTTGCTACCAAGAAAAGGCGGTTATAATTTTGATGAGCGTTAAAGATTAAAACTTGCGGGTTTACTGCCCCAATAGCAAGATCGTACAATACAACCAACAAACCAAACACTAAATAATTCAAACACTTGATAAACTTTCAAAGCTCTTTCCCACTTGAACGATGAGTAGGAATGAGCTTTTTTTGCTTGATTATGGTCGAATGCCACCATGATTGACCTTTTTTTATTATTTCTTATAAATAAAGATTTTGTTTACATAGATTACTTTTCAACTTAACTTTTACAGTATTTAACTTGGATATAATATAGTCATTTTATAATATATGTAAAATTTGGTTGCGTATAATTTATGCTTACATTATGATTAATTTGTGTGGATTTTTCATAAAAGGATTAATTTGTGGTATTTTGTTTGTTTTTAGTATAACAGATAGTGGGTGATTGAATGAGGTTACTTCTCGCTACAGGTGGAATTCACCAGATTATTATTGAATATAGCGTTAAGAAAGTTGACGTTGTGAATGATAAGCAGCTATCACTTGTAGAAATACCTGATTTTATTCATAGCTCCAATATTTCACTAGATGCAATTCTACTAACAGATGAGGCTCTCTCGCAGCAGGATGGCCAGAATAGGAAAGATATGATCTTTCTTCTGGAATGGCTTGCGAACAATCAACGTTCAAACGTCCAGGTACTTATCATTACTTCGGATATGTGGAGGTCGAAAGAGCTAGAGTCCTTAGGGAGTCAATATTCCAAATTCAAAGTACTTAGTTGCGACTATATCAGGGTGCCTATTGCCCTTTATAAGCAAGCTTTTGAGCTACTGCTAGACAGAAGTCAATTATCTGGACAATTCAGAGGTGAGCCAAGTGGTATATCCACTAGTGCCTCTATTCCTACTGTGGCAGAGAGGAAACCCTCATTTTTTGAGCGATTAAAACCCAAACCTAAGAACGAGAGTGTTAGAACGGCTACAGATCAGCTTACGAAAGACCTCGAGAAGGTCAGCCGTGGAATGAGTAGGGTTATAGCCGTAACAGGTCATAGGGGCAGTGGATTAACTAGTACTGTGGTTAATGTAGCGGCGGAGGCCAGTAAACGTGGGTTAAGTGTGATGATCATCGATATGGACATTGACTATAGAAGCACCAATATGTATTTTAATCATTTTCACGACCAGACCAAAAGGAATGAGGATATCAACGCCTCGCTCATACGTACCCTGGCAAGACCACAGGACTTTATGAGTACTGCATATAACCTTAAAGATAACTTTTGGATTACGGGTCTAGGATATGAATTCTCAGATCGGATGCGTCTGGATCAATTTTATAATAGCGGCAAGCTTGTGGGGCTGTTATCCATACTGAGAAATAAGTTTAATATCATTATTTTAGATATGCCTTTGGACTTATTAAAGCAGTTTAAAGAAACGATGATCCACATGGATGTCTTTGGTCTTTGCATACCCAATAATCTATATTCCATATTGAGTACTCTGAAAAATATAGAAGTCATTCTTGATAAGGAATCTATAGGCTATCTGAATGCCAAATCAAGAGTTGTTGTTACTAAATACAATGATCGTGCACGGTTTCAGGGTGATATTTTCTCGCCTGAGAGAGTAAGTGAGGTACTAAGTTCGGGATTGCTTGAGACATTTACATACGATATGAAAGTGGCGGGACATGTTCCATACAGTAATGAATTTGACGCCCAGATTGAGGCGGATGTAGCGCTTGTTAATACAAGCCGTGATTATGAACACACATACGGTAACATACTTCTACGGTTATTGGAGGGAGCAAGTTAAATGGATTTGAGCAGCTTGAAGAATGCCACTCCGAATCGGCACATGTTCAAGAAGGTAATGGCCATTATGTTCAGTGTTGTGGTCATCGCAGGTTCTTATATGATTATTACAAATGCAAGCAAGGATGCGAAGGATGTAGTCGAAGTCATTCGTGTGAAATCGGATGAGGGGATTCAGGCATTCGTTCAGCTTACGAACAGTAATATTGAGAAATATAGTATTATCAAAGCGGAATATACCGAAGATATGATTTTAGCAAAAGACATGGACTCCGTTATGGACAAACTTACCCAATATTACATCAGAAAAAATAGTGTTCTCTATAAAGATCAGCTCATTGATGAGAAACCCAAGAAGAATGAATGGTTGTATAAGGTTGACGAAGCGAATGAAGTACTGACACTTCCTTATAATTATTTGGAGGTTGGCGGTGACATTCTGATGCCTGGTGACCGTGTTCGGATTCGGGTTAGTTATGAGGAAGAGGAGGATACATCTTCGGCTAATCCTAATGGGGGCTATTCATCATCGAAGACCAAATCGAAGAAAACAGAAGTGTTATTCGATAGTATTGTGATTAAGGATATGCTCAATTCCAATAGTCACTCCATATACGAGGTGTACAAAGAGGTACAGCGGCTTAATGAGGCAAAGAAACAGGAAGTTATGAAGAGTAAAGAATTCATATCGAATATTCAACCAAGAGCATTGCTACTAGAAGGAACGAAAGAACAAATAAATACATACGCGAGATATAAAGGTTTAGACGGCAAATCATTTCTCATTACCATATTAAGCAGAGAAAACAGTGATATTATTTTAGATCAGCTGCCAACGTTGGAGAATGAGGTGGAATCGTGGATCGAAAAGAAGAAGTAGGAATCGATCAGATTTTTCAAAAAATATCATCTAAAGATCTCATCGGTGCAGAACTTCAAGATAGTGAGCTCATATATAGCGTGATTGGATTCATCCCCTCCTGTGATTTTGTAGATAATGCGATGATCATAAGTAATCTTGCGTACTTACTATCGCAGAAGGGACTTAATACCTGCGTTGTTGATTTAAAAGTATTTTATCCGAATTTGTATCAATTCCTCGATGTTGAGCCAACTAAGAAAGCTACTGGTCTTATAAAAGTACTGAAGAGTGACAAGGTAGATTTTAGGGAAGAGCTGCAGAAGACGAAATACGAGCGTCTGTACCTGTTATCTCCTAGTCCGCAGGATTTAATTGAGGAATACTTCGATTTTGAATTTGAACATATAGAGCGAGTCATCTCAACGCTTAAGCACATGTTTGATATTGTACTGATTGATATTCCCAATAATCCACCGTTGGAGTTCTGTCTAGCAGCAATGAAATATTGTCACATTGGGTATTTCATGGCGACGGAACGAATGGAAGCAGTCAACAATATGGTGAAATTGCTGGATTATGCTAGTTCGGTTGGAATCAGTACGGCAAAATTCATGAGTGTCATTCTCATGAACCTACAGAGCATTGAATTCGACTATAAGGTTCTACAAGAAACCGGCTTCCAAATCTCGGCGGCATTTCCACTTGTCAAAGACGCGACCGCACGTGCCCACAAAGGAAAACTGTATGTGAAAGACAACCCGCTCCTAAATAAACATTTTAGAAAAGAGATGCACAAGCTAGCGGATCATCTCACTAAATTATAAAGGGGGATTGGGCTAATGCTGACACGCGGTAAAATAAGTGATATGCAGCAAAAGGTACTCCATCAGATTCACAAGAAAGAAAACATGGATGATCTAAAAAGTAAATATACAACGATAAGCTTCGAAGAAGTGTTGGAATTATGCCAGAAATATATTACCAAAATAACAACACATGCGTTTAGACGAGAGAATGATCCCGCTAGAAAACGTGAAATGACAAAAGCTTATATTAATGAATTTGTTGATTCCCAGAAGCCATCCGTTGATGGTTATCCCGATCTTCGCCTATTGAAGAGTGCGCTCACAGATGAGATTACGCATTATGGGCCCATAACAAAGGCGATGGAGGATCCGACAATCGATGAGATCAGAGCGAATGGGCCGGAGCAGATCTTCGTCGAAAGTGGAGGCAGAACACTTAAATGGGATCAGCATTTTACGGATCGCGAGCATATGGAGCGTATTATTTCCAAGCTTATCGGTGTGTCCAAGGTAAGGTTAACACCGAAGATTCCTATGGTGAATGCCAGAACAATTGAGGGATTTCGTGTGAATGCGACTCATGCAGAGATTTCACCGTATGATGTGCCCGCTTTTGTTATAAGAAAATTTAGTAAGAAAAAAATATCCCCTAAGATGCTTATTGAAAATGAGTCATTTACGGCAAATATGTATAAGCTCTTATCCCTCATACCTAGGTCCGACTTGTCTTGGATAACTGTAGGACCTACAGGAAGTGGAAAAACTACGCTAAATGAAATTCTCGTCAAAGAAATTAATCCTCTTTCTAGAATTATTACGATTGAAAATCCTTCCGAAATGCGACTCCTACAACGAGAAGATAACAACGAGCATGGTCGAATAATTAATGATGTCCTGCAATATGAATCTGTGTCCGAAGAGGATGATTCCAGCCCAGCCACGATGGAGAATCTGCTTATTAATGCAATGAGACAATCCCCTCACTGGATTGGTCCCGGGGAGCTTCGGACACCTGGTGAATTTGCAACAGCTTTACGCGCGGCACAGACGGGGCATTACTTCTTCTCCACGCTTCATGCCGAGGGAGATAAGGAAGCGATCTATCGTTTCCTAACGGCTTATCTCATGGTGTCGAACGAGCCGGCTGAGCTCGCGCTTCGAAATATTTGTAGTGCGGTGAAGTTTGTTATTTTTCAGGAAAAGCTAGCAGATGGTACGAGAAAGGTAACATCAATCTCTGAGATATTAGGAACAAATGGTTTAGAGCCATTGATTAATCAAATATATACCTTTGAATGTGAGGATGTACTGGAAGATCCGGATAACAGCAATAAAGTAGTTAAGATTGTCGGCAGACACAAGCGAGTAGGGAAGCTTTCCGAGCAAATCCAGCAGTCTATGCTAAAGTCTGGTATTAAGAAAAGTAGATTTGAATTCTTTACTACAGATCCAACAGAGGATGAAAAAGAGGTGTATGAATTCGATGAATACAGATTTATTCATTAGTCTACTTCTCGGCGTCGTGGGCTTCATACTCTTTAATACGATATTTGAAGTCAAGTTCTTTCAGGGCACGGTGACATTTTTTCTAGAAATGGTTGACACGCTGGCTGAATATTTAGGCAAATATAATACGAAACGTTATGTAGATCGGGTTAAGAGAGAACGAATCACGAAGAAGAAGGAAAATATTTATGCTAAATATAATCGGATGGTAGAAGGACTCATACTTGATTTTAATATGCCATTTACGTTGGAGAGTTTTACATCTTTATTGTGTATCTGCTTCGTAGCTATCGTCCTTGTGATTGTGCTCTTCATGAAGAGTATTACGCTATCCGTTGTCATCACTATATCGGTATTTATCGGGTTACTTACCTTCTTCGTCATGCAGTCTAGGTCGATCAAGGCGGAGAAGCTGGAGAACATCATGGATGCAGAGGATATTATTTGTCCGTTAGCTCGTGAGGGCGTACTTGTCGCCATTAAGAAGGTCATGGAGAGCGATGAATATATTCATGCTAATATACGTCCTTATTTTCAGCAATTTATTGATAACTGTGAGAGTAATGGCTACTCCTTCAAACAAGCTATCACGTTATTAAATCGTCAGCTTGGTCCTAAGTTTGATAATTTCACGAAGAAAGCCATCGTCTTCGAATATAACGAGCGAAGGGGGATGGCGGATATCTTCTTGGATATCGTTGACGAGAATGCGGTGCTTCGTGAAATTAACGGGAAGAAGGATCGGATTTTTCGGAAGATGAACCGAGATTTCATGCTAAAGACTTGTATTATCATTTTATTTTTCTTATATGCTCTAACCGTTCACGATTTCCGAGAATTCATGTTATATACGACTTTCGGCAAGATGATTAATACAATGATGATCACTGTCATCTGCCTAAGTTTTGCAAGGACCCAAGTACTACAAGGAAATCTAGGTGTGGGGGAGGGAGTGAAATGATTGCTCTATCCAAGCTTAGCACGATGCTTGCCATTATCTATTTGGTAAAAGTATTTCTCTATCCTTACTTTAAGGCGGTTAGTAGAAGTCAGAAGAAACGCGCACGTGTGTACATGAAGCAGCGAAAAAATGAATTAGCCAAACAAAAGTTTAATAAGCTAAAAAGAGATTTTGCCATGAGATACGTTACTCATTTCATAAGTGGGGCGGAGAAAAGGAGGCTTAAGAAAATTATTGATCGGCTGGATCTTACGATCAAGCCTGAGGAAATCCGAACGGATCAGCTCATGTACTCTATAGTTGCGGTTGTGATCACGCTAATTATGATCAAGGCAAATATAATCCTGGGCTGTGGCTCTGCGATATTTATTATTCTAGGCTGGCTATATCCGGTAAACGAGCTTGAGAAGAAAATCGATAAGAAGAATAAAAACATCTCGCATGATTTTCCGTCCTTTTACAGCATGGTGTACTACCAATATGCCAAATCAGTCAATATCCACTTAGCGGACGTGATTAAGGATTACATTCCTAATGCGAATCCTGATATTGCCGAGGAACTTGGCGTCATGCTCGATAATATCGACTATGGAGAAGAATTTGCTTTGAAGCAATTGAAGAAGCGAGTCCCGATGCATTATATTATCAAGTTTTGCGACATTATGGAGACCAGACTCAAAGGATATGACAACGTATCGCAAATGTCCTATCTCAAGAGCGAGATTGATAGTTTTCGAATTAGGACATTAGAAGATGAGTTGGAGAGTAGGCAACGAAGCAATTCAAGGATACAACTCATGTTAGTTGTTGTGCTATTTATTTATATCGTTATTTATTATTTGTTTACGATATTGGAAGCTATAAAGCTGTTCCAATAATAAAAACTAAGGAGGAAATAAGTATGAATAAACAAAAGGTAAAAGCTTTTATTAAGGATGAATCTGGAGATTTTAGTGTTAAGGGAATTGCGGTAACAATTGCAGTCATTTTAATTATAGGCTTTGCGGTTACTGTAATAACAGGTGGAGAATTTATAAAAACCGCAGTTGAGGCTGTATGGAACATGCTACTTGGAGGTTTACAAAATATGTTTGGCACAAGCACACCGTGAGGTGATTAATCTTGCAGGGGATAGCAAAAGCAATTCTGATCACCATAATTACCTCCATATGTATCCTCCTCTTTGTAAATTTGGCGTTCTTCTTTCCGTGGTATTTGACGCTAGTGACAGAGACCTACAGCGTGTCACAAATGGTCGCTAGTGACAATTACTTAACGAAAGACAACTATGAGACATCGATGGAAAGATTAGAAGAACGCCCTATTTTCAAAGATAAGAAGGACGAAATTGAATTGACGGTAATACATGATGATCCAGATGATCCACGGAAAACTAGCGCAGTTGAAGAGGATAACACTATAGATTATGAAGATGAATCTATACCTGACTCGGCTAAGCCATACTGGCAAAGGGGTAAACAGTTAAGAATAACAATTAACGCGGTATACCCTCTAACTGTGACGCTTTGGGGGAAAAAGTATGAGCGTGAAGTACCGGTATCTTTCTCCATGATAACTACAGGGCTAAAACATTATAAGGATCTACCCTATGACAAATATTAATAGGAAGGAATGGCAATGAGAAATATTGCAATTGGGATATTCTTGGTCGTTCTCCTTAGTATTCTCGTTGAGCCCTTGGTTGAACTTGCAGTTGTATTCAAGGAGAAACTACAAGTCAGTACTGCCCTTGCGAATGCATGCCGAGTGTCCAATGACAGAAGCCTGGAGTATGCGAGAATGACCAACCTCAGTGCGGAAATCGACGAAGACAAGTACAGAGAGTATTTTGAAACAGCTTTCGCGGATGCCATGAATGTGTCTCATCAATCTACTACCGGAAATACGATGACCTTTAGTTCACTTGATGGCAAGTATAACGACTTTATTGTTACGTTGGACTTCACTCCAATATTAAATGATGATGATCAGTATGTTACGGAAGTGAAGGCGAAAGCAGAATCGAAATACAAATTCAAAACGAAGTACATGAAATTAGCTGAAGCAGCTTACGAAGATGTGGATTTTCAAATTGTTTCTGATAAAGAATTCAAGATGTCTGTGAAGAATTGATGAGAGGATGCATCAGTTATGGACTATATATTGGTCTCTTTTCATTCTGGTAGTAATGACAACATAGATTTGAAAGTGCCTGTCTTCGTTACAATCGAAGAACTGCTCGCCATGCTCTCGGAAGCACTGAATCTAACGGTAAGCCATAGCAGTAAACTTCAAGCAGAGCCTTTAGGGAGAATACTGGATAACAGCCGAACTTTGGAACAAGAAGGCGTGTCACAAGGTGCGCTGTTGACCCTTGTCTGAGAAGGAGCGATCGTATGATAGGCAATATTCAAAACGGAGGATTGGTCCTAAAGACCGGAGAAGGGCTGTTACTAAGCGATATTAAGAACTATACAGGTTCATACTTGCTTCGTGCTGATGAATCAGATGTAACCGTGAGGCGAACAACCGGTATCTTGTGGTTCATGAATCATGTAGATGAATATGTGTATTACAGTGATCAAAAGCGGGGGCATGCAATTTTTAGAGTACAGTCGGATTTTCGCAGTGAAGAATTATTAATCGACAAGCCGTGCTATAAGCTATTGATCAATGAGGACTGGATGTATTACATCCATGAAAATGACCATAAACTTTACCGCAGTACCACGATAAAAGGTAATCATGAAACAAGACTCATAGATGAGCATGTGGATAGCTTCCTTATGCAAGATGGTCTTATGATTTATGCCACACCACAGGGGATTAAAACCTGCAAGGAAGACGGTACTTCAAGAGAAGTTATACATAATGCTGTAAGTTCCACGCTAATAAGAGTCGGTGATAAACTCGCTTTTGCAGATCGAAGAAATAATGGTGCCGTATCGATTCTTGATTTGAAGGATGGAGCTGTAGAAGTATTGGATAACATGGAAGCATCCAGCATGAATACAGATGGTACCTACCTATATTGTGCGAATAAATGTCATGCGAGCACGATCTACAGAATCGATCCGCAAAGTGGCCGAAGTATTCGGATATGTGGAGAAAGTGCCGATTACGTGCACGTCATCGAGGACCAGATCTACTATTGTAACAATCGGGAATGGTATAAACTCGCCCTCACTGGGGGAGAAACGATGAGAATCGATCTGTGAGGTGGATAGAGTAATGAACAATGAATTTAGCCGTCAACCACGGTTTCTTCCTGATATGCCAAAAGGAGAAATTGAGGTTCCAAATCCACCAGCTTATAATGAAAAACCGGAAATATCATGGCTGTCGTTATTGCTAGCACCTACGGTGATGCTACTTATAACACTTTTGATCGCCATGACGATGAAGTCTATATTTATGCTTATTTCAATCGCCACAACCATAATGACGATCATCGTTTCACTGACGAACGCAACAGGTCAAATCAGAAAATATAAGAAGCGCAAGAAGGAACGTGAGGAGAAATATCTCCAATTCATTACGGACACACGCAGTGAGCTTACGATTGCAAGAGAGAAGCAAATTAAGGCGATGAACGAGATGAATCCTGAGCCAATGGAGTGTATTGAGCGAATAGTTCGTACAGATAACAAGCTCTGGGAGAAGACACCTTCTCATAATGATTTTCTTTCTTTGAGAATTGGCGTAGGTAGTGCTCCAGCAGAGCTACGAATTAATTATACGAAGCAGGCGGTTATACTCGAAACTGATCCATTGTTGATGGAACCTCAGAGATTGGCACTGGAATTTGCGAAGATTCCTCAGGTTCCGATCACAATCAATCTGATGGCTGTTGAAATATGTGGGTTCGCGGGAGAAAAGGAAAAGACAGCGGAGCTTATCAAGTTAATGTTGCTTCAAGTCATTACTCATCATGGCTATGACGACGTTAGAGTGGTTGTGCTGGCATCTGATGACGGAATAGAGAAATGGGATTGGGTGAAATATGTACCTCATTTGTGGGACGAAGGATTCAACGTACGTTTTCTATTATGCGGTAAAGCTATGGCCCATCAGATATTAACAGAGGTACATTCCGTTCTTAAAGAGCGTGAGATGAAATCGGAAGGCAGAAGCTTTTTGCCTCACTATGTCTTCATCGTAGAAGATCCTCTCTTGCTCGAGAATGAACAAATAAGCAAATATTTGTATAATGCCAACGCAAAGCTGGGTGTATCATCCGTATTTATCGCTCAAAACACGGCATACTTGCCTATGAACTGCAATACAGTCATCAATCTACAAGGCAAGAGCGGCGAGATGGTTGATAGGCTGACAGGCGAGAAAATTCTTTTCACACCGGATACTATACATTTTAAAGACCTTGATATAGCAGTTCGAAAGCTTGCCCCACTGCGAATTAAAAATTCGAGTGCAAACTTTACATTGACATCATCTATTACTCTAATGGAAATGCTTCAGATTCAGAGAGTAACAGAAGTAGATATCTTAACTCTTTGGATGAGAAATAAAACCTATATGGGCATGAGCGTACCCATCGGAGCCAAAGCAGGCGGCGAGCCATTCTTCTTAGATATGCACGAAACAGGATTTGGTCCGCACGGATTGGTAGCGGGGACGACTGGATCAGGCAAAAGTGAGCTGTTGCAAAGCATCATCGTATCCCAAGCGATTCATTATCATCCGCATGATATCGTGTTCGTGCTTATTGATTATAAGGGCGGAGGCATGGCGGATGTATTTAAAGGCATGCCGCATCTCGTGGGTACCATTACGAATCTTGACGGCAATCAGACGACGAGAGCATTACTCTCTATTAAGAGTGAATTACAGAGAAGACAGCGTGTTTTCTCAGAATACGGTGTCAATAACATCGATAAGTACCAGAAGCTATATTACAACAGTAAAAAGGTACAAAACGAAATGCCTGCGATTCCTCACCTCATTATGATCGCGGATGAGTTTGCAGAGTTGAAGCAGGACCAGCCGGACTTTATGAAGGAACTCGTCAGTGCAGCACGGGTAGGACGAAGCCTTGGTGTTCATTTAATTCTTGCGACTCAGAAGCCAGCAGGTGTTGTCGACGATCAAATATGGAGTAACTCTAAATTCAAGATTTGTCTCAAGGTTCAAGATGAAAGAGACAGTCAGGATGTGATCAAGCGCCCAGATGCGGCAATGATTAAAGAGCCTGGCCGCGCATACATCCAAGTAGGTAATGATGAAATATTCGAATTATTCCAGTCAACTTATTCAGGCGCTGATTATGATCCAGAAGGCGAAAAGGACAAGAGCGAAAACAAAGCAAAACGAATCTATAAGGTTTCATTGAATGGCAGATGCGAGCAAATCTATCCATTATCAGAAGAGAAAATTGCGAAAAATGAATTACCTTCTCAGCTGGGAGCAATGGTTGAGTATATTACAAAGACGGCATCCTATTCAGGAATTGAACCGTTGAAGGGCCCTTGGCTGCCTCCGCTTCCTGAAATTGTATATTTAGATAATATTTTAGAGAATAGATTAGAAGAAGGTAATTGGCAGACAAGGGAGCATATATTAAGGGTTCCTGTTGGAAGACTGGATGATCCACGGGGACAAAGCCAGAATGTGCTGGAGATCGATTTTGCTAATGAAGGTAATTTGTTCGTATATGGTACATCAGGAACAGGCAAAACTGTATTTCTCAAAACTCTTTGTATGTCCATGGCTCAATTATACTCACCTGAAGCAGTGAATATATATATTATGGATTTCTCCGGAAATACGCTGCGAGTATTCGAGAAGCTTCCTCATGTGGGTGGAGTCATGACCTTAGAGGAGAAGGGCAAAATAGATCAGTTTGTCATGTTCCTGTTTAGAGAAATGGAGCAGAGGAAGGTTTTGTTTGAAGAAAGCAGAAGCGAAGGGTTTAACTCCTATAGAAACTCTGGAAAAGTATTACCAGCCATCATATTAATTATTGATAATTACTTTGCCTTATCAGAATCCTATGATGATCTCGATGCACAAATCATGTTATTAGCGCGAGAAGGGACGAAGTACGGGATTTATTTGGTTGCTACTGCGACCAATGCCACCTTTGTTAGATATAAGCTTGCTGTGAATTTTAAGTTGGCAATAGCCTTTCAAATGACGGAAAAAGGCGATTATGCAGATATTGTTGGCAGAACGGAAGGGCTAGAGCCGATGAAGGTTGCAGGCAGGGGACTTGTTAGAGGTCAACCTCCATTGGAATTTCAAACCTCACTGCCTGAATTTGAAGGCATTAGCACAGAACAGCTGCTAGAGATGTTTGCAAGTATGGATTCAACTAAGGCGAGGGAAATTCCAGTTATGCCTTCGAATATTGACATCCAAGAGATCAATAATGAACCTGGAAGACTTGCAATCGGTCTTGGAAACCATGATCTTCAGTCTGTGTATATTGATCTTTATGCAACGCCAGTCCTTATGGTGGCAGGCGAATCGATGTCAGGTAAAAGCACACTTATGATGTCATGGATTAGCATGCTTGAGGATGCCGCTGTGTATGCCCTGGATTCAAGTGGTATGGGACTATTTCAGTTGATGGGCATGTCTCATGTTACTGACCTGTCAGAAGTGGAAGATGCGTTTATCGATGAGATCACGGAGTTGATAGATGGGCGTAGAAGGCAACTAGTAGAATGCAGACGAGAGAATGGAAATATGAAGGAGCTCATTTCAGCCTGGAAGCAATTCATCATCGTAATCGATAAGCTTAGTGAATTTACGAACAGTGACAAATACACGTTAAAAGAGTTGATTGAACGAATCGTTAAGCAGGAACGTGGAATGAAGGTTGCAGTCATTGTAGCGGATACGATATCTGAGTTTTCTAGTAACTGGGATAGCCTGGGCAAAGCGATCAAGGAAGAACAGACAGGTTTGCTGATCGGGAGCATTAAGGAGCAAGGGTTATTTTCGGCAAAATTGCCTTATGGAACTGCGGAGAAGGAAATGGAGCTTGGGGACGGTTATTTAATTGTTAAGAATAAGTTCACAGGTCTAAGATGTGCTACCCACCTTACTAAGGATGAACGAACGAAGGTAGCATTAATGCATAGTTGAAATGAATAATTTGCTGAAAGGAGAATTGGTATGCCTACACCCATGGAAATAAAAAGTATGGCAAGGAAAGTTTCAGAGATGAAAGTGAGTTTCAGTACTGAAATTAGCCGCTGCCATGGCCAAGTAGACAACTCAAGTACATGGTGGCAAGGCGACGCAGGTAAAAGTTTTCGAAGTGGGTATGTGGGATTACGGACAGAAACTAAATCGTTAATTAATAAGATGGATAAACTTTATTCTCTTACACAAAGTTTATCTGATAAGGTCCAACAAGCAGATGACGTGAGAAAGGCAGAGGCTGCCGCAGCAGCAAGGGCAGCAGCAGAGCAACAAAGATTGTCGAATTCAATCAAATAATAGACATTCGATCAGAATGAGAGTCTATGAAAGGAGGTGAAACAATCATGGCTGATCAACAAAAATTTGATTTTAACCAAGCCGAGCAATTGAAAACGAAGCTGCAGTCTGAGATTAGTAAAATTGAAGCAGATCTTAAGCGGATGACAGCTCAAGTTGAAGGCGTTAAGTCTTGGTGGTCCGGCGGTTCGGAAGAGGCATTCATAGGTAATTTCACAACTACCAAAAATCAAGTAGTTTCGAGTTTGAACAAATGGATCGAAGACTACAAAATACTTATTGGGCAAATCGCTGATATTAAGAGAGATAGCGATGCTGATCTTGCGAGCAAGTTAAGAATCTAATGTAACAAGATTAGACGTGGTGACAGCCTGAAGTTGTCACCACGTACTATATTCGTCCCATAACAAACGAATCATTTGACATAAGAAAATTTGCTAACCCAATAACGGAGCAGCTTAATACATAAACAGAACAATACTTTTTTGAAAAATAACCAAGGAGATGACTAATAATGAAACGAAAGAAAACAGGAATTATTCTAATGGTTTTTATTTTAATTATGACCATTCTACCAACACTATCATCCGCGGCAGCTAAGCTATCACTTAGAGTGGAACTTAACGGAGAGAGAATTATTTTTCCAGATGCACAGCCCTATGTAGATAAGAATAATAGAGTACAAGTCCCGGTGAGATTTGTAAGTGAGGCGTTAGGAGCCAAGGTAGGCTGGACAAGTAAGACACAGACAGTAAGCATCCAACTGGAAGACACAAGTGTTAATCTTGTTATAGATAAAAAGACGTATACCGTAAATGGAACAAGCAAACAAATGGATACCGCAGCACTAAGAAAATCGAATAGAACCTTTGTACCGCTTCGGTTTGTAAGTGAAGCACTCGGAGCCAATGTGAAGTGGGATTCACAAAATTATACCGTTTCGATAACAACAGGGGATGGTGTTACAGCTTCGAACGGAGAATCAAATAATTCCAGTTCCAGTATTACCCCAGGAAGTCCGAATTTTGATTGGGATGCTTGGGAGGCATCAAGGTCAGTTGAAGGTAAGACTGAGAAGAAAACAACTGAGGGATTTAGCTATTATTCAGTATATAAGTCAGGATTAGGTGTAAGTGCTGGTAGTTATAAGAAGGGAGATGGGAATACAGTCACTCTACTTCACATCATTTTTCAAATGGGTGTAGTTGGTGGAGATAATCTCGATGCAAAGTTTAAGGACGCAGAAGAGGTTTTACGTCAAAAAGTTGATGGGAATGTTGTAGATTCTATAATTAAGTATGCAAAACAAAAGAAAGATCGCGAGGATGAACTGGCAGAAAAAGTTTTTAAAGATGATACATATGAAATAGTTGTGGTATCTGGATACATGTCAGGGATCAATATAGATATTTATTATAAGTAGGTGAAATATGAGAAGAAGGATAGCGTTATTTGTTATAGTTCTAATATTATGTAACCTAATGCCTCGAGCTACAGTGTATTCATTAACTGATAAAGAGAAGATTGATTTTAATGAACTTACACCTGAACGAGTACGGGAAATAGCAAATCAAGATATGAAGGAACTGTATGGTCTAGATAATTATTATCCTAGTTCAACAAAATATGGTCCATATAATGTAGGGCTTGTCCAACAACAAATAGATCAGGCTATTAAAGAACCAGATAAGTTTACAGGTTTTAGTATGGTGTATGGGAAAAGTCACGGCACTGAAATTACTTATAAAGGGAAACAAATTGCTAGATATTCAGGCTATAACAAATATGGAGACTCAGTATCTACAGATGGTTTTCCTTGGGATGCGGGGTGGAGCGGACGACAACTCCATAATTTATCAATGGTAAAACTTCCTTGGGATAATAAAAAGGTGATTAGTGGGCCATTTGACCTTTTTCCTGAAAATTTCATTAATCCAATCCCAGACAAATTAAAAGAATACCTACCAGGTGGTAATTTCGAACAATTAATCATACAGGCCCTTAACGATGAATATGCAGGAAAGTCCTACAATGAGGCAAACAATTTTATGTACAACGGAAAAAATTCAGAATATGAAGGTAGATCAGTATATACAAAAGATGCCGCTCCCCAGGGGGGATGGTCTCGGTACGTGCATATTATTCAACCGCCTACGTATCTGTCTCAAGGGTTTGGAAGAGTATACATGAGCTCCACTTACAAGGATATTCCAATTGCTCCATTTATCAAAAGCAAGGGTGCTGATATATCCGCAGAGTTCGAGGACCTTCCGACAGGTGCTGCGACTGGAGAAGAAACTACAGTATCGATCATCGTAAGGTCTAATTTTCCTAAAGACGAAGACACTAGTTACACTTTGTTGATTACTCGCAAAAGCGATGGCACAGCTTTGACTGCAACGAAGGATAATCTGGAATTTGGTGGTGCTATAGCCAGTACCGGAGATCATGGCAAAATTACCGCAAGAAATAAGTCTTTTAGGAGATTGTCGGCTACTTTTACGATGCCAGAGAGTGATGTAAGAATTCAATTTAAAATTAATGAGGATGGAAAAGCGCCCAAAGAGGATAATTTAGATAATAATGTGCTCGATTCGGATCCTATAGCGATTAAATTAGTGACACCAGAAACGTTACCTTACGATATGTTATCTAAAAAGTTCAAAGTAGTATTGCCTAGTAGTACGGTAACATTAAGTTTACCTAATCTGCCATCCGCGAGTTGGACAGGAAATGCAACAGGATCTTTGGGGGTATACAATCGAACTGAAGACTTACTTAGAGACTTCTTAGTTGCTAATAACCCGCCGATTAATGAGGCAAGTGAGACGATAACACGTACCCCAGAAGTTTATTTTACGATCAAAAGACCAGATTTCCGGGATGCCAGAACGAACGATGACCCATTGAATAGAAAATATGTTAATCTAACAGACCCAGGTACGCCATTAAAACGAACAGGAGAAATCTATTACAATGGATCAGTAAGTAGACCTTATCAATATGAATATTCGTGGGAGTCTTGTACTAAGAATGAAAAGGGAGAAGATGTATGTACGACTAAATATGAAACTAGGACAGGGGTTGTAACTAAGAATTTTGACCCGAATTCCGTATTTAATCCCTATGATATGTATGTGTACAATGGTCGAGTTGAAGTCCCCAAACGAACATATAAGAATGAAATTGAAGGCAATAACAACTACACGCTAGGGAAGAAACTGTTCTGGACAAATGAACCTTATTACTTTGACGTCATCCGATGGATGCATCATCAGGATGTAGAAGGAAATAAGTATGACTGGACGAAGGTCCCAGGGCAATATAAGCGAGAGTTTATCCAACAAGCAAGTGGAGATGTGAACTATATTGTTACAAGCTCCTTGGATGAGGAGTATAGCCAGTCAAGAGACGCAGCAGCCAACAAGACAAACAAAAAATCACTCTACGATAAGGCTGTATTTGCAACAGATAAGGAACTTCAAAAATACGATTATCCAGTAAAATCAGGCTACTATTTAAATCCAGTCGGCAGTTACAGTTTTACATTGGAGACCGTGGTATTCAAAGATAAGGTACCAGTAGGCGTAACGGCGGATCATAAAGATATAGTAGACTCCCTGATCGATTCCTTCCGCTATGAGACTGATTTAATGTATATCAACGATGCTAAAGAAGCGGTGAATATTCGTGACGTTGTATTGAATAAAAAAGGCGGAGGCTTTGAACGAAACACAGGCGTGTTGTCAGTTAAAGATAGTACAGGGGTTAACGGTGTTGAATTAATCAAAGTATGGGATCAGAAAGATGAACCGTCTCGATATACTAAATTAGTGGAAGAGATTAAGTCCACAGATAAACGTGGTGGAGATTCACATAAATTCTGGAAGATGATTCTAGAAGGATATAGTGAATCTTATACGGCAGGCAGTAACTCGAACTATGCCTATCGTGAATATGTGATGGCGGGTCAACATATGTACAAGATCACGGAAACGACTAATGTGACGATCCAAGTTAATCCACGTAAACAAATGCTCTACACTCATGCTAATATGCCTAATGGAAAGTACAACATCAGAGTATGGTTTGATGATACCAATCTGACTAAAGGGAATCATGCTTACAAAGTACTAGATACGCTCAAAGGTGTTAAGGACCTTGATTCTATAGAAATTACCGTTGTTGGATCGATGTTTGATGACTTGAATAACTAACAATTGAATTCATAAGATGCAGACGTGGTGATAACTAAAATTGTCACCACGTTTATTTTTTAAAGAAAGGAGCCGATCGATTGAAAATCGAAGTAGATCCTTCAAAATTAGAGGAACTATCTGCAGAACTTAAGTCATTGGCAAGAACCATTGAGAATGGTGAAAAGGCGATCTATCCAGTTCTAACTCGACTTATTGGGGATACACAAAGTGAATATCCAGAATCGTATGTTCAGAGTATGGTACGAGAAATGGAAGACTGCCTTAAGGAGATTCATTCGCTAGCGGAGTCCGTGAGCATCGGATTCGGCAAAAAAGCGAGTACTTTAAACGAGGCAGCAGAGTATTACCGAGGGGATGAGAATGAGGCAAAGAAACTGGCACAGGTAAAAGCACTCCCGTCCTCGTTTTATAATCAAGGAGTTTATCTTTATGGAGAAGAGTTGACTACCTATTTACAAGATAGATTATTTGAAGATCCTACTGTTCAGAAGCTGCATTTACAGGCGAAGGATGGCACGGAAGAAGAGCAACTAGAAGCCAAAGACAAATTGGATGCAATATTTAGGGCGAGGGATACGATTGCTCGTGCACAAGTTGCTTATTCCGTATATAAGGCATTTGGGAATGTCTATTTGATGGAAAATGCCCATAAAGAAGCAATAAAACAACGGGAGATATTAAAAGGATATGGTGTGAATGAGGACCTTTACGGGCAAAAGGTTAATTTAAGTCATTTATATTCAGGCACTACGATACAGGCGTGCTCTTACGACCCCTCTTTTCAGTTGACTAAAGACGGAAAATTCGTCCAGGTTCCTATGCCAGACGATAACCAATATCAATATTTATTGGGATTGGTCGTGAAAGGAGGGACACAAGGAGCCTGGGCACATAAACAACTAGAAGAAATACATAAACTGCTTAGCGAAATTGGCCGAGCACAAGTCGCATGGAGTGAATATAAGGCAAAAGGCATGCAGAAAGAAATGGACGGAGCGCATGCGTATGCGGAGAAAGTACGAGCTGAGCTGAAAAATAAATATTCTATGTCTCCTGAAATGGTAGATGACGTAGATTATAAACATCTATGGACGGGTACGGGGTTTGCGGGGAATCAGTTGAAGAAAGTGGATAAAAATGAAACGTCCTCTGGAATTAATATCGATAGTAAGAATAAAGATTTTCAACTGGGTTTATTGTCTAGAAAGTTTGAATCCAATGGAAAACCAGGAACCATTTCAGGAGGCGGGGGCGATAGCGGTGGAGCCTCCTATGGAGCTTATCAGTTTGCTAGTAAGTTTGATATCCCTCTTGCTTTTGTAAAATGGTTAAAGAATCAGAACGAAAATTATTTCAAGAGCCTGAGCAAAGCGTATGAACAAGATGGGGATAAATATGGGGCTAATTTTAATCAAGTGTGGAGTACCATTGCTAAAGATGATCCCGAAGGTTTCTTGAAATTACAACATGATTATGTCAAGACTACTTATTATGACGTTACCGTAAAGAAGTTAAAGGATTCAATTGGCTTTGATGTTAGTCTACATAGCGATACTTTGAAAGACGTGATCTGGTCGAGGTCTGTCCACCACGGAGCTGGGGGTGCAGCCAATATGATCCAAGAAGCGTTTAAAAGTTTAGATTATAAACATGCTACAGAAGAACAATTAATACGTGCGATTTACAAAGAAAGTGGAAAAGTAATAGATAGCGGAACGAAGAGTATTACGGAAAAGAACTTAAATAAACCATCAAATAATAGCAGCATAAAAGTTGCCAAAGAACATGGAATTTACGGTAAATATTTAAAATATTTCAGTAAAAATTCTACGGAAGTCCAAGTTAGCGTTTGGACAAGAATCAATATTAATGAATTGAATGATGCTTTGGCTTTATTAAAAAAAGAAGAGGAATCAAATACTAAAAAAAATCAGCAAACGCAGGTCCCTACGAATCCTAAATCAACAAATTTGGGATCCTATAAATCGGTGGCAAGCGTTGGTATTTCTAAATGGACAACGGTACCCAACCTAGAGTCGATGCCTATTTTTTCACAAGATAGATATTTAGATGGGACCAAGCCTAGTTGGTATGATGAAAAGCTTGGAAATAGCAAAGATACCAAAATATATGAAGCAGGTTGTACATTGACTGCAATAGCAATGGTTGAGTCATGGAAGAGAGGAGAAGTAATTAATCCATCCCAATTAAATAAAGAACTTAAAGATAAGAAAGTATTTTCCGGAGCTAGTCTAATGATGGAGTCGATTCCAAATATAGAATTTGATCGGCACATGGGGAATGAAGCATTGTTTAAGGAGACAACGAATTCATTTAAGAGTGTAGAAATATTATATAACTATGCTAAAAAGTCCATAGACAGCGGAAATCCCGTGCTTATTGACATTACTGAAACCAAATATCAACTGGATGCACCATCCAGGCATTGGGTACTAGCCGTGGGATACGATGAAGGCACTAAAGATATGTTAATTATCAATCCTGCAGGCGGTGAAGTCGTATCTTTAAAAAGCTTATTTGAGAATGGCTCCGCTAAAAGAAATAAATATAAAGGTTGGGTGGTGGCAGATTATAATGAACTTTACAACAAGAGGTAAAAAAAATCTACTGTTACTTATATTGACATTTACGCTAGTCTTAACAAGTTGCTCGGACAAAAAGGCAGATAACAATCACGATAATGTTACAAAAAATAATTATACAGAACCAATAAATAATTCGGAACCAGACGAACCTGAGCATGAAGAAAATAGCGAATTTGCAAATGTGGCTAAGGCATGCTTTAGAGCTCTTGATGCAGAAGTAGCCAAGGAGCCGGCCCCATATTTTCCTTATATCGCATTACAAGCATCTGATGTAGAGGGTTTAGCGAATGAAGTCAAAGCTCCTTATGAATACACTCTCTATCGATATTGGACAAAAGAACGATTGGATAAAGATTTTGATAAGCTAGCAGCGTTTAGAACCAACCCTATTTGGCTTTCAGACACAGCCGATCTTGCAGCGATTGTTCCTGTTTTTTCTGATGAAAGCAGGCGTCTCTTTTACAAAGAGTCAGGTCTTATCGATAATCGGGTGGAATTAACGATTTGGGATGAAGACAGTTATTATTCCACTAGAGACTCCTTTCTAGCAAGACTTAAATCAGAACCTGATGGAGGAGGTGGGGGACCAGCTCCTTCGGATACTATTGTCAACGCATGTAAGCCATTGGTTGAGTTGGTGGACTCTGATCCAACGAAGTTATATTTAACTCCTATTGAAAGTGAAGACGAAGCTGATATGGAGTGGTCAGAGAATATTTATCCATTCAGAAATTTAATAAGTTTATTCAGTGGTTATAAGGATGAATATCTGTATTTGCACGATGCTTATGTTCTCTCTTATCATACTAACCATTCGAAATTAATGAATCTTGCAGCGCATGTATACAGTAAGGAGGCTAGAGTAACTCGTGTATGGATGGAAGTTAATGGCGAGGAAATTGAATTAAGAAGGTCAGAGAATCCTGATGCTAACTCGATGAATACAGGAGAATGGACGCTATATGATGCAGATGTCACCTCAGATTTATTTAGTCAAAGTGAAGAATTAGCCCAGGTGTATGTCGAATTGGATAACGGAAGTATTAAGAAGCTAAATAATATGTGAACAATCAAACTTATTAGATTTGAGAAACGTTAAGTTTGCACTAGATTGGCTCGAAAAGGAGGGGAGATACAAATGAAGTGTACAACATATACCTTAGTATTGTTTATATTCGTCATATTATTGGTTTCTTGCGGACCTACTGAGAAAAAATCCGGGGAGGTAAATCAATCAATGAATTTACAGTATGGAGGCAATATGGAGACATCTGAACCTAACGTTCAAATAAACTCAAATAACTTGAACGAAAATGAAGTAAATTTAGACGAGGTAGGGCAGGAGGGGACGGAGAATGTAGATCCTAACCTAAGCGAAGATGAAAGTGATGTAGCTTTGGGAGCAACCCATGCCGATAGCTATGAGCCTGAGATGCTGCTCCGAGCCTATGAAGAAGCTATTGCAGATGCGATTAATAATAATGATTTTTCCAAAGTGGAAAAGTACTTGATCAAGGATAGTAAAATATATCAAGAGCAGAAGCTATATATTTCTAATCAGCATGCAGAAGGAGTAACGTATTCTCTGATCTCGTATGATATAGAAAATATCGAAGAGGATTCTTCTAATAGTGATGAGTATAAATTATATGTTAAAGAGACAATAGGTCTTAATGAATCGAATGAAAACAAAAATACGGAAACAACAGAGTATTGGATGTATACAATCATTTCAAATGAAACAGAACTTGGAATAAGTAATAAAGAGATTTGGGAACATCATAATTAGTAGAAGACTGAATAACCTCTCCATTACATCTATGCCTAATCTAGAGTTTGACAAACTAGTTTAGGTTGTAACGGAAGAGGTATTTTTTTTTTTTACAATAATCGGTTGTAATACTCTAATGTGGTAGAGATTAACGGGGAAATAGATTAAAATATTTGGTAAATAAAACAATATTTTAAGTGTATATATAAAATTAACAATGGAGGGATATTTCTGTATTCGACTAGTGAAATCAACAGCACGGCGAGAAGATTATATAATGAACAATCCGAATTAATAAAGACAGAGAATCGCGTTAAAGCTGAATTGAGTCAAGTCACGTCTTGGTGGAAAGGCAATGCAGCTAAGGCTTTTATTGATAATTATCATAATCAGACAAGTACAGAGATGAACCGATTGTATACAGAGATTCGTGATTTGAAATCGAGCTTGGAAGGGCTGACCAGAGAAGTACAGCTTGCAGATGAGCAAAGACGGTTGGAAGCGCAGCGGCAGGCTCTCCTCCTTCAACAACAACAGCAGCAGAATAAGGGGAAAAAGTAGGGTGAACATTTTAAACGGAAGAGAGGTTATGATCATTTAGTAAATATAAGGAGTGTTGCAGACGTGTTAACAGATAAGGAATTGTTGTTATTGTGTGAGTTGGCCAATGCAATAATCTCTTCGGAGATCAAGATCAGTGGCAAGACGATGTTTGAATGTCTAAGGGTGTTAAGTGACAACTCAAATGAGGATGAAATAGTTGAAGAGATCATTTCATGTCCAAGCCTGATGCATTTACATATACAAGATTTTTTGGTGCAAGACAGTATTAGTCTTATTTTGTTTACAGATGTGAACGGGAACAATTATGGCGTTGTTATCCATCAGAATAATGAATTGGATCATATACATATGCTTAATGAGTTGAATGAAGCTATACGAAGAATTGAACAAATCAGAGGTGCTGGAAAGTGTACACTAATCGGTTCAAAGTTAGGTGGATTACGAGCAGTAAGTATGGCGGAACAGCTTCAAGTTGAGGCTGTTGTATTTGGTGCGCCAAGTGAAGAGGTACTTCAGGGTAAGGCTAAGAATTTCGTTGCTGAGAATGATCCTGTTGGACCTTATGTAGAAAAGGTCATTTTTGTGAAGCAAAAATCAACCTGGGAAGATAATGAAGAAGCTTATTATAAATCCCTTGTATTTGATGAGCAAGGGCAAGCTGTGGTTACTGAGCAAAGCGACTATTCTAAATTTGTTAGTTGGTTCTATCATACGGCAAGTGTAATACATGAAGAGATATGGAAAATCTTTTTCAGAAAAACAGAGCAAGAGCAACAATTAATGATGGAGAAAGAGTTGTATTCTATATATTCAAGGGTCGATGAATTGAACTACGAAGGAATGAATTGTTCTATTGAACATGTAATAAAATACACCGAGAATGAACTCAATAAGAATAGAAATATGCTGAGAGTAGAGTTGAAAAAAATAAAAACAACAGATTTAGAGCAACAAATTGGTGAACTTGCAGATAAACTGGCAACTCAGGCGATTGACATAGTAAATACTACATATCGAAGCGTGGAAACGATTTTCATGGGGGTGAGCCTATTTAACATGGACCATTTGAGTCATCAAATCGATCCTCTCATGGAGAAATTCAACACCCTTTTAAATTTACTACTAAAGAAAGAACTGGAGCAACTAACAGATGCCTTGGAAGATGAGGTGCAGAGCTACCTTGATGAGATGCTTAAATTTCCTGATCTTGTTATTGATTTGTAAGTAAGGATAGCAATGAATACTTCAAGAAAGGTGGAAATTAATTGAAGGGGATAGCTAAGCGAGTCCTATTAGTTGGACTAATGATAATGATTTCATCAGGAGTTAGTGGTTGCATGAAGAAGAAGGCAGACCCGGAAGCGATTAAGAATGAAATGATGACCTATTTGGAAGCGAAGTATGGTGAGGAGTTTGTGCCCATGTCTTTGAGTTTGAGTAATTTTGCAAATAGTTATGACAGCTTGCGAGCATATCCGAAGAATGGGAATAAGGGGGATTCATTTGAAGTATGGGGAACGAGAATGGAAGATGGCTCATATAGCATGAGCGATGGATATTTTGGAATATATATAAAGCCGAAATATGAGGCAGTATTATCGGGGGTTGTAAGGGATATTTACAAGGAATTCAAATTGTTTACGGATTTTGGTGAGGGGATATTACCTGATCGGTTAAATAAGGATACTAAGATTGAGGAGATTTACAATAAGGATGAGCATTTTAGGTCAAATACAATTCTATTTGTGAAACAAGAGTCCGCAAAAGGTATTGATGATGAGGTAAGTTTACGCACGATAGCAGAAAAAATGCTTGAGAAAAAAATGGTTGGAGATATAGATTTATATGTTGTAATAGATGATAAATATGATTCTATTGGATTGGAAGCATTAAATGTAATACCTTCAAAGGAGAAAGATTACTTTTTACATGATCAAACGTCAATAACGGTTAGTATTGACCTGACAATCAAAAAATACTGAGAGGGGTAGGGACAGATGGCTGAATTAAGCGAAAGTCAATTATTATTATTAGACAATCTGATCTACCTCAAGGAAGTCGCCAATAAACGTAATAGTACTGTGAGTGCTGTTGTAAAAAAACTCTTAGATGAAAAGGACCTCGACAAAAGTATAAACAAAAAAAAGATAGGCACTGAAGACGAATATCCTTGCAAAATGTCTAGGGACGAATGGGTAGCTATCTTAGAAACTATAAAGAAGGATCCACAGTTAATGGATTTGACAATTAAAAATGGCCTAACTGGTGTCATGTATGATAAAAACGATCAGGTTATCATGGACAAAGATAGCAAGCAACCACTTGAGGTAGGGATGCGGGTAGCCACATTTGTTGATCCACAAGGTGAGGCAACAGTCGTGTTCCGAGGAACGGGTGGTACAACAAGAATATATCAGTTTGAGCCTTGAATATAAAATGTTATATCCAAGGTTGAGGTTGATATCGAAAAAGGAACTAGAACTTTTTCAATAGATGTGTGAGTCGTGTGGATTTGAAACTAACGAATACTTCAAGAAAGGTGGGAATTAATTGAGGGATATAGCAAAACGAGTTTTACTAATTGGACTAACGATAATGATTTCATTAGGAGTGAGTGCTTGCATGAAGAAGAAAGCAGATCCGGAAGCAATTAAGAATGAAATGATGACTTATCTGGAAGAGAAGTATGGCGAGGAGTTTGTACCCATGTCTTTGAGTCTGAGTAATTTTGCAGATAGCTATGATAGCTTGTGGGCTTATCCGAAGAATGGAACAAAAAGGGATTCATTTGAAGTATGGGGAACGAGAATGGAAGATGGCTCCTACAGCATGAGTGATGGATATTTTGGAATATATATAAAACCGAAATATGAGGAAGTATTGTCAGGGTTTGTGGGGGATGTGTACAAGGAATTTAAATTGTTTACGGATTTTGGTGAGGGGATATTACCTGATCGGTTAAATAAGGAAACTAAGATTGAGGAGATTTATAGTAAAGACGAGGTGTTTTCATCGGACACGGTTATTTTTGTGAAACAAGAATCCGTAGCAGGAGTCGATGTGGAAGCCAGTCTGCGAGAAATAGCTGAAAGAATGCGTAAAAACAAGATGGTAGTATTAGTACGACTGTATGTTGTGCATAATGAGAAATTTCAATCCATAGGGCCGGGAATGCAAAATTTAAGTGCCTTACGTGAGAGTGGATATTTCGTGGGTGATTATAAATCAGTTATGGTTACTTCTGATTTAAAAATTAGACAAAATGGAAAGGAGGTAAAGACAGATGGCTGAATTAAGCGAAAGTCAGTTGTTATTACTGGATAATCTAATCTATCTCAAAGATGTTGCTAATAAAAACGATATGAAAGTAAGAGAAATAGTAGAATCCCTTTTACATCAGGATGGTCTGGACAAAAGTCGAAACGAAAAAAAGATAGGCACTGAAGACGAATATCCCTGCAAAATGAAAAGAGAAGAATGGATAGCTATCTTACAAGCTATAGAAAAAGATTCACAGTTAATGGATTTGACAATAACTAATGGCCAAACTGGTGTAATGTATGATAAAAACGGTCAGGTAATTATTGACAAAGATAGCAAGCAACCACTTGAGGTAGGGATGCGGGTAGCCACATTTGTTGATCCACAAGGTGAGGCAACAGTCGTGTTCCGAGGAACGGGTGGTGATTACGAATGGTATGATAACGGGCAGGGGGGATACTTATCAGAAACAGATCAGCAACTCGCTGCACTTAAATATGTCGATGGTCTGGAATACGATAATATCACGGTTACAGGGCACTCCAAAGGAGGCAACAAGACGCAATTCGTAACAATACTATCGGATAAAGTTAAACGGGGGATATCTTTTGACGGGCAAGGTTTCTCTGAGGAATTTCTTGAGAAATACAAGGATCAAATCAAAGCGAATGCTCATAAGATTACTTCGATCTCAGCGAAGGATGACTTTGTGAATTGCCTATTAAATCCAATTGCAAATACGGATAAGATCAAGTACATCAATACGGATGAGCAGGAGAAGTTTATATATAATCACAAACCTAATATTATGTTGAATGAGAGTGGACAGCTCCGAGGCGTAGCTACACAAGGTGTGCTAGGCAAACTTATTAATGATTTTACGATTTATATTAATGCAAATATGATTGAGCCTCATCGAAGTTATGCGATTGATGGATTGTTAGCACTCATGGAGAATGGAGATGAAGGTTTTGAACCGACAAGCAAGTTCCAGACGATTACTGGGGGAATAGCCATAGCAGAGTATTTAGATGATTACGTTATTCAGAAAGCTGCAGATGGGACTGTAGACTTTGCTGAATTAATTGCAACAGGGTGGTTAGCTACTCGATTCCCTCAGTACTTCATGGATGACTTTCAGCATTCAATTGAGGCTAACGTGAGTAACTTTAATTTCATGGTGGAACTATTTCGGGTTACCAGAAATTTCATAGCACCTATATTGGATGCGCAAGTGCAAGCAATCAGAGAAACGTTCAGGGATCTAAGTGAAAAACTCGTTAATTTCGTCAAGAATGCTGTGAAGAGCGCCTGGAATAGTGTAGTAGATTGGTTCAAGAAGGCGGGTTCAGCCATCAAGAACACATGGAATACCGTTGTAGATAAAGCGAAAAAAGGTATAAGTAACCTTGTTAATAATGCGAAGGAAGAAATAACGAAGAAATATTTAATCTTTACAGCTAGCGTTTCTTTTATTACTGGATTACCGAAGGCAATAGTTGACCAGACTTCAAAGAAGAATAACGCCAAGGATAATTTTGTTAAAAATGTTAGTGGAGGATACGTGAAATACAACGCCACCAAGTTAGCGATGGACTTTACTAGGATGAGTGATTTGCAGGCCAAATTTAGAAATGCGGAACTTCAATTTGAGTCTACGGTCCGTCAAATCATTAGCGAAGTGACGAGTGTAACGTCTAGTGTGAGTCGATCCTATAGTGAGTCGAACGTGCAAAGGCAAATTCAGACCATACAGCGAGCTTGTGATAGGGTCACTAGGCAACAAGTCCGAGTAATGGATGAATTGAAAAGAAAGATACAGTCATTAACCTATGCCCAAGAACAATACATAAAGATCGAGGAGATTTCGAGTGGTGTTTGTAGGAGGTAAATGCAGTGTTAGAACCGGATATAAATTCCTTTAACACCAACAGCCTGCCAAAATTCTCTGAATTCTAGAGATTCGGCAGGCTATATTCAGTATTTTAGTCAACGATTAGTTCTATCTATGGTGAATCAAACCTTCGATAAAGGCTTTCATCTGCTGGTTGGATTCATTGAGCTGTTCGATAATGCTCATAAAGTCGGTAACTAAGACGGCCTGCTCTTGGGAAGATAGGACGATTTGTGAGAAGTCGGATTCCAGCTGCTGAATGGACTTCTGAACACTAGATAATGTTGTGGAGATATTGTTGGTTGCTTCCTTAGTGCTAACAGATAGCTTTCTTACCTCTTTGGCAACAACGCCAAATCCGGCTCCCGCTTCACCAACTCTAGCTGCTTCAATTGCAGCATTTAGTCCAAGCAGGTTCGTCTGATTAGAAATTTCTTGAATAAATCGAATTGTGCCATTGATCTCCGAGGAATTCTCAACTGCATACTTCGTATTCGTCATAATCTGTTCGCTGGTTGCAGACAGTTCCTCTGAATGCGCTGCCACCGTTTGAACCATATCCACTAGTCGTCCTGTAATACTGTTGAGTTTCTCCATGTTCGCTTCAAGGTGTTGCTGAGTTTCAGTAGACTGTGCCGTAGCAAAAGCCCCAATAATAACTCCATTCTCATCTTTAATTGGAATGGCGATAGCACTGATAGGAAATCCATAGATACTGGCTGGAAGTTGGGTAGAAGAGAACGTTCCATTTAGAGCGGTTCGAAGATTCTTATCATCTGCAGGGATGGGATCCCCAGGTCGAAGTCCAAAATCTATTTTTGCCGAAGGCTCATAGAATAGAAATTGCTCACGGTCCGTGACACCAATCATAATGTCTGCTCTAATCATCTGCTTAATATAAGGGACAGCTGCTATAAGGATATCTATATTATTCATGTTCTACCGCCTATCTCAAATTTTAAATTAATTAATTATACTTTGCGCAGGCAAGCTTTGACAATGTACGAATTTGGAAAATTGAAGTAATTTTGCGACTGATATATATTCTAGAAAATTATGAAAAATATAGAAAATATGTTGATAAATTTATTTCGAATGAATAAAATGAAGTAAGTAGCCGTTCACCAAATGGCCACATTTATAACACTCCCTCGGTGGGGCACCCTCCAAGTGTTATTGAAGACAAGTAACCCACTTAGCGATTGAGTTCTGATCCTTGGTGTAGGTTGCTTTTTTTGATTCAGTGGCAATGGTGTCATGAAGATAAGGGAGGGAGGGGGACAATCGGCACATCAGACACAATGATTAGATAGGCTACATTCATTTGGACTTCGGATTAGCGTGCTGCGCAACGTCCCTTACTTCATCGCCGATTTCTTCTAATATTCGAATCTCTTCCGTTAAGCTGTGTAAGGAAGATTCCATTTTATCGAGCTTAGCTCCCACAGTTTGCAGAACATATTTGATCAGGATAAAGCATAACGTGACGGGAAATCCCACATTCGTTACTAATGATACCATATCTGTGACCTGCATGATCGCTTCCTCCTTTCCCCTAAATTCCCTTCACACTATAGAGCAAATATTCATACGATTTTACAACCAATTATTTGAGAATAAATGTTATAATTACTAAAAATAAACAAATTATGGGTAGTAAACTATGATTGTAAATTTCCCTATATATAGAAGATGAAAAAGAAAGGGGGAGGTAGTGTTGAAGGATCAGCAGACCGTATTTGAGGAGTATAGACGAGAAGTGTACCGGATTGCTTGGCGGATTCAGTACAAGGCTAAAGTTGTAAGGAAGCGGGAATGTTCTTTTAACGGATTCGAACCGGCCACAACCAGTTTCACCTCAACTTCTGATAACAAAGTCGTCGTAAGACAGCTCATTAATGCTCTACCATCCGACACGGGAAAGACCGTCATCTTCAAGCTGTATATCCAAGATAAGACAGAAGGTGAAGTGGCTCGGGAGTTAAATATGAGTCAGCAAGGGGTGAGCAAATGGAAGCGAAAAATGATCCGGGAGTTATCTCGGATGATGAGTTCCTAAACTTACTTCATAAAGCTAAGGACAATGATGCAGAATCTACATTGAAGTTAATTGAGCTGTTCAAATCGGACATCCTGCGAACTAGCAAGTACATTTACATGCCGGAGGAAGACGCCGTTTCTAATATTATTGTAGAGTTTCTGGAAATGATTAAGGAGCGAAAAGATTAGAATAACCCTCTGAAGGTCAGAGGGCTTTTCTATGTGTAATTATTGATATTTGATCACAATGGCGTTACTGATCTTGCGTCCTGGTGTCGTAATGTATTTGCCATTATAGTAGAGTCCACTAGAGGCACCGCCATCAAGATTCATCGCCTGATAAGCACCTGCCTGTTTCATGATCTCCGCTAACTGCGGAATCGTTGCTCCACCCGTAGTAATCAGGATTAGCTTATGATCACGCGTAATACCAAGCGCACTTCGAGCCCCACCACCCGTTAATATTTTCGGGTCCTTAAAACCTTCCTTCACAACATCAATCGTCACTTTACCATTGGTTAGTAGACGAGGTCCAGCTTGAAGGCCACCCTCGATTGTGCCGAGTTTGAAGCGGTCCAGGAAATCCATGCCTGGGATCAGCTCGACCAGATGATTCTTGTCATAGGTGAAGACAGTACGGCGGTCGCCGCCACTTTGCTTCAGGATCTCATTTCCACTAATAATGTAGCCGTAAGGCGCTTTGTAATCTCCTGTTGTGTATGCATCAAAGAAAGTACCATTAATAGCAACAGCCGCGTTATTACGTTTGGCCAAGCTACTGAGTTCCTCCACTTTGCCTATGGTATTGCCCGCAAGTACAACATCCATATCAATCTTAGGGTGCAGCAACGAGATCGTCACCATTTGCACGGTAAAAGATTTTTTCCCCACCTTAAAGGTTTTCTTCTCGCTCACGATCGGCTTGCTGTTGTTAACATTTCCATTCTTATCTCGGGTAAGAAAAGGTAAGGAGGCGGCCGAAACATCGTCTTGATTAAGCTTGACGGAGGATAGCTCCTTATCCCAAGTTACCTGCATGTTCAACGCCTTACTAACGACTTGAAGTGGTACATACGTAACCCCATTATCATTAAAAGGTGCACCCGTTAATTGGACAGGTTCTTCATTTAATGTTCCCGTTGTTTTGCCAACGAATAAGGTGAGTTTAGTTTGTTCCTTGACGATATCAATGCGCTGATCTGCAGCGGTCCAGGTTACCGTCGTTCCGTTATAGCCATTTAGGAACCGAATAGGTACAAAAGACTCATTACTCTTTGCATCGACAATGACAAAATTCTTGGCAGGAGCTGCCCCAAACGCGGTAGGTACAAGACAAACAAAAGCTAAAACTACAAGCAAGATGACTTTTTTCATAGGACAGAATACCCCTCTTCTCTAATCTGGTTGTTCTATATAGTTATATCGGATGAATAGTTCCAATTATTAGGGGGATAAGAGACGTAGTTTGGGGTTATTTCCCTCATTATCTATTTTTTACTTAAAAAAAGGAAAGATCATAATAGGTGTCGAAGATAAACATAGAGTAATGCAAAAATAATAAAAGTTAGGAGTTTTGCACTAAAAAATTTCCGTACAATAGAACTTAGAACGTATATAAGTTTGTCGAAAAAACGGGCATTTTGTACTATTTTTTCTTTTGAAGTGCGTATTTAGTTCGTTTTTTCCGATAAGTTATATAGTAGTATGGTTTTTCTGAAAATCCATAGAGAGATAGGATAGGGCCATCTTGCCAAAAGGAGTGGAGAGACTATGTTTAAAAGAGTTGAGAATGAACTGGAGCTGGCGATGTTTAACGGCGTTTGGACCACCGTGTGGCTGGAAAAAGGTTTTGACCTGGAGTTTTCCGACCGGATTCTCGAAAGATACGTAGTCGTTACCAAAGAAGGGCATTACGTAGGAACGACGGAGATCAAGCCATTCAGCAGTGGCAGTCCCATTAACGAGACAGCGGCATTTGATCGGCATCCGGCCGTCATGCTGGCTGAAGGGGCAGTGGCGGAAATCGATAAGATGGCTGTGCTGCAAAGCTACCGCGGTCATTTCATATCGGAGCTACTATCCGCGCTGGTGGATTTCGGGGAAAAGAATCAGCTGAAGTACTACGTCGCACTACTAGAACCGGTATTGCAGCGGGCGCTGCGGATTTCGTTCCGGATCCCGATGGAGAAGATTTCGCAGAAGGTGTTCTATAAAGGCGATTACGTCGTTCCCACGATCTTGAACGTGGAGGAAGTATACAACCATAAAGACCGTTACTCCTGGCTCTCATTCCCGCAGAGCGCCGTGTATAGTGGAGCCGGGATCGGATAGATTCATATCAATAGATATCGATACATATTGAACAGAAGGAGTACGAAACGATGAAAACGGGTGAACTTACTGAACTGGATAAACGCAATCGGCTTTTCGTCATCATTTTATGGGGGATGCTGGGGCTGGGTGTTCTGACGGATTTGGCCATCGGACTAGGCATGAACATGATCCTACTATTGGTTGGCGTCGGGCTCCTCACTTGCGGCACGGCCACCTGGATGACTTATCGACGCGTGTTGGTCAACTATATCAAATATTTTGTGGCCTGTATTTTTACGATCATCATTTTGCTGCTGATTTTGTCGGATCCCCATCCGATCATCAGCACGTACTTTCTGATTTATGTTAGTTTAGCGGTCATGACGCTGTACGCGGATTACAGACCGATTATATTCTCCGGCATTCTGGGAGCGATCGCTAGCACCTATTTGTATCTGGATCCGACGTATCGGGAGCAGCTGTTCCCGGGAGAGTCGCTCGTATACTTATATCTGTACTTGGCATTTGCAACGGCGGCGCTCGCATTTTCAGCTACATTCAGCCAGCGGCTGCAGCAGCAGGTAACGGAAAGACAACAGGAGACGCTGGAGGCTAAGGTGATGGTGGACGGCATGTTTCAGCAGTTGGGGGATTCGGTGCTTGTCTTGAATGAGTTCAACGGTACCCAACAGTCAGGCGTACGGGAAGCCGGGGACATCTCAAAGGAAGTCACGTACAGCTTTGCCGAAATGACGGCCTCCATCGAAAAGCAAACGGACAACATTATGCATATCAACGAATATACCCAAATCATGAACGAAGCGGTCGGTCACCTGCTGGATGGAACGGGACAGTTGCAGCATTACGCCACCGACAACGCCAAGCTCACGGAGCGCAGTAGCACGCAGATCGGCTTACTCTCCGGCGAGGTACAGAGCGTGCATGAGATGATGGACCACACGGTACGGATGATGCAGATGCTGAACGAGGAGAACGATCGTGTCAGCTCCATCGTAACGGTTATCCGCGGCTTGGCGGAACAGACGAACTTGCTGGCATTGAATGCAGCAATTGAAGCAGCACGTGCCGGAGAGCACGGGAAGGGATTTGCGGTCGTATCGGGCGAGGTGCGGAAGCTGGCCGACAGCTCCAGCAGGGCCGCTTCGGAGATTGATGGCATTTTATCGGTCATCCGGGATCGGATCCATGCGCTCAATACCCAGGTTCTACAGGGGCAGCAAGCCGTGACGACTAGCAGTGAGGTATCCCTAGAAGTGAAGCAGCTGATCCAGACCATCCATGAGAATATGGAACAGGTCAAGGAGCACGCCGACCAGGTCGGCGGTTCCGCCGTAGATCTTCACAAACGCCAGCAAGACATCACGGAGAGCATGGCGGATATCGCGGCTTCGACGCAGCAGAATATGGCCTCGGTTGAAGAAATGCATGGCATCATGTGCGACCAGGACTCGAAGATCGGTGAGCTGGTTCAAGATTACGGCAAGCTGGACAAGCTGATCTTGGACATGAAGCAGTTGGTATCCAAACAATAGAGCAAAAGCAGCCCATCCTCTGTCGAGGAATGTGCTGCTTTTTACTTTTTTTATGCGCTTTTTCCATCTGCAAATATAGGATTAAGTTCTCGTTTTAACGGCTAGCCCACTAAACGATATCGGTCCAACAATATCGGCTCTTGTATTTGCAGTAGTATTCTCTGCAGTAACTGTGTAAACATGGGTACCCGTTCTTACATTTCTATCTTCCGCCTGGAATGTAATAGCATAATTTTGTTCAGATGCCGCTGATTCTATACCTTGTAGTGTGTTGAAAATCTCTCTTCCATCGCGAGAGATTCTAAAGAGAATTTGCGCAATGCCAGTGACACCTCGAACACCTACGGTTGCTATCAAATCTACCCGATTAGGTTGAGAATTTACTGGAATCCGTATCGTGATTGTTGCAAGACGAGATCTTGCTGGTGATCTTCGGATAATAGATGAATTTGCTAAGTTGAATCTACTGCGCGGTTGGACGGCAGCTTTATCTAGAATACGTACCAAAATATCATCTCCTCTAGTTTGATAATTCCAAGATATGTTGGATAAGAGAAGAATGATTGGACATCTAATAATCTACTTTAATTTGAGGCAAATATAATAGTGATCAATGGGAAAGAACTAATTTCATGCGGTGGTGAATAATGAATATTTGGCTAAGCATTCGCTCATGCATGACTTATTTTATTAATTCCAAAAAAAATTGAAACTATTGGGCGCCGTTCCCCATCTAACAGGGGTAAGTAAAGAAAAAGGGGTGATATGATGAACGATCAACAATTGATACAACAGGCCAAATCTGGCTGTAATAATAGTTTTGCGACATTAATCAAGAACCGAGGAGAGAAATTATATAAGGTAGCTTACTGTTATGTAAAGGACGAGGCATTGGCGTTAGAAGTTGTCTCGGAGGCTACTTATAAGAGCTATATTAGCATAGGTAAGCTGGAGCATACAGAGTATTTCGATACATGGTTAGTTCGTATTGTTATGAATGAAGCGCTTGATGTAATCCGTAAACGCAAACGGTTAGTCTTCACCGGAGAGGTTTGGGAAGAGGTTACCACACCGCAGAAGTCCGGCGTTGAAGATCGATTGGATTTATATGAGGCTATAGACCAGTTGAAGGAAGATGAGAAAGAAATATTGACGCTCAAATATTTTGGAGATTTAACGTTTGAACATATCGCGAGGCAGCTGGGTAAACCGGAGAACACGATTAAAACCAAGCATTATCGTGCGCTGGACAAGGTCAAGGCAATTTTAGAAGGAGGGCGACAAAATGGAATTACAAGAGTATGACAACCTTAACATCCCTAACAATTTAGATGACTATATTGATCGCGGAATTGCAAAAGGGGTAGCACACAATATGAAGGAAACGCCACCTCTTCAAAAAAGAAGAAATCCATTTCGGATTTGGGGACAAGTTGCAGCAGCGGTGATTATTGGAGGCGGATTGTTCTTAACAGTGGCGGCAAATGTGCCTGTGATGGCAAAGGGATTAGAGAATATCCCCGTGGTCGGCAATCTGGTGAAGGTTCTGGACTTTTCACATCAGAACGCGCAGTCTGGAGGCCAGGTGACGGATGGAGCAAAGGTGACTGTAGGTTCGGGTACGGAGAATACAATTGATATTCATTTTAAAATCAATGGAGATTCTATCTCGGATGTTCCTGCTTATACTACAAAATATGACAAGTACCCTTACAAGTTAACGTTCGAGTTCAATGGGGTACGCGAGTTTGATGCGCAGGCGGCAATAGAAGAGCTTCGTTCATTACCATATGTAAAAGATGTCTATAGCATTATCACACTTGATGATTCCGCATATCGTTTTGCAGTGGAATTCTCGCAGGATGTGGATGTCTCGGTATCTGAATATAAAGAACCAGGAATGATTCAAGTGACTGCAACAGCAAAGGATAATAAGGAAGCGGAGGCAAAGGAACCGGCGTACTTTATTCAAAGCGGATCCTATGAGATGGGCGAGTCGTTATCGATCTTGGAAGAGTACCTATTCTCTTATGACGCTGTCAGCATTCAGAAAGATCAGCAGGGTACCTATATCGTACAAATGGGTCCTTTCTCGACAGAAGAAGAAGCAGCGAGTCAGTTGAAGCAAATACAAGCAGAGGTACCCGATGCCCAGGACTTTTATATCGCAGAAAGAGCAGAAGGAAAACGTCCAGCATCGCGATAACATTAGTTTTCGACAAGAATGGGATCACCAGAGTAGACAGAGAAATACATGCAATGTAAGAAGGTTGATGTTGGGTTTGGATAGGCGTTATGAGAAGTTTTGATGGTAGTTCTCTCTTACGACTGAGCTTTGAATTGGAAGGTCGGAACATAAGGGGAATATGATCAGAGCTTCTCTTTTTTTGGTTTCAGGTCGAGAACAATCACTACAATCCAAGTTTAGAATTATCACTTAAAATAGCACGTTTGACCCGAAGTACATATTATGAATCAAGGACTATATGAACAGATCATTAACAATATAACATCGCAGTAGTTGACCGCCTTGGACCCGGAGTTATAAGAGATTGGGAAAGAAGCGCTGGATGCGGAGGAAGCACGGAAGTTGTTCAGCGGGAAGTGCTGGGGAAGCTGGAGGTACAGCGAACTTCTATCTATCCGCGTTATTCGATGTTTCGAATCTTTTTATAGTATAATGTTTACTACTATATAGGATGGAAAACAGGGAAAGAGGGAACGGATGCCTACTATACTGGTTGCTGACGATGATGCGAACATTCGCGAACTGGTCTGCTTATTTCTACGTAACGATGGATTCACTACGGTTGAAGCCGCAGACGGTAAGGAAGCGCTGGTTGTCTATGCTTCGACACATGTCGATCTTGTCGTGCTCGATATTATGATGCCGATCATGGATGGTTGGACGTTATGCAAGGAGCTCAGAAGAGCCAATCCCGATCTTCCGATACTTATGCTAACTGCAAAAGGTGAAACGTGGGAGAAAGTGAAGGGCTTCGAGCTGGGAAGTGATGATTACTTGACGAAACCATTCGATCCGCTCGAGTTGACGGTTCGTGTGAGAGCATTACTGAAGCGCTACAAGATTGGCTCCACACAGACGATCCAGTTCGGCAACATCACGCTGGATCGGCAGACCTATAAGGTGATGAGAGGGACGGAGTCGCTTACGCTACCGCTAAAGGAATTCGAATTGCTATATAAACTCGCAGGAACACCCGGGCAAGTCTATACGCGTGAACAGTTGATTGATCAAATTTGGGGAATCGACTACGCTGGAGATGATCGAACGATAGACGTACATATTAAACGCTTACGTGAAAGGTTCAAGACCGCACCCGATTTTCGAATCGAAACGGTGCGTGGGCTTGGGTACCGGCTTGAGGTATACGAATGATCAAATCGTTATATACACGGGTTGTCCTGATCTATCTAGTCTCCGTGATCGTGGGCACGGTCATTGCTTTTACGGTATCTGTGTGGGTGTTTGAAGAGAAATTGAACGAAAATATGCGAATGATCTCACTTCACTTCGCCCAGGACATCGTCCGGATTTATGAGACCATTCCGTTACGTGAAGCGGACTCGCTTGTAAGTGAAATGAAACAGCTCGATTCGTATCATATTCGAATTTATGATGAGACAGGTCAAATTACGTCTTATGGAAATCTTAACGGACAACAACCTGCCACGGTATCGATGGAACAAGTGAATCAGGTACTTGATGGCGAAGATGTCCAAGTCAATCCGAATGGTGTTGCTTCGGTTCTCATAGGGCTACCTTTAATAACAGAAAAGGGGACGAAGGCCATGTTTGTGGAGCCGCTCACGCCCCCGTCCACCACTTATACTAAGAATTGGCTATATTCTTTTTTGATCTATTCATTGATCACGGGAAGCCTATTCATTCTGGTTGCCTCCATGTTCATAGTCAGACCGATCAAAAAGCTGACCAAGGCGACTAGGCGTATAGCGGCAGGAGACTTCAACGTCAAGCTGAATATAAAGCAAGCAGGGGAACTCGGCACTCTGGCTCGCAGCTTCGAAGAAATGACGCATGATCTACAGCAACTTGAGCAAATGCGTAGAGAGTTCGTATCGAACGTGTCGCACGAGGTTCAGTCGCCGCTCACTTCGATATCCGGTTATGCTCTTGCACTCAAGCAAGTAGGCATCGCGGATAGCGATCGAAGTCGTTATCTCGATATTATCATCGCGGAAGCAGATCGGATGTCCAAGATGAGCGATGGCCTACTCAAGCTGAGTCTGCTTGAAGCGCAGTCACAGCAGTTACAACTGGTCACATTCAGCCTGGATGAACAGATCAGACGCGTCATCGTTGCAATCCAACCGCAATGGTCGGCTCGTAACATCTCTTTTGAGCTCGATTTGAAGAACGTTCGCCTAACGGCAGATTATGATCTATTAAATCAGGTGTGGACGAACATCCTCGGGAATAGTATCAAATTCTCTGAGGACGGCGGCGTGATTAACGTCAACATCAAACAAGATATCAAGAACGTGACCGTGCGCATATCCGACTCAGGCATTGGGATTTCGCTCGAGGACCAGAAGCGCATATTCGAGCGGTTCTTCAAGGCCGATCGTTCCCACAGCCGGAAGTATGGTGGAAGCGGCATGGGACTTGCTATCGTTAAACAGATCGTATTGCTTCATCAGGGAGACATCTCGGTGGAAAGTGAACTTGACCAAGGAACAACCTTCATAGTGACCTTGCCCATCACATCGCCGACAGATTAGTTAGATTCATGAAGTATCCATTAGATTGATTAGAACGTATTTCTCATGCCACAGCTCACATGCAAACTTCCTTGTATGTAAGTCGTGGTATTTTTTTGCTTGGTTCATATTCAGTTCATATTGTCGTCATGGGGAGTACATCTTCGTCGTATAAGCTGTCATTAGCGGCCGGTATAGGTGCCATATAAACAGATCAGGACAGGAGAAGATAAGCGTGACGCAACAAGAGGACAAGAAAACGAGGAATGGAACGAAACTAAAGAAAGTACGAAACATGTTGCTGAAAATCATAGGAGCAATCGTTATAGCCATTGTTCTTTTTCTAGGTATTGTTTATATCGTTAACGTGATGTGTAGCCATTCGGAGCAAAAAAGATTAGAGCCTTACGGTCAGCACGTATCCGTAGACGGGAAGAAGATGAATGTTCTGATCCAAGGAACAGGCGAAGAAACCGTCGTACTCCTACCTGGTCTGTCAACAGCAGCACCCGCACTGGATTTCAAGCCGTTAATCGAAGAGCTATCACCCTTCTACAAAGTCGTCGTCGTTGAACCTTTTGGCTACGGATTAAGTGATGTAACCGAAAAGGAACGCACCACAGAGAATATTGTCCGTGAAATTCACGATGCCTTACAAGGTCTTAATATTGAACGTTATATTCTCATGGGACACTCCATTTCAGGCGTTTACGGACTCGATTATGTGAATAAATACGAAAACGAGGTTATTGCATTTGTCGGGCTCGATAGCAGTGTTCCGACGATAACGGAGAAGGTTGAATCGTCCCAACTCGAAGTGATGAAATGGCTCAAAAAATCAGGTCTCTCCAGATTGGTCTTGAAATTGGGGACGGACCCATTAGCTGCACTTCCGTATGATGATGGAACGAAAGAGCAAATGAGAATTCTTATGCACAAAAACCTGTTTAATTCGAACGTAATAAATGAAGTTGAACAAATGTATTCTAATTTTAAAGCAGCCGAAAGTGAATCATTTCCCAACAATCTTCCTATTATTTTCTTTATCCAAGCGAATCATCCCGTAACAGATCGATGGGGACCTGAGCATGAAGCACAAATATCAAATTCTGTACATGGAAAAGTAATGCGGTTTGAAGCAGATCATTACATCCATCGTACCAAAGCCAAAGAAATCGTAGAGAACTTTAGAGTATTCATGGAAGAAATCAGATAAATTCATCATCTGACGGCTCCTACACATATGACGTCTTAGAACTATTGCTGCTTGTTCATATTCAGTTCATATTGGCGTCATAGGGAGTACATCTTCATAAGTTAACATCTCATTAATGGCACATGAAGGCAGCTTAATAAACAGATAAGGACAGGAGTAGATGAGCATGACACAAACAGAGGAAATAAAGACAAAGAATAGAACGAGGGCAAGTAAAATAGGGCGCCTATTGCTTAAAATATTTGGAGCGATCTTGATACTCATCGTGCTGTTTCTTGCCACCACGTATATAGTGAATATCTTCAGTAACAAATCGGATCTGAACAAGATCGAGCCCTATGGTCAGTCTGCAACCGTCGACGGGAAGAAGCTCAATGTCTTGATTCAAGGACAAGGCGAAGAAACCATAGTGCTCTTAACGGGTTATGGAACGGCAGCACCAGCCCTTGATTTTAAGCCGCTAGTGGATGAGCTAGCTCCATATTACAAAGTCGCCGTGGTCGAGCCTTTGGGTTATGGATTAAGCGACGATACCACCAAGGAAAGAACCTCAGAGAATATGGTAAGTGAAATTCATGAAGCGCTGCAGCAGCTTGATATTGATCGTTATATCCTCATGGGCCATTCCATTGCAGGTATTTACGGACTGGAGTATGTGAACAAATATGGGGACGAGGTAACCGCATTTGTCGGGATCGATAGCAGTGTTCCAACGCAAGGCGGCATGGATACTGAATTCCCAATCAATATGTTTAAATTCCTCAGACAATCAGGATTAGGCAGATTGGCAATGAAGGTATCCGGTGACCCGTATGCAGAAATAGCAGCATTTGATGATGAGACAAAAGAACAATTGAGATTGATTTCGCTCAAAAACATGTATAATTCCAGCATGATGAATGAAATGGAACATTTTAATGATAATTTTATCGCCGCTAGAAGGCTGAAATTCCCAGCAGATCTCCCGCTTCTACTCTTTGTACAAGCGAATAATACAGACGTCGAAGGATGGATACCATTGCATGAAGAACAAACCAAAGATTCTGTTCTAGGCAAAATGATAACCGTAGAAGGAGATCATTATTTGCATCATACCAAGTCCAAAGAAATCGTTCAGGACTTCAGAGAATATATGAAAGAAGTAAATGCAGGTGCAAAAGAGTAGTAGAGTAGATGTCAGACATATCATACGGCAACATATGCTAGTGCAAGCACGCAAGAACGATCCAGGCCTTTTACGGCTTGGATCGTTCTCTTTTTTCATGTGTAACTAAAATAGTTCGTTCTTATTTGTCAGCTATAGCTACTTGGCCTGAGCCGTACGTCTCGAACCAACCCTTAATCGTGTTGAAATCACTGCTGAAGGAGAGAGCTAGTTCTAGTAGAATCCGGGCATGAGCTGCGTTCAGGTTGTCACCAGCAATCATACCGTCACCTGAGGTGTAGTTGGAACCAGAGCCCGTACGCGTTGTGGAGACGAAGATGACTCCGTTTTCCTTAATCGCCTTCGTGCGAGCTTCGCTCATGGCTTTGGACACGCCACCAGCTCCGGTGCCTGCAGTAACAATACCTTTTGCTCCGTCTTGGACAAAGCCTGTGATTGCTCCAGCACCCGCATCTTGGTAGGCATAAGCTATTTCTACCTTAGGCATGTTGCTGCTCTTAATCTTTGTCAGATCGAATGGGGTTGCCCATTTATCAGCGGTCAGTAGCGCTCTGGAATTTGCGCGATATATTCTTATATTATTCTCATCGATATATCCAAGCATGCCTAGTTTGGGAGTTTCGAAAGTATCTGTACGATAGGCATTCGTCTTGGTAACCTCTCTAGCTGCGTGAATCTCGTCATTTAGCATGAGCACAGTACCGTAATATTTCGTCTTGCCGCTAGCTGCTAGTTTAATAGCGTTAAATAGATTGGCCTGAGCATCGCTTCCGACCACAGTCCACGGACGCATAGAGCCTGTTACAACGACGGGCTTGGAGCTACGTACCGTAAGATCAAGGAAATAAGCGATTTCTTCCATTGTATCTGTACCCGTAGTGACAACGACGCCATCTTGGGTTTCCAGTACTTTATCTACTTTTAAGGAGAGATCATATAATTGTTGCATCGTATAGGAGCCTGAGCCTGCGTTACCAAACTGAAAGCTGGTTACATCGGCGATTCTGTCGAGGTTGGGCAGTGCCTTAACCATATCTGCCATTAATAAGGTTCCGGCTCTATAGTTCTGGAAGCTGGTCTCATCAACTGATTTACCAGCAATCGTACCACCGGTTGCTATGACCTGGATCTTCGGAAGCTTAACCGTTGCTTCAGTAGATGGGGTGACCTCGGCAGCGTAAGTGCTAGAAACGGGAAACATGGTTGTAGCTGAGAAGAGTAGGGAGAAAGAGAGTCCTGTCGCAAGAGTCGCTTTGACGAGCTTAGATTGTAATCCATTCATAGATGTAACCTCCTGTTTGTTATGTATAATCACGTTTATGTTAGATTATATAACATATATGTGATTTATGATTGGATTATATCTGCGAAATGAATATTGTGGCAAGTAAGTTAACATATGAATAAAACGCTTAAATAGATTGATAACAAAGGATAACTGATGTTTTCTCGTGGATTCTATGAATTTTAATAAGTGGAATTTGAAACATGTTCTCATAATTTTGTGTTAGGTTTTATTACATCAATGTTTAGGTTTGGCGAGGAAATTAACGTGCTATAGAAAAAAGCTGACAACAGTTAGTTACGGTTATCAGCTCAGGCTTTAGATAAATAAGTTCACATACTTACATGTGTTCTCTTATATAAAACGGGTATTGCCGCTGCTACTAGGATCATACCCATAAAAGCGGGTGCGGAATGGCCCAGTGATACATAGATTTGACCTCCAATGATCGGCCCAATCATTCTTGCTAAAGCCTGAATCGATTGGCTACCTCCTTGAATCCTCCCTTGTTCACTAGAATCGACAGACTTAGAGAGCATTCCGTTGAAGGAGGGCCCAAAGATCGAATCACCAAAAGCAAATATAACCATGCCAACGATAAGAAAAGGATAGAATGTGAACAAAGCAGATAGCGCAATAAGACTGTAGCCTATGATCTCCGAAGCCATTCCAAGAATGGCGATCTGTTGATCGCTAAGTTTGAGCAAAAGCTTTGGCATGATGAAACCTTGTGAAATGATGTCTAGGAAACCCATAATTGAGAACATAAGACCGATTATTGTAGGCTTCCAACTGAAAGTATCCATGGTAAATTGCGAAAAAACGGCCTGTAAAGATCCATTAGGTATCCAAAGTAAGAACGCTGAGATAAGCAGCCATTTCAAGTTTTTCATGGATAGCAGGCTTGCAAGCTGCGTAAATGGATTCAGTCTTAGTATGGTAATCTCTTTCAGTCTATTCTTCTTATCCAGGCTCTCGGGCATTAAAAAGTATCCATAAACAACATTCAATAAAGTGATGATAGCCCCAAAATACATGGGTACAGCATAACCAAACTTGGCAAGTAATCCGCCTAAAGTTGGGCCAATGACGGTACCTACCCCTACAACCGCACTCAACCATCCAAAGTATTTGGTTCTCTGTTGCGGAGGAATGATGTCTGCAAAGTATGCGAAGATCGTGCTTATGCTCCCGCCTGTTATCCCCTCTATGATTCGCCCAACGAATAGTACCCATAGAGCTCCTCCTATGCCAAAAACGAAGTACCCGATGGCGGAACCTAACAGGCATACTAAGAGCAATGGACGACGACCATATTTGTCGCTCAAAGCTCCAAGCACGGGGGCTGCAAAAAACACGCAGGCTGCATAAGCAGAGGTCAGCATCGTAACAACGATAGCTTGTTCTCCTGGATTGCTGGTATAAGGTTGCACTAAGAAGGGGACGACAGGTGTGATGATACTGAAACCTATTCCGCACAGAAACACAGAGATAAGACCAAATATTAAAGCGTGTTTATCTACGGTTTGTTCTGTGTTCTGTTCATTATGTGATCTAAATATGGACATATAAATACTCCTGTAAAATTGATGTTTTTTGATTCCTAGGAAACAAAATCATCGTATCGCAATATTGTTTCCTTGTCAACAAAATAACAACGATGAAAAAGCAGCCTGTTCTCTGGTAGAGGATGGCTGCCTAAAGTTTAATTGTCATTATTCGAATTTATTCCGACTTCATATCTTTACCTTGTTTCTTTATTTCTGCATCCAAATGCCTACTATACTGTTCCACGAAGCTAAGCATACTGTCGAATTGTTCCTCGGTTACCTGCTCAAATACGGCTTTATCCCGCTCTTGAAACTCTTGGTGCAGGTCCTCATGGATTTTATAAATGACTTTCCCCTGCTCGGTAAGCCTGTAATAGACTTCTTTCTTATTATCCGACTTCTGGTAGCTTTCGATTAGGCCTTTTTGTAGGAGCTTCTTCGTTAATTTACTTATGGCACCGCGGGTCATATAGAAATACTCCGCAAGCCTAGTCACGTTGGAATCTGCATTTTTTTCAATGTATTCGATGCAATGGACTTCGGTAGATGTATAACCCTTAAGACTGTCTTCCATCTTATCCTTATTAAGCCAAACCATCTTGTTATATAAGTCCCTGACACCTATGAGGAGCTGTTCTTCTTTGTTCATGGTCTGACCTCCCACCGCTCTTGCATTAACCCTATTATATTAAGTCTTTGTTTCCTCTTCAACAATACAAGACACTTTAATTCAGTTGATCTAGCAGGTAGAAACCTCGAGGGTTGGATAAGACAGATTCTGGCGGCAGATTTTTGATGTGATCTGGGCGTATATTCATCACACGTTGATTTGTGTTCGTATCTCCTACTACACCAGTAGTTAGGTATATAGTAACAGAATCTTCAACTTTAATATTTTTCTTAGGGACGATTTTAATATTCGTATACTCGGCAGGCATTCCTTCATAGTCCTTATAAGGCATACCAGGCTTCAGATTATTAATCTTACGTACAACATTTTGCTGTACTTCAAAAGAGCCCTTGGCAACACGACTCATCTGTTCTTGTCGTTCCTTTGTCATGCCTCCATCATTCAAATGACCTTCACCCACACCAGATATGATTAATTGTAAATCTACTTTTGATTTAAATTGATTTTTCGTTTGTGTATATACGATCAAATAAGCATCTTTTGACTTCGTTAAAGGGAATGCACGATTTCCGGCCCATGTATCTCTATATAAATCCTTAAGAGGGTATTGGAGCTTGTCCCAAAAAGGGTCCTTTGGATCATCTAAATCGATGATATATAGTCCCGTAATGGCTCCTTTATAGTACTTCGATTCATAGGGTAACTTGGACGTGTCGAACTTTGAACTATTCTCTATGCCAAGATAATTAGACCACTTCGTAAAGATATTGGTCTGATGCCAATATACCTCTGCTAATTCCAGTGCGTATTTATCGACAGGTAGATCATTGCCTTTGTTATAAGATAGAGCTCTCTCAATATATACTACGGCCTGAGCACGGGTGATTGAGGAATCTAAAGCCAATTTCCCTTGACCCGATCCTTGAATTAATCCGCGTCGCACTGACTCATAGACCCTTTGTTTAGGTTCAAAACCGTCATACGTTTTTGATAAATCTGTACTAAACTTCGCTAATCTTTGCAAAAAGCTCTTATACCGCTCCATAACAGGATAAATTTTCTGATCGGTTGGATTTACGCAATTAGCCTCACCCATTGTAGGGATACAATAATTCTTGCCTTGTTTGCTATTCTCGTCCATAAACTCATCTTGCTTACGGGAATACCATTCAGTTATAGCTTGAATAAGGACTTTAGGATTATCGTAGTCATCTAACTTCACGTTCAAATCCTTGAAGGATTGTAAAATTTGTAGATCTTCAGCGTATTCAGGGTATGAATTTTTGAGTGAAGTGGTACTTGTGCTTTGTGTAGTACTGGATTTCACGATCCGAGCGTAGCTAGCCTGATGTGTAGCTCTCTCCAGAGTAAGTGCCGCATCACTCAGCGTTATCGGGTCTGACCATTTAAGGCGATAGTCGTCTTGATATAAGTTGCCCTTAACTGCTGCATTCAGAATAGGTGTGAACGAAGTCTCCGTACCATTGGGTTGTTCAGTAGGGATATCTAGCGCATCAACCATCATAGCCAGAAATTCTTCTCGGGTAACTTTGGCATCAGGTTTAAAAGTTTTATCATCATACGCCTTTACATAGCCAGCGGTTAGTGCTCTCTTTATGTATTCTTCTGCCTGAGACCCTATGATATCGGTCGGTATTTTCAATTGAACTGTAGAGGAATCCGTTGTAGGACTAGAGCCTCCCTCAGCCTTGGCATAATCTATCGACGTAAATAGGAAAGTCGACAATAAAAAGCATACAAAAACAATCTTGTACTTCCGCAATATGTTCATCTCTCCAATCATAAGTAAATTCCAAAATATTGTAGTGAAGGCCTTATTGTCCATGTTACAAGTTATTAGATTTGCTATCAATGTGAAATATCTTAATGGGAATTTTGATGTGATGCTGAGTGAGATAAGGGGATGGCATTAGGTTAAATATCTTTGGAATGCGCCAGTAATAGGAGGTTTATGGATATATTAGAAGGAACCGTTCTCGTAACTGTCGAATATTGTAAATGGGGTATGGGTACAAAGACATACTATTTTAAATCAGACGAGGTATTAAAACCGGCATTACGTTTGATCGAGGGCAATAACATCTAGTATTAACAGTTAATAGTGTCATAGGAAGTAGTGATAAACTACATGTCTAGTCTGTTGGTTAAGTATAGAGATTGGTCCATAAGACTATATTAAGCTAATGAATTTAAATGAAGGTATTCTAGTTGAAGTCTTTTTAGTGACTTATGCTGAGAGGCGTTTACATTCTCACGTATTGAGCATATATAGTGGGATAACTACGAGAGATGCAGCGGTAGATGTTGACTGTTACATTATATCATGGTATCATTAACGACTTTACCTTCATGTCTATCTATAATTGTTTATGTGTGATATCCTGGTATCAAAAAGAGTGAAGGTGATAATGATGATTAAAAATAAATATAAAGTCTTAGATTTATTTTCAGGGGCAGGTGGTATGTCTGAAGGATTTCTCCAAGCTGGCTTTAGTATTCCGAATGCATGTGATTTTAGTGTAGAAGCTTCAATTACATACAAGAATAGACACGAGGAACTTGGACATGAAAGTAATTTCTTTTGTGGGGATATAAGATTACTAACAGAACATAAAAAATTAGAAGAATTTTTAGGTGGCGAAGAAATAAGTGTTATCGTAGGTGGCCCTCCTTGTCAGGGGTTTAGTTTAACAGGAAAGAGAGATAAGAACGATGTGAGAAATGTTCTTTTTTTTGAATTTCTAAAGATTGTAAAATTAGTAAAACCTAAATATTTTATTATGGAGAATGTGATAGGTATATTATCATATAGATTTAAAAAATTTGTAGGCCTAACAGGAGTAAAATATACTAAAAAACTGGTGACAGAAATAATTATTAATGAAGCAAAATTATTTGGTTATCATGTTGAATTTATGCAGTTAAATGCAAAGGATTATGGAGTGCCACAAAATAGACCTAGAGTAATTTTTTTAGGACATCAAGCTAGGTGGGAAGACACAAGGAAAATTGATCTTGTAGTAGCACCTAAATTTCCAATTGGTAAAATGGATAAAGTTACAGTTGCAGATGCAATTTCTGATTTGAGGGATCTAAAAAATGGTGGAACAAATGAGGAATATTGTAAAAGATATAAACTAAGTGATTATCAAAAAAAAATGCGCAATGGACTTACTCCGAATTCTAAAGGTATAACTCTTAGATCAGAGAAAATCTTTAATCATCAAGCAGCAAAACATAGAAAAAAAACTATTGAAAGATTTACTTTATTAAAGCATGGCGAAAGTATTGGAGAATTATTAGGCAGATTAAGTGATGAAGAGCGAGTGAAATATCAAACTAAAAAATATAGATGCACTAAATTAGACGGAAACTGTATTTCTCCGACAGTTCTTACGTTACCTGATGACATAATTCATTATGAAAAGGGTAATTCAAGAATTCTTACAGTTAGAGAACTTGCAAGACTTCAATCTTTTGATGATAGTTTTAAATTTCTCGGTAAAAGAACAACTGGAGGAGATAGAAGAAAGTTTGAAACACCACAATACACACAAGTAGGAAATGCCGTACCTCCACTATTTGCTAAAGCTATTGCTGATGAGATATTGATCGCACTTCATAAAAGTGAAGTGAAAGAACGCGAGTTGGTTTTTTCTTAATAAAACATTTGTTAATGAAATTTAAGAATTTATGAAGAAAAAAGGGGTGAGATTATGGCGGTATTAAATTTTAGAACCAGTGCAAAAGTAGAGAGTTTAGTTGGTAGAGAGTTAATTACAAATAATATTATTGCAATTTTTGAATTAGTAAAGAATTCTTATGATGCAGGTGCCACTAAGGTTGAAATTAAATTGGTGAATTTTCTTCCGTATCAAGAAAAGGGGATTATTACTAATGAAAGGTCTTATATTGAAGTAATAGATAATGGGAAAGGAATGACGTTTGAAGAAATTAACCAAAACTGGATGGAACTTGGGACATCCTACAAAGAAAAAAACAGAGAAGTAAGAATGCGACAACATGAGCTTGATAAAGTTGCAAAACGGATGGTAAATGGTGAAAAGGGAATTGGTAGATTTGGAGTAGATAAAATAGGCGCGTATTTAATAATGGAATCTGTGGATCAAAAATTAACTGATAAAACAATAGTTTACTTTGATTGGGGAAAATTTGATGATAGATCAAAACTTATAGAAGAAGTTCCTTGCGAGTATGAACAAATGAACGTTGATACAAATGATACATCTGGTTTGAAATTAAAAATTAAAAATTTAAGAGATTGTTGGTATGGAAGTGATATAAAAAAACTAGTAAGAAGTTTGAAAAAGTTTTTATCACCAATGCCATTTGAACAAGATGAATTCAGAGTTTATTTAACTCAAGTATACGATATAGATGGAGAAAATATTGAGAATACTGAAGAAATTATTAATGACTCGTTTGATTATTTAAATACTAGTATCACTGCTGAAATAGACATTAATGGTTACATGACTTATAGCATTTATGATAATGGAAATATAGCTAAGAAAGAGAGCTTTTTTCTGTATCCAAGAGGAAGTTCTTTTGGTTCAGTTAGTGCGGAAATTTTTTACTTAGACCCAAATGATAAAAGAGTATTTTCAACTAAGATGGGAATGAGAACAAGTGATTATGGAAATATTAAAATATTTCGAGATAATTTTCGGGTTATGCCATACGGAGAAGCTAATAATGACTGGTTAGAAATTGATAAGGTTCATGCCCAGGGGATATTTCGATCATTTGGTACCAGAGATTTAATAGGACATGTGATTATTTCTCATAATCCTGTACATAAAAATTATGTTTTAAAAGAAGCAACAGATAGAGTAGGTTTGATTGAAGATGTAGTGGAGTTTGAAGATTTGAAAAGTTTTATTTGGACATTAATTAATATCTTAAAGGATTATATTTTTAATCGTATAAAAAATGAAGCTAAAGAGACTACAGAATTATTAAAAAACGAAACAAAAGGCCTGAGAAATGAAGCAAGTAATATATTTAGTTCTTATAAAGAATTTGTAAAACTTGAGGATATACCAGAAACTTATAAAGCGAGATTTCAGGAACTAGAACAAGAAACTAAGGAATTTGTTAAAAAGGTTGATGTACTAGAGAAAGCTACTGATGTTATTGATAAAAAGATAAAAACATTTTCACAAATGACTAGTAAAGAAGGAATTCTTTACGAAATGTTACATACTATTAAAAATAAATTAACTGTAATTGACTCGCAAATAAGGGGCTTTGAATTAGATCTTGAAGAACTTGGTTTGGATTTAAGTACTCGCGAGTTACAAACAGCCTTTGAAGATATATACAAATTAGTTGAGGGATCTCTGGACAAGGTGAACGCCAGCAAATTAAAAAAGACAGTTACACCAGTTAATAATATTTTAAGAAGTGTTATAAATAGTCATACTTCTATTCTAAGAGAAGAGGACATCACCTGTATATTGAACATAGATAATAGTGAAAATATTAATATTAATTGTGTGGAAGACTCCCTTAAAGTCGTATTTGAAAATCTATTTAGTAACTCAATTAAGGCATTAAATGAGAGACTAAATAAAACAATTGAAATAACCACACAAGTTGTTGAGGACTTTATAGAAGTATATTTTTCTGATAGTGGAATTGGTATTCCTCAAGATAAAATAAGATTTATTTTTTCTTTGTGGAGTTCTAATACAAATGGAACAGGAATAGGTCTAGCTACATCAAAAGATATAATTGAGGATCATGATGGGGAAATGTTATACACTGAGATAGAAAATGGAGATTTTAGTACTACATTTTTAATAAGGATTCCTATTTATAATTGAGAATTAATTAGGGGTGGAGTTATGTCATATACATTCAATATATTAGTTATTGATGACCAAATTCAGATACATGGGATATTTGAGACTTATAAAAAATATCTTAAGAAAAAATATGACTTAGATGTTGAATTTACTATAGTAAATAATGAAGATGAATACGATGAAGAAGAACCGTACGATATTTTAATGGTAGATTATAACCTTAGACATGGATTTTATAATAGTGATAAACAACTTGGGAATGAATTTATTGAAGAATTTAGACAAAAAAATAATGTCAGCAAAGTAATTTTTTATTCAAGTGAATTTGAATATGATCCCCTGAAAAGGAAATATAAGTTTCCCTTTGCTAATAAAGATTTATTTGATCTAATTAATATACTTGGTGTTGATAAGGTCACAGCTAAAAATAATTTTGAAATGACTATTCAGGTAATTAAAGAGGCATGTGAACAGATGGATATATTGCCTCTTATTTTATCAAGAACACTTGCTGAATATAAGAAAAATAATATTGAAGTGAGCTATACCAACATTAATGGAGAAGATATTAACGTATCTACGTTATTTAAGGATCTTTTAAATGACAATGAGCAGGGAAAACAATTTAGAAAGGAAATTATTGAAACAGTATTATCAGTCCTATTTAAATATAAATACTGAATTCCATTTCAGTCAAACTTCTATAAGAAAGAAAAAGGTGAAATATGAGCATTGTATTTTATAGAAATAGGCTTAATCGTGAAATGAAGAGGTTTGGAAAATTTAGTAGATTAATTGTTGGTAATTTAGAAGAACATCACCCAGTAAGTATGATATACAATCCCTATAAGCAGAAATGTCTGGAAGAAATGAGCACACACGAAACCATTATACTTATAACTCATGGAAGCCCTAACGAATTATATCATAAATATGACCATAAAAATAATGATCATCAGGTCTTACTGAACAAGGATAACGCTCATTTATTAAAAGGGAAGAAAGTGATATCTATATCTTGTGCAACTGCAAGAAGTTTTGGAAAAGAAGTATGTGAAAATGATGGATGTAAAGTATTTTTAGGATTTTCAAATAAAATTCATTTTGATAAAAAGAATAAGAAAAATGCTTCAAGAGATTACCGTGTATTTATTGGGGGTTGTTATAAGGATGCTTTCTCTTCTGTTATCGAACAGGCTATATTAAATAATTGGAGTTTTGATAAAATAAAAATAGTTTTGGGAATTGAACTTAGGAATATTGTCGTTACTAGAGCTATAAATATGAAATCTACAAAACCAAATTATTTTAAGAATAATGGTCTAGATCAAGCGGTATTTGCAGTTACAAATTTATCAAATAATATTATGCTATTTGGAGATTCGCAAGAGAATATTGTTTGATTATGCTTAAACTTTGAATTCATTTATTATAATTATTTTACTTCCTTGTTTATTTGCTAATTGGTTAAGTTTATTTATTGGCCAACGATCTAAATCACTTCCTAAAATTAGTAAAGTGTCAGCTTTATAAATTTCATTTAATGCATGATGAAAGTTTCTAATTGCTTCTCCTTTTAAAACAATATTTAATTTGATGGGAGAGTGACATTCTGGGCAATAAAAAGGTTTATGAATATTAATATACTTTTTACTTTGAAAAAAGGGGATACTAAAATTACATTTAGTGCAAACAAAATCTTGAATATTACCCAATAATTGAATTACTTTTTTACTTCCTGCGATTGTATGCAGCATATCTATATTTTCTGTAATTATTGGAATATCCAGTTCTTTTATGGATTCGTGGATATAGTTGGGCTTTTTTTTATTCCATTCTCCGATTAGAATGCAAGTTTTTATGAATATCTCATAGTTAGATTGTAAAAAATCAAGACTAAGTATATCGTTTAAAGAGTGACCAAAGTAATTAGCTTTAAAAGGGAGAGTATCTGAGGGAAATGTAATTCTGGGTCCTGTAATGACAACAGGGTAATTTGAGTTTTGAATTTTTGCTTTCAAATAATCCAGTAGGTCCATTTTTTCCTCCATCTTATTTATTTTATTATCTTTTCTATATAAAGCGAATTATATTCATATAGAGTAAATATGATGCTTAATTTGTTTAAAGCATATAAAAGTGAAGCGAATACGAAGGGTAGATCATTGACATCACTAGGACGACTAAGTTTTTATTTAGAAGGTTGTAAATTCCTAATTAGGATTTTACAATCTTTTCTTAGTTTGACACATATGGCGATTAACTAGGTGATGAAAATTCACTATGTGGGGGAGTCCAACCATTAGCTAAGAGCAAGGGTTTCCATCGCGAGGTGGAAAGAAGGCAGCCCGAGGTGAATTCTGTGATAAGCACTTACAGCTACAGGAAATTAATCACTAACAAAGACAAATAGAATCTTCTAGTGAGATATTTATTTACACAAATTTAATAAAGTAATTATGTACCAATGTAAAACTATCTTTTTTGATTACGAACCGATGTATAGCCGCGTGTCCTTTTATGAAAAGTGAATTCATTGAAAACTTATTGAATATGTCTAAAGCACTGTTTGGGTCAGTGTAAATATAGATTCAAACAGCTATAATCAACTTATAGGCAGAAATATTATATGAGGTGCAGAACATGTCGACAGCAAATATTGGGTTTGAAGAAAATCTATGGGGTATGGCGGACAAATTACGTGGATCTATGGATTCAGGAGAATATAAAAATGTTGTGTTAGGATTACTATTTTTGAAATATGTATCGGATGCGTTTGAAGAAAAGTATGAAGAGCTTGCAGCGGACGAATGGTCTGATCCAGAAGATTCAGATGAATATTTAGCTGAGAACATCTTCTGGGTACCAAAGGAAGCTCGTTGGTCATTCATTAAAGATAATGCTAAAAAACCAGAGATCGGTCAAATCATCGATAAAGCAATGATTGCAGTTGAGAAAGAAAATCCATCGTTGCAAGGGGTATTACCTAAGGATTACGCTCGACCAGCACTTGATAAAATTCGTCTTGGTGAAACGATTGATCTGTTCTCGTTCAAAGTAGGTGATGAAGCTAGTCGCTCGAAAGATGTTTTAGGTCGAGTATATGAATACTTTTTAAGCAAGTTCGCAAGTGCAGAGGGAAAAAATGGTGGTGAGTTCTATACTCCATCATCTGTTGTACATTTACTCGTTGAAATGCTACAGCCATATAAAGGACGTATTTATGATCCTTGCTGTGGCTCAGGTGGTATGTTTGTACAAAGTGAGAAGTTTGTAGAAGAGCATCAAGGAAAACTTGGAGATATTTCTGTCTATGGACAAGAATTCAATCCAACAACTTGGAAGCTGTGCAAAATGAACCTAGCGATTCGTGGGATAGATGGTAATATTGGACCACATAATGCAGATACATTCCTAAATGATCTCCACAAAGGTGTAAAAGCAGATTATATCCTTGCCAATCCTCCGTTTAATATTAAAGACTGGGGCGGAGACAAACTACGTGAGGATGTACGCTGGCAATATGGTACACCACCTGTTGGTAATGCGAACTATGCTTGGATTCAGCATATGATTTCAAAGCTTGCCCCAACAGGAACAGCAGGTTTTGTGCTTGCTAATGGTTCAATGTCGTCTAATACATCTGGTGAAGGTGAAATCCGGAAGAATTTGAAGCTGATTTAGTAGAGTGTATTGTGACATTACCAGGACAGCTATTTTATTCTACACAGATTCCTGTTTGTGTATGGTTGGTGTCGAAGAATAAAACAAAAACAGGGAAGAGAGCGCGTAATGGTGAGATTTTATTTATTGATGCTCGTAAATTAGGCTACATGGCAGACCGCACTCATAAAGAATTCGCCAACGAAGACATTGATCAAATTACGAAGGCATTCCACACATGGCGAGGCACATCAGACGAAGCTTACGGAGATGTACAAGGCTTCTGTAAGGCAGCAAAGCTAGATGAAGTACGTAATAACGACTATATCTTAACGCCAGGTCGCTACGTAGGATTAGAAGAAGTTGAAGATGACGGTGAGCCTTTTGAAGAGAAGATGGCACGTTTAACATCGGAGTTATCTGAGCAATTCGCGAAGTCAAAAGAGTTAGAACAACAAATCCGCCAAGCTTTAGGGGGGATTGGGTATGAATTTTGAAAAAATTGGTGATATAGTTGAGGTTTATGATTCATTACATCATACACCTAAAAATTATTTAGATTCTGGGTATCCAATGGTCAGGGTAAAAGATATTAAACAGGGTTTCTTAACCTTGCGTGACGTGGCTTATGTTGATGAGGATGTATATAAGGAGTTTACAAAAAAATATATTCCTCAAATAGGTGATGTCGTTTTAAGTAGGGTAGGGAGTTATGGGATTCCTTGTTTTGTACAAACTAATGAAGTGTTTTGTCTAGGACAAAACACGGTTGTTTTACATCCGGTAGAAGTAGAACCTAAATATTTATACTATTGTTTATCTTCGAATATTGTTCAAAATCAAATTGAAAAGTTAGTGACAGGTTCTACTCAAAAAACGATTAGTTTAAAGAGTATAAAGGAAGTTGAGATTCCCTTTCCTAATAAAGAAACTCAAGAAAAAGTAGGGGATTTTTTCTTTAATATTGATTCAAAGTTGAATGCTAATAAAGAAATTATTGATAATGTAGAAGAACTCTCTCAAACCCTGTTCAAACATTGGTTCATTGATTTTGAGTTTCCAAATGAGGAAGGGTTACCGTATAAATCAAGTGGTGGCAAGATGGTGGAGAGTGAGTTAGGGGAGATACCTGAGGGGTGGAAAGTATATAAATTAAACGATTTTACAGAAAGTGTGTCTAAATCGATTAATAAGAATAATATTCAATTTGCTAGATTCTTAAATACTTCAGATATTCTTGAAGGTTATGTAGGAAATGTGGATCTGAGCCCTACTGACAAAATGCCAGGACAAGCTAAAAAGTTAATTAAAAAGGACGATATTTTGTATAGCGAAATACGACCTAAAAATAAAAGATATGCTTTTGTGAATTTTGACTCTTATGAATATGTAGTATCAACTAAATTAATGGTATTACGAGTAGATAAAGAAATTTATTCAAGTAAACTACTGTATTTGTGGTTAATAATGCCAGAGGTTATCAATGAATTACAACAAATTGCTGAAGATCGATCAGGCACGTTTCCACAGATAACATTTAATACATTATCAGAGTTTAAATTTGTCATTCCAAATCAAGAAGTTTTAAATCGCCTTGCTGAACCGTTAGAAAAATTGATAGACGTACAAATGGAATTAAAAGAGGAAAATGAGAAATTAATAGAATTAAGAGACTCCCTCCTCCCAAAACTCCTATCAGGAGAAATCGAAATCCCAGACGAAAGTGTGGTAGATTGATATGTTTAAGTATCTAGAGTCAGATTTAGAAGAAGCCACGCTTGAATGGTTAGCTGAGATGGATTATTCCATCTTAGCTGGACCAGATATAGCACACGAAGGGGAGAGCCCTGAACGTGAAAGTTATCAAGATGTGGTGTTAACATATCGCTTAACAGAAGCACTTCAACGTATTAATCCAACAGTACCGAATGCAGCAATTGAACTAGCTGTACAGAAGATTGAAGCGAATGAATCTCCTAGTATAGTGATCAATAATCAAAAGTTCCATCGTATGGTAACGGATGGCTTAGATATTGAGCTACAAGGTACAGATGGCTATAATCCAACGGTAAAAGTATGGCTTTTTGACTTTGAGAATCCACATAATAATGACATTATAGCAGTGAATCAATTTACGATTATTGAAGGTAATCAAAATAAGCGTCCTGATGTGATTATATTCGTGAATGGCTTACCGTTGGTCGTCATCGAGCTTAAAAATGCCACAAACGAAGCAACAGGAATTTCTGAAGGCTATAATCAGCTTCAAACTTATAAACAATCGATTCCGTCGCTATTTCGCTATAACGCCTTCTTAGTTACGAGTGATGGGGTAAATGCAAGAGTTGGCTCACTAACAGCAAATGAAGAACGATATATGAAGTGGCGTACGATTGATGGATTAGAATTGGCTCCAACCTCATTATCACAACTAGAAGTATTGTTAAAAGGAATGCTAGAACTTACTAGATTTATAGATATTATACATAATTTTATGTTGTTCCAAAGTGATGGTGAGAACACGTTTAAAATACTAGCTGCGTATCATCAGTATCATGCGGTTAATAAAGCTGTTGAAAAGGCGAAATTAGCAGTAGAAGGCAACCATAAAATCGGGGTAGTCTGGCATACTCAAGGTTCTGGAAAGAGCTTGACGATGGTGTTCTATGCAGGAAAGTTGATTCAATTAATGAATAATCCAACCATTGTCGTCCTTACTGATCGTAATGATCTGGATGATCAATTGTACAATACGTTCTCGATTTCAAGCGATATTTTACGTCAAACACCTAGCCAAGCTAATAATCGGGATGAGCTACGTAGTTTATTGTCAGTGGAATCTGGCGGCATTATTTTTACAACGCTACAGAAGTTTTCGCCCGATGAAGATACAGGAATTATGCCTTGTTTGACAGATCGAACCAATGTCATCGTCATGGCAGATGAAGCTCATCGTTCGCAGTATGGATTTGGAGCAACGATACGTGGAAATGAAGCAGAAACAAAATATGGATTTGCCAAATATGTGAGAGACGCTCTTCCGAACGCATCTTTTGTTGGTTTTACGGGTACACCAGTAGAAGCAACAGACAAAAATACTCCAGCTGTCTTCGGTGAATATATTGATATTTACGATATGACACAAGCAGTAGAAGATGGAGCAACGGTAAAGATATTTTATGAGAGTCGGATTATTCCACTAGATTTACCAAGTGATCTTAGCGTAGATGATGAATATGAAGAGATTACCGAAGATCAAGAAATAACCGTTAAAGAACGTTTGAAGTCAAAATGGTCTCGTCTAGAAGCAATAACTGGTGCTGAATCACGAGTGAAACGACTAGCGGAAGATATTGTTACGCATTATGAGGAACGACAAGAAGCGATGTTTGGTAAGTCAATGGTAGTCGTGATGTCGCGTCGAATTGCCATTAGTCTTTATCATGAAATTGTAGCGTTACGTCCAGAATGGCATTCAGATGATGATGATAAAGGCATTATTAAAATTGTAATGACGGGTGCATCTAGTGATCCTGTGGATTGGCAGCCTTTTATCGGGAATAAAAAACGTCGTGAGTATCTAGCAAGAAGGATGAAAGATAATGATGATCCATTAAAAATTGTTATCGTGCGTGATATGTGGCTAACAGGATTTGACGTACCTGCTATGAACACAATGTATATTGATAAGCCAATGAAAGGTCATAACTTAATGCAGGCGATTGCTCGTGTCAATCGTGTATTTAAGGACAAACCTGGTGGCTTAATTGTCGACTATATTGGTATAGCAGACAGCTTGAAGGAAGCCCTTCATCAGTACACTGAAAGTGATAAACGGACAGCAGGCATTGATACATCGGTTGCCGTAGATGTTATGATCGAAAAGCATGAGATTATTATTGAGCTGCTGTATGAGCATGACTATGAAGGTTATTTATCTGATAAAGCTACAGTTCGTATGAATACCATAATCTCTACGATGGATTATATATTGGGGCTTGGTGATGATGAGAAGCGAAGATTTGTAACAACGGTTACTGAGTTATCCAAAGCATTTGCTCTTTGTGCGACGACAGAAGAGGCTCAAGAATTAAATGCAGAGATTGGATTCTTCAAAGCGGTCAAAGCAAGTCTTGTGAAAAGCATTGGTGATGGTAGTAAGAAAAAAACAAATGCTCAAATGGAAGCGCAACTGAATCAGCTTATCTCAAAGTCTGTTATATCTGAGGAAGTTATTGATATATACGAGTCTCTAGGATTAGAGAATCCTGATATTTCAATATTATCTGACAAGTTCTTAGAAGATGTGAAGGCGATGCCTCATAAAAACTTAGCTGTAGAACTTTTGAACCGTCTACTAAATGGGAAAGTCAAAAGTGTACAACGGACTAATTTAATTCAAGCCCGCAAATTTTCGGAAATGCTAACAGGAGCATTAAATAAATACAATAAGCGAGCGATTGAAACATCGAAAGTTATTGAAGAACTGATCGCACTTGCAAAAGAAATGGATGGGGCATACAAACGTGGAGAAGAAGTAGGCATGATTAGAGAAGAGGTTGCCTTCTATGATGCTCTTGCCTCACATGAAACAGCTGAGGAAGTACTAGGTGATGAAACTCTTAAGATAATTGCTCATGAGTTGACCAAATCTATAAAAGCCAATATGAGTATTGACTGGAACCTACGTGAATCAGCGCGAGCTAAAATGCGAGTTGCAGTTCGCAAATTGCTTAAAAAGTATGGCTATCCACCTGACTTACAGAAAGAAGCTGTTGAGACTGTAATTAAGCAGGCTGAGTTGATGGTTCAGATGGAGCTGGAGCTTGGATAGAGCAGCGTGTTAATAGGTTTAATTATAGGAGGGTAGTTCCATGGGAGATATAAAGTTATTCCGTCTTGCTACAGGTGGTGTTGAAGAACTGAGCGGCCACACAGTAACTGTGGAAAGATCTCTTCAAACGTTAATGGAACATAATTTGGAGGCATTATTGGGTATTCGTTTTCTCGCATCAGAATACATAACAGGTAAGCGGCATAGCGGTCGAATTGATACCCTAGGGATTGACGAAGACAATTCTCCAGTCATCTTCGAGTACAAACGTGCAACGAATGAGAATGTCATTAATCAGGGACTCTACTATCTTGATTGGTTAATGGACCATCAGGCAGAATTTACTTTGCTAGTTCAGAAAAGATTCGGATCGGAAGTCTCCCAGGCTATCGATTGGAGTGCTCCACGCTTACTTTGTATTGCGGGTGGTTTTACGAAATTCGACGAATATGCGGTTCAGCAGATTGATCGTAACATTGCATTATATACTTATAAAAAATATGGTGATGAGCTCTTGCTGCTTGATCTGGTGAATGCTACAACGGCTAATCAGCCTGTCCATTCGTCTGCAGTTTCGGCGATTAAAAATACGAATAACAAAACAGTTACAGATTATTTGGCGCAGGCTAGCACAGATCTAACTGACCGTTTTGAGGAACTTAAGGCTTTCATATTGGCCCTTGGTGATGATGTTCAGATGAACACACTGAAGGATTATATTGCTTTTAAACGAATTAAAAACTTTGCTTGTGTAGAGATTCATCCACAAAAGAAGTCGATTACAGTCTTTGTAAAGGTGGAACCCGATAAAATAGAACTGCAATCTGGATTTACGCGGGATGTGCGAAATATCGGACATTATGGTACAGGGGATTTGGAAATAACGATCATGAAGGATGAACACCTGAAGGAAGCCAAAGCATTGATTCAACAAAGTTATGAGATGAGCTAACGTTGGGGGAACTAATAATAAAATCTCAGTCTCCCACCTCAACCAAATCAATAATCTCACTAATATCGCTGATGCTTAATGCATCGGCGATTTTTTCGATATGAGAGAAATTGATGTTTTCTCTTTTACCGTTGGATAGTTCACTTAGTGCAGCGTGGCGTACATCGGATAAGCGGGAAAGTTCACGTAGTGAGATGCCGTGGCGTTTAAGCAATTCTGGAATTTTTACGATGACTTTTTTGGCCATGAACAATCACCTCTTGAAGTTTGACTATACGCAATAACGTACCATATAATATATTGTGAACTGGTACGCATATGCGTATACTACTAAATTTTGGGAGAATGCTTAATGGGAATTGAGCTTGGCCTAATACAAAGAGAATGTCCTTACTCTGGGTTAAGTAGTTTACATATTAAAACTGGATTAAAGCTTGAGTATAATACAGTTCAAACCTACATGAACCTCACCCCAATCTTCCTACACCACAATCTCCCCAAACCCTGCCTGATCCTAAGCGACTGGTCATTAGAAATCATGCTCAAGGCTCTATATATCCAAGAGTGGGGGAGCGTTTTCCCACCTTATAATTTGCCCATAGAAGATTTATTTGATCTGACACGGAATGGATCGCATGTTGATTTCGACGCTGTGAATTTAATCGAATCGGTAAAGTATCTAGCGAACAGTCCAAGCACATCATGGATACAGCATATGAGCGTAGCGCATCTTCAGAGGATCATACGGAAAGTGGACGAGCTGTTATGCCGACTTTCCTCGAGAGTTACTAATTCTCCTACCGAACGATATACTTCCATATTTTAAAAGAGTAGGAATATAGAACCTCAAGATGATGTTTCTAACAGATTATAACTTCCAGATATTGATATACTGGCAACAGTAAATTCTATTGAGGCTGGGAGAAATGAATTAGAGATGACAAACAAAGTAGGATTCAAACTGACTTCGCTATTGGTAGGATTAATGTGTTTATGGGGTTTGGCAGCTGTATTTAAGATGATGGTGATTTGGTTTCTGTTATTTGGAGTGGTCTCCGTGGTTTATATTATAAAAAATAAGAACACCACATTAAGAGATATTATGATCGGTTGTGTTCTCGGGATTATAGCTATGCCAGCCAGCGTGTTTATGGGCGTGTCGTCCATTCTCATTTATATTGGTGCCACCAGTATGATGAAAGGTTCTAGTCATAGAATTATTTTAATTAAAAATGCTACGAAAAGAGATGTTGTGATCTCGTGTATCACTTTGGTGTTGGTGGGCGTGGTATTAGGGGGGATCAATGTTCTACTTGGCCTCAGCAGTAATCCTATTAATCCATCATTCCAACTGTCGCATATTTTTGAAGCCATCAAAGCCGGTGTAACGGAAGAAATTATGTTCAGATATTTTCTGTTTGCTCTTTGTGTTGTCATAGCAGGGGACCACAAGTTTACTAAGCTGCAAAATGTATTATGTTATTTGATTATGGTGTTACCGCATGTGTTCATTCACTTTGAATTAAGTACTATCAATATCGGAAATATCATCGTGTTATCCCTATTATTTGGACTACCATTTGCATGGCTTCAACGTAAGCGCGATTTGGTATCAGCCATGGGTTCGCATTCCATTGTAGATATTATTAGGTTTTGTCTGTTTAGTGCGTAGATGGCGATCATATTATAGCCTCCCGTCATAGGGAGGATATTTTTTGTGTATAAAGTTATATTGATAAAACATTATGTTATAATCGTAATTATTTTAGTAGGCAGTTATGTTTATTCAGGTTGTTGCAGTAGCAAATTGAAGGGGGAGTAATTGGTTCAGGGATAGCGGAGTATTCGAAGCAACTGACGTTATATTAAATTTCAAGTAGTGGAGGTTTCCGACGAGAAAAGCACCCAATTGGGTGCCTTTAATTTCGCCTTATAGACGTTACGGTGAACCGTATCACAAGTAACGGCGAAAAGTTGAGTTGAAGATTGAAGCTTTAATGCTAAATATATCAGGAATAGTTCTCCATCATTTGATATAAATAATTTCGAAAGTCTTCAACATAGGTTTTGGGCTCTACAACTTTTAGATGAGTGCCGAAGCTTGCTAAAAGTTGAAATCCCATACGATTTTGTGGGACATAAATGGTTGCTAATAAAAATCCAGAACTATGGTCTTCAATACTTCTTCGACCATACCTTTCGATGATTTGATCTTTTATGCTAGGCGATATCCATGCCTTAATCGTGACGAATTCAGGTAGATAATTTGCTTCGTGTACTTGCTCTGACCAATCGTCTCTAGGATGAAACGCGCATTCATCCATAGTAATATGATCGATCCGAGATAACTTGAAAGTTCGATATCCCTGTCGATGTAAACAGAATCCTTTCAAGTACCAACTTGATTCGCTAAAATGCAGCTCATAGGGCTCGACCATTCTATTCGTCACAGCCCCGTCCTTGTCTGTATAATCAAACGAAACCAGCCTCTTTTTTGAAATGGATTCTTGACATGTCTTTAAGGTTTCAAGAATCTCGGACCGACCTTCCCAATCATAAAACGATAGTTGAATGGAACTATTTAGAGACAATGGACTAACCATTGCCTCTATTTTTTTTATCGTTCTTTCAACTTCTTCAGTACGGAGGATTTGTTCCAATCCGCCGAGCGCAGTTAATATATTCTGTAAATCGGAGCTGCTTAAAAGGCGTTTATCAACTTTGTATTCATCCATTAGGCCGTAGCCCCCTTTGACCCCATTGACAGAGTAGATCGGGATGTTCGATAGGCTCAATGTTTCCATATCGCGAAGGATCGTTCTTTTGGAGACATTGAATATTTGTGAGAATTCCGTTGTAGAAACAACCTCTTTTTTCAGCAATATCATGATAATCGAAATGAGTCTCTCCACTTTGTCCATAATTGCCCTCTTTTTTACATGATTTCAGAACGGTGACACCTAGATGTCACCTTTTATCCACTATACTACAAGTATCACAAGAAGGAGGTTTTAATTCAATGTTTAATCCAACCGATTTTCCCAGGCCCACCCTTATTTCAGCCAACGGTGTGGAACTCGAAGTGTTTGAAGCAGGCCGAGAAAATGCAGGAAAACCTATTGTACTCTGCCACGGCTGGCCAGAGCATGCCTTTTCTTGGCGCCATCAGATGGACGCACTTGCCGCAGCGGGCTACCATGTCATCGTCCCCAACCAGCGGGGTTACGGCAACTCATCCCGTCCGACAGAAGTAACAGACTATGACATTGAACACTTGTCGGGTGATCTCATCGCGCTTCTCGATCACTATGGATACGAGGACGCTACCTTTGTCGGTCATGACTGGGGTGCATTCGTCGTTTGGGGACTGACCTTGCTGCACCCAAACCGCGTCAATAAAGTGATAAATCTGAGCTTGCCTTACCAAGAGCGCGGAGAAAAACCCTGGATCGAGTTCATGGAAGAAATACTTGGCGGCGATTTCTATTTCGTCCACTTCAATCGACAACCAGGCGTCGCGGACGCCGTATTCGAAGACAATACATACAGGTTCCTTCGCAACCTGTACCGGAAGAACGAGCCTCTCAGAGCACCTGAGCCAGGTATGGCGTTGATCAATCTCGCCAGAGCAGAAACACCGCTCGGTGAGCCCGTATTGAGCGAAAGCGAGCTGGCCGTTTACGTCTCCGCTTTTGAAACATCAGGGTTCACGGGCAGCATAAATTGGTACAGGAACCTTGACCGCAACTGGCGCTTATTGGCGAAAGTGAACCCAATCATCCAGCAGCCGACCCTCATGATCTACGGCGACCGGGATGTGGTTGCGAAGTCTGAAAACCTGACAAAGTTCGTGCCCAATGTGGAAGTGGTCAATCTGGATTGCGGTCATTGGATCCAGGAAGAAAAGCCGGAAGAAACAAACCAAGCGATTTTAAAATGGCTGGAACAATGGGAGATGTAGTTTTTTTCAACAACCAAGAAGAGTTTAACGATTGGTTAGAAGAACATCATGCTGAAGCTAGTGAAATTTGGGTGGGCTATTTTGGGATAAGTACAGGGCGTGCAAGCCTTACTTGGTCTGCATCAGTAGATACCGCTCTTTGTTTTGGGTGGATTGACGGTATACGAAAAACCATTGATAAACAAAGCTATAAGATTCGCTTTACTCCGCGCAAAGTAAATAGTGTATGGAGTGCTGTGAACGTAAAGAAGGTAAAAGCACTAATACAGCTTGGAAAGATGAGACCAGAAGGAATGCACGTCTTTAACAACAGAACCGATGCACAAGGCTATTCCTCTGAACAAAGAAACGTGGAACTTGCGAAAGAATATGAAGAACAAATCAAGGCAAATCAAACAGCCTGGCTATTCTTCACTAATTTATCACCATCCTATAAAAGAGATTCTATCTGGTGGGTAATGAGCGCCAAGAAAGAAGAAACACGATTAAGAAGGCTTGGAATATTGATCGCTTCATCTGAAGAAGGGCTAAAATTTCAAGATCGCAAAAAAATACAGAATAAGGAAATATGAATAGCAAAAGAATCGTTAAAAGGATTGTTGGTACTGCATAAATGTGGGTCTATTGTTTCCCTGATCTTTAGGAGAGAGGAGCTACTGTATTTCTCAATCATTTAGGGTTTAATTCTCATCAAAAGTCAGAACGTTTTAAATGCGAGGCATAAATCAAATCGCTAAATGAAGAAGGGATGAAACAGCTCATCCAAAATCGTAACCCCCTTCATTTTTATGGTACAGCCGACCCTCATGATCTATGGTGACCGGGATACGGTCCAGAGATCTGAAAACCTGACAAAATTTGTGCCTAATGCGGAAGTGGTCAATCTGGATTGCGGTCATTGGATCCAGCAAGAAAAGCCGGAAGAAACAAACCAAGCGATTTTGAGATGGCTGGAAGAGCAGAATGATGCTGAATAGAGTCGCTTAGCAAGCAAAACTTAGAAAAACAATAAGGACACCCAAACAGGCAATGTCATTAAGTTAAGCTCAAAGGTAAGAACGGGAATAAAAATGGAATTCAAAACGGCATGGGAAAGCCCCGTGCCGTTTGTTTTTTACTTTACGCAAGGAAAAGGCGTATAACTAACAAAGCAGAAATACTGCAATAATTGAACAGGCGGAGAGAAAAGCATCGCTCGCTCTATGTTCTGTTCCAATCCAGTAAGATGCTCTTTGTACTGAAGAATGAGGGTAATAAGGACTTTCAAATTGATTAAGTGGCTTGCATACATGGTTTGCTGAAATGGGTTTTGTTTTGCCGCAACTAGCAGCCGTTGCACCCGTTGGTTAATCCAGTCCTCTGACCGGTTGCTTTTGCGTGTAGGGGGCATCTGTTCTCTGCCAGAAGCCACATCGCCAGAACAAAGCTTCACGAATCGTTTCAGGCCGGACTGTACTTGGGTCACTGAACTGCCTGAGCCAGAGTTCGAGTGGCTCAGTTGGGTATTTAGCGTAGGGGAAGTGCGACATTTGTCCATCAAAATGGTCATTGATGTAGGTAGTTAAGGCTTTCTTTTTATTTTCATTAAAGTTCATGGTCTGGGGGCGCTCCTTTGTTCTTTTTGTGTTGATGGAACAGCCATTATTGACTCCATCTTTGTATGGTTAGTAGTAAGAAGCAAAAGAGCACCCAATCGGGTGCCCTTAAATTTCGCTCTATAGATGATACGGTGAACCGTATCATAAGTGACGGCGAAATAAGTGTTTCGAGACCCTAAGGCAACAAATTTTCGGCTTCTTTCTTTAGAGAAGAATCGACACAAAGACGGCCATTTATAAACCAACCCAGTACCAAAACAAGTATTGTGAGAATAAATTCAATCCAAAAAACCGTTTGCAAACCGGCCACGATACTTTGTGTTTTATTTTGAAACGCTGCGGGATCGAGCGAATGGTGAAGATAACGATTGGCTCCGGACGACATGATGCCGACGAACAAAGCGATGCCAATTCCCCCGGCAATCTGTTGGAGCGTATTGTATATGGCTGTGCCATGGGGGACCAGGTGACGCGGAAGTTGATTCATTCCTGCCGTCTGAGCCGGCATGACGACAAACGATATGCCTAAGAATAAGAGGACATGATTGAACAGAACGGAGCCTCGGGTTGTATCGCTGTCGATACCGGCAAACAGCCAAAGCGATAGGGCGATCATGGCCAGTCCGGGCATTATGACGAATCTCGGCCCGAATTTATCGAATAATTTTCCCGTCACAGGCATCATCATTGCGTTTAAAATGCAGCCTGGCATCAGAAGTAAACCTGTCGCGAATGCTGTCAACTGCATCACATCCTGCATATAGATCGGCAGCAATGTCGTGGTGGCGAATAAAACCATCATCAGCACTACTATCAATACCGCTACCAAAGAAAAAGCGGGATACCGGAATACGGAAAGATCAATCAAAGGTTCTTTAATCTTGAGCTGCCGCCAAATAAGCAAGAGCAAGAAGAGGCCGCCTATGGTAATCAAACTGTAACTCCCAGGACCAGCCCAGACACCAGTCTGGCTGAAACCGTAGGTGACACAACCAAACCCGATGATTGACATAACAATGGATAAAAGATCGACCCTTGGGTTGGTGATTTCTGTAACATTCTTTAAGTAAATGAATGCATAAATAATCGAAAACAATGCGACAGGAATCATAATGTAGAAAAGCCATCGCCAGTGTAAGGTATCGATAACCAAACCCGACAAAGCTGGCCCGATGACAGGGGCGACCATGATGACAAGCCCCATGAGACCCATGGCAGCCCCCCTGCGTTCCGGAGGATAGAGGGCAAGAATCGTATTCATCATCAAAGGAATCAATAATCCTGTCCCGCAAGCCTGAACAACCCTGCCTATCAGCAAGACTTCGAATCCGGGGGATACTGTACACAAGCAGGTACCTGCTAAAAATAATGCCATCGCGGACATAAACATCCGGCGAGTCGTGAACCATTGCTGTAGCAATGCGGTCACCGGCACCAGTATGCCGATCATCAGCATATAACCGGTCGATAACCATTGTATGGTCGAAGCAGCAACGTTGAACTCACGCATTAATCCAGGAAATGTATTGGTAAGTAAATTTTCGTTAAGAAACGCAATAAATGCACCGATGAGCAGGGAGGCTAACATCGTCCCTCTCTTCATTCCGCTTGCCTCTTGAACCTGTTTGTTCATCTTCCACCTCCAGAGAATATTCATTGCGTTCCACGTGGTGTCTTGACATCGAATCTTCACCTGTCTGTCGTACAGGTTATCCTACACCATCACTTTCTAACAAGGAGTAAAAATTATCGCGGTCTTCATCATCGAATTTGCCAAGCGCCCGTACCCTGACAAATTCATGTCCGCCAAACATGTCGATTTCCTCGCCGCAACTATTGTAGAGCGCGATCATATTGCCATCCCGATTCAGCTCCATATACCCGTAACAAGTTGCCTCGGGCGCTTCACCGTAAAATAGTAAAAATCTGATTTTGTCCACGCTGTTCATACAGTTCTCCTTCCCTTATTCCTCATCGATCTGAAGAATATTTTACGTGAGATTGGATGAATTGGAAAAAACGGTGTCGTCCTGCATATTCATAAATTCATTCCAATTTAGAAAGCAAAAGGAGGGATCCCTCGCTATGTCGCTCGTTCTCAGATTTTCTCTTGACGAGATGCAATTTGGGGAGTATTATACCGTGCCGGTTAATTCAACAAGGTAAATCAATAAAAAGGCTGACTTTTCGAGTGTGTCGGCACCGAATCGTCAGCCTGTCGTGCAGATCATGAAAATAAAAATCCATAAGAACATCAACTAAGGAGCATGCCGTGGCAGCTCCTTTAGCATTTTTCACCGATAGACGCGATAAGCCGAACCGTTTCATAAGTAACGGCGAAAAAAGGGAGTGTGCAGACACTCCCTTTGAGCTAACATTGTCTGTTATCAAATGTCTACTTCACATATATGTTACGGGGAACCGTATCATAAGTAACGGCAAGATTTTATTGTACAACTCGAATCAAGTATGTAAAAATCGTCGGTGATATGATCAAAAGGAAAGGAGGGAGGACTTCTATGTACGAATGGAATGAAATGAAACATCTAGGCTTTTCAGAACTTTGACCCCCAAGGGATGGGATACAAATACATTGAAGTTGCTTGTAAACAGTGTTACGCTAACAAACGGCAAACTCTAAAACTACGCGCTACAATACTTTCAATAATAGTCACTATTTTAGTTATACAGAAAGGTAATACGATGATAAAAGTTGAAAACTTATCCTTCTCATTTCCACAAAAAGAACTATATCATAACATTTCATTTACGTTAGAAGAGGCACAGCATTGCGCTTTTATTGGAACAAGTGGCAGTGGTAAAAGTACACTGATCGATATACTGATGGATCCAGAAAGATATTTGTTCGAGGGCAAGTTAGAGATAGATCCAACCTGCACAATGGGGTATGTAAGTCAGTTCTCCCAACTAGACAGAACGAAAGAAACAACCGTTTTTGAATATATCGGAGAAGAATTTATTAAGATACAAAATGAAATACAATCTATTTGTACTGAAATGGAAACCTCATCGGATATTGAGCCGTTACTCGAAAAGTACCAATTAGCTCTAGACGCATTTAATGCAATCGGCGGCGATAATTTTGAAAGCAACATGAATAAGCAACTAAATCTAGCAAACCTCATGAAGCTAAAAGATGTTAGGGTATCCGAACTGAGTGGTGGAGAATTCAAGCTTATTCAAGTGATGAAGGAGATGCTTAATAGTCCTGACTTGATGATTATGGATGAGCCCGATGTATTTTTAGATTTTGAAAACCTAAATGCGCTTAAAAAACTTATTAATGCTCACAAAGGCATACTGCTAGTTGTTACCCACAACCGATATCTATTGAATCATTGTTTCAACAAAATAATACACCTTGAAAACATGGAAATCCAAGAGTTTGATGGGCGATATATTGAGTATAATTTCTCATTACTTCAGACAAAAATGGAGTTGCAAGAAATTGCAGTCGCTGAACAAGAAGAAATTGAGAGATACGATAACATTATTGATAATCTTAGAGCTATCGCAACTTATAATTCAGAAGCATCTAGAGGGAGAGCGTTAAAAGCTAGAGTTAGGTTTCAAGAGAGATTGGAAGCGCGTAGAATTAAAGCACCATTTGTTGATATTAAGCAACCGAATATCAGTTTTGATATTGAGAATGAAATGGAAGACACCACGGTTATAAATGTCAGTAATTATAGTGTTGCCTTTGATGAGCTGCTGTTAGACAATGTTAACTTTGAGATAAAATCTACGGATAAAGTAGCCATTATCGGCCCAAACGGTACCGGAAAAACGACTTTACTCCGAGATATCTTTAACAATAATCATGATTCAATTGAAATAAATGCTGATGTTAAAATGGCTTATTTATCTCAGATCCAAGGCGAAATGCTAAAGGATTCTAATACAATACTAGAAGAATTCATCGATGCTGGGTTTAGTACTTATGATGAGGTTAGATCGTATATATCACACTATGGCTTTGAAGGAGAAATCGTTAATCAAAAGATAGCATCTTTATCTGGTGGAGAAAAAAATATGCTTCAATTGGCTAAAGTTTCTGCCAGTAAAGCAAATGTATTACTTCTTGATGAACCGACAAGCCATTTAGACACCTATACACAAATCGCATTGGAAAATGCCATTGCAGATTATAAAGGTGCGATTCTCATGATATCTCATGATTTCTATTCTGTTGTAAATGGTATGGATTATGTATTAATCATTGACGATAAGACGATTAGAAAAATGAAAATGAAAAAATTTAAACAGATGATTTATGCTCGTCATTTTGATAAAGACTATTTAGAAGCGGAACAAAACAAAAAAGCAGTTGAAATGAAAATAGAATTGGCTTTAAAAGATACTAATTTTGAACTTGCAAAAGTATTAGTTGATGAGCTAGAAGAGCTGATTAAGTTGCTATAAACTACGAATTAGTCCGATTCAACGATGAAACATGACACTATGATGGCAATCCGTCAGTAGTTAGAAAGCATATTATAACCTCCCTGTTATAGGGAGGTTATTTTGTGTAAAGTTATACTGATGAAACAATATATTATATAACGTATTTATAAGTGGAGGATTCCGAGCTAATTCTTTTTTTATCCGACTTGAATATCTAAAGTTTTCCATGTAGGTAATGCTATATAATAGACTTAAGAAGAAAATGACTAGGGGAGAAATACTTCTTGGAAACTCACTCATCCAAATATCAAATGAAAAAGAGCTATATTATATTATTGCTAGTGTTCATATTAGTTGTATTAACCGGTTTGCGCATTTTATGGATGGAAACGGTTCATGATCCCAAACAGGTGTCCATTCATCATGGGCAATTCGATTTGCGCAATTGGAATGCAGAAGATGGCAGCATTCTCTTACTTGATGGGGAATGGGAGTTCTATCCCTCGCAATGGTTGATAGATGGTAGTCGGGAACAATTGTTAGGCGATAATGCGCCAAGGCATATTCAGGTACCGGGAGGATGGAATGAAGCTTTGCATGCTGACAAGCCATCGCCATACGGGTATGGTTCTTATCGTTTGCGTCTTTATGTAGACCCGGCAAAGAACCTTAATTATAGTATTCGTATACCTAGCGTACGCACTGCATCAGAATTATATGTAAACGGTCGATTGCTTACTAAATCCGGACAGGTGGCAACAACAAAGGATAAATATATTTCGAAGGACCTACCTTATTCTACAACCTTTACAGCAGACGAAAACGGTGTAATCGAACTCGTCATTCAGGCGGCAAATTATGTGGATAGTCGAAGCGGGGGCATTGTCCGCTCCATTAAATTTGGTTCAGAAGAAGCCATTGCCAAAGAGATGAAAGCTTCCGTTGCTATGCAGTTTTTGGCAGCGATTATATTTATTATGCATGCTGTCTATGCACTTATTTTGTATTTGCTAGGAAATAAGGAAAAGAAGCTGCTTTATTTCAGTTTGCTTGCATTATGTGTAACGATCACGAGTGTCTTTAGTACGGATGAGAAGCTGTTCCATCAATTATTTTACATAGGAATTAATTGGGATTTTAGGTTGGCTAATATTGCTTTCATTATTGCAGCCTATGCTTTGCTCCAGTGTACGAATCATCGCGAGCTTCCATATTGGCGTAGGATGTATCCTGTCTATAAAGTAATGACTCTAGGGACTGCCGGCATCACTTTGTTCTTAGATCCATCTCAAGTGATTATGCTCTTTCCGGTTTATTATCTATTAGTTGGTATTGCTGCAGTTATCACGTTGATTACAATGTTTAAAATAGTATTCAAAGATTTAAAGAGCAATCTTTTACTGCTTATCTCTTTTCTTGCGTTGATGAACCATTCTCTTTGGTCGTTAATCTTGCTGGAGAGCGGTTTGAGTCTTGTCTACTATCCGTTCGATATGATTATTGCGATGGGTTGTTTAGCCTCTGAATGGTTTAAGGGCTACTTTATCATGCATGCGAACACCAAAGAGCTTGCTGCAACCTTGCAAAGAATGAATGACCATAAGGATCAGTTTCTGGCAAACACATCACATGAATTTAAAAATCCGCTGCATAGCATGCTTAACATGTCACAATCCGTCTTAAAAAGAGAACAGCATTTATTGCAGGAACGGAGCATCAAGGAGCTTGAAACGGTATTATCCGTAGGACGTCGGTTGACATTGATATTGAACGATTTGATTGATGTGATGAGTTTACAGGAAGGCAATCCACGTCTACAGAAAAGAGCTATATTTATCCAGCCAATCGTGACCGGAGTAATGGATATGCTGCAATTTAATGCAGAAGTAAAGTCTGTCCAAATTGCTAATCAGATTTCGGAAGATTTCCCCCCAGTAATTGCGGATGAGAATAGGGTGATCCAAATCGTGTTCAATTTACTTCATAATGCGGTGAAATATACGAATGATGGGGTTATTTCGATTCAAGCTTTTGCAAAGGATGGACGAGCTTATATCGTTATTACCGATACCGGAATCGGAATGGACGAGGACTTGCTTAAGCGCTTATTCCGCCCATACGAGCAAGCCAGCGCGAGTGAGACCATGATTGAAGGTGGCTTTGGGTTAGGTTTAAGTATAAGCAAGCAACTGGTTGAGCTTCATGGAGGTGCGTTAGATGTGTCCTCTGCTTTAGGAGAAGGCTCAACATTTACATTTTCATTAAAGCTAGCAGACTTGAAAGCGGAAGAAAAAAATGATGTATCCAACTCATTCAAACCGTATACATTACAAGCTATGGCAATTCAAGAAATTGCCTCCTCGGTCGATTTGGACAAAGTGGGAATCCCGCAAGCAGCGAAACAACCAACTATACTAGAAATGGATCGCGATCGTCCGCACCTATTAATTGTTGATGATGATCCTGTCAATCTTCAAGTGCTTGAGTCCATACTACCGCCAGACGAATATGTGGTAACGATGGCAACGAGCGGTAAAGAAGCGTTGGCTGTACTGGATACAAAGGAATGTGATCTGGTCATCTCCGATATCATGATGCCGCAGATGTCCGGTTATGAGCTGACACGAATGATCCGCGAGCGGTTTACACTTACGGAGCTCCCTGTATTGCTCCTTACCGCAAGAAGCCAACCGATAGATATTCAGAGCGGTTTTATAGCCGGGGCTAACGATTATGTGACGAAGCCAGTGGAAGCAATAGAATTAAAATCGCGGATCGAGGCGTTAACTACGATTAAACGATCTGTTCGGGAACAACTGCGATTAGAAGCTGCATGGCTGCAAGCGCAAATCCAGCCTCATTTTTTATTTAATGCGTTGAATGCTGTAACAGCTCTAAGCGATATTAATTTGGATAAGATGCGTAATTTGCTCGATGAGTTCAGCAATTATCTGACGAATAAATTTAAATTTCAAAATATGGATGGGCTTGTTCCGATCGAAGAGGAGCTAAGTCTGGTGCGTTCTTATTTATATATTGAAAAGGTTCGGTTTGAAGAAAGGTTACAGGTTATTTGGGAGATAGATGGCTGCGAGGAAGTAAAAATCCCATTTATTACGATCCAGCCTCTCGTTGAAAATGCGATAAGACATGGCGTTATGAAGCGCATTCGTGGGGGAAAGATTGTTATTCGGATTTCTGTCTATGAGGAGCATACAGAGATAACTGTTGAAGACGATGGGGTTGGAATGGACGAAGTTCAATTGCAACGAATATTAGAAAGAAAAGCAAATAGTCATTCAGGTGTCGGATTGATAAATACGGATCAGCGATTAATACGGCACTTCGGAACAGGACTTCATATCAAAAGTACGTTAGGTATAGGGACAAAGGTAACTTTCCATGTACATAACAGGGTGACTCCGATTCGTGAATACGAATAGACCGCTCCCTTTGAGGATGAGGGACAAAAATGTTGATGAGTACGATAGCAATGTTCTCTTCCATAAATTCTTGCCGTATCCTACTTTAGTAGGACTACAATCTCCTATAGTTGGCTCTATAATATCTTGATAGAGTCGAAGACAATCCAATTATGGACTACTTTAATATGAATAGGAGATAGAGAAAATGCGTAAGTTTATATTTTTAATAACTACAATTTCACTTTTGTTTTGCTTGTTACCATTTAATAAGAATAAGGTTTTTGCAAATAGTATAGAAAATGATTTTGTATATGAGGACAATCAACCAAATTTTATACCGTACTACCCAGGTGGGGTTACTCTTACTGCAGATTTAGATTCCAGCAGAGTAAATGTAGTTATTCCAGATACGCTAGGTGGAAAGCCTATCACTACAATAGCTGTTTATGCCTTCCAATATAAAAACCTGACCTCTCTCAATATGTCAAATAATATTAAGGTAATAAGCTCTGGGGCATTTCAAAATAATCAACTGTCATCGGTTACTTTATCGAATCAACTTGAATTTATTGGAACTAATGCCTTCGCTAATAATAAATTGCAAAGTATAACGATACCAAGCAGTGTAAAAGAAATATGGGATAATTCTTTTGTTGGGAACGATCTAGAAACAATAACACTTCTAGGTTCTGATACCGAAATAAAACAAAACTCTATACCTGCTGGCACTAAAATAATGGGGGTTATTCCATCAAAGGCTCAAGATTATGCTAATTCAAATGGATTTGTATTTGATGGAATAGGAAACAAAATCACTTATAACGGAAATGGACAAACAAGTGGACAAGTTTCAGAGGATTATACAGGAAAGAATACCCCAACATTTACTGTAAAGAATGAAGGTTCACTAAAAAAAATAGGTTATAAATTTATCGGATGGAATACTGAGCAGGATGGTAGTGGCACAGATTATAGTGTAAATGCAGTAAAAACAATATCAGGGGATTTAACGCTCTATGCCAAGTGGATCGTCGACCAGTATGAAGTGGCGTATAACACTAATGGAGGGGGTACAATCCCATCACAGATGGTCGACTACAACACAAAGGCATCAGAACCGTCTGTTCCAACCAAGCTGGGTTATACATTTGAAGGCTGGTATAAAGAGGCTGCACTGACGAATCGGTGGGATTTTACGAATGATGTAGTAAATAAGCCAACAACATTGTATGCCAAGTGGCAGGTAGTGAAGTATGAAGTGACGTTTAACACCAATGGAGGAAGTACAATCTCCTCCCAGATGGTCAACGACAACACAAAGGCATCAGAACCGTCTGTTCCGACCAAACTGGGATATACATTTGAAGGCTGGTATAAAGAGGCTGCACTGACGAATCGGTGGGATTTTACGAATGATGTAGTAAATAAGCCAACAACATTGTATGCCAAGTGGCAGGTAGTGAAGTATGAAGTGACGTTTAACACCAATGGAGGAAGTACAATCTCCTCCCAGATGGTCAACGACAACACAAAGGCATCAGAACCGTCTGTTCCGACTAAACTGGGATATACATTTGAAGGTTGGTATAAAGAGGCCGCACTGACTTACCGTTGGGATTTCACGAATGATGTCGTAAATCAGCCGACAACATTGTATGCCAAGTGGCAGGTAGTGAAATATGAAGTGACGTTTAACACCGATGGAGGAAGTACAATCTCATCCCAGATGGTCGATTACAACACAAAGGCATCAGAACCGTCTGTTCCAACCAAGCTGGGTTATACATTTGAAGGCTGGTATAAAGAGGCTGCACTGACGAATCGGTGGGATTTTACGAATGATGTAGTAAATAAGCCAACAACATTGTATGCCAAGTGGCAGGTAGTGAAATATGAAGTGGAGAATAACACCAATGGAGGAAGTACAATCTCATCACCTCAAAATTCACGGGTGTATTTTGAGTCGAATGGTGGGAACCCTTTAGGTAATCTATCCATAGCATATGATACAAAGTTGGCAGAGTTACCGATTCCTGTGAAGAATGGCTTTACTTTTGGAGGGTGGTATAAAGAGGCTGCGCTAATCAATCTGTGGAATTTAGCAACGGACCGTATGACAAGAGATACGACACTTTATGCGAAATGGATTGCAAACACAACCACAGAACCAGAAGAGCCGAAAAAAGAACAGCCAATTGTGACCTTTACTGATATTCACGATCATTGGGCAAAAGAAATGATAGGGGAGCTAGCCGCTCAAGGGATTATTACAGGGTATTCAGACGGTTCATTTCATCCGAATGAATTCATTCAACGCCAGCATGTGGCGCTGTTATTCTATCGTGCTTTTGCGTTGGAGCCAACAAGGCAGGTCGCTACTTTTTTGGATGTAGATCCAAACCATTCGTACTATGAAGCCATTATGGCGTTACAACAAGCAGGAATTGTCGATGGTTCAAGTGGGAAATTTAATCCAACTGCTTTTTTGACTCGTGCAGAGATGGCCAAAATTGTAGCGCTTGCTCTTAAGCTAGAGCCAGGTGGAGCAAGTACTTTCCAGGATGTGCCTACAGCACATTGGAGTCATGGTTATATCGCTGCATTAGCGGAAAATGGGATTGTACTAGGTGGCAATGGGAAATTTAGGCCGGATGAAACAGTGACACGAGCAGAGATTGTCGCAATGTTGTACAGAGCGTTGAATCTGAAATAGAAGAAAATCTTAGGATAAGGCACCCGACGACAGGGTGCCTTTCGATTTCATTTGGTACGCATTTAGTTCCGGTATTTCTATTGTGACGTATTTTTTTCACCTCTGTTTGAAAGGTGTGAGAGATATTCGCGACGACAGACAAAAAGGATCGCCCTAAAACTTGCCGTTGCTTGCGAACCTATTTGTGCGGCAGAATTTTTGGTATAAACTATATCTATGAAGTTTTGTTTTCGGATTCTCTGTAGGAGGATGATATGAAAAAAATATTACCCCTCATGGATTGGGGCATATTCTCTCTTCGTTTGTACCATTATATTTTGCTGTCGTCTCGGCTTATTATCGTCAGCGAACCTATGAACCGGTCGTTATTATATTTTATCTGGCTGATCATAGCGCTTGTCGTTCCTATGATGTTCTGGTTTCCAGGGCGGCGGACGAACAAAGTCTGGTTTTGCGTACTGGAGCTAGTGCTAGGCGGTTCTTATTATGTGAATTCTGTCATCCACCCGGACCTGACTTCCAAAGCGGACTACTTGTTGCCGAGTCTTACAATGGGGTACTTATTGACGAGGGAAACGCTCTGGATCATTCCCACAGTGACTTTTATTCCTTTTTTCTTTCAGTCTTCCTTAGGCGTAACTTGGGAGCGAACCCTTAGTGTCGGAACGGACAATCTGCTGTTCTGCTTCATAGGCATGTGGGCAAGCTTCGTAGCCAATGCATATTATCAAAAGAATGAACTGGTGGCCGAAGTGGAGCAGCAAAATAAGCTGTTAACTCACTACACTGCCGAGATCGAGAAGATGACTTTGCTGGAAGAGCGCAACCGCATGTCCCGGGAGCTTCATGATACACTGGGGCACTCCTTTATCTCGTTCATTATGAGCCTTGATGCTTCTATTGCCCTCTTGGATCGCAAACCTGCCGAGGTCAAAGATCGGTTAATTCGCTTACGGGCATTGGCTGAGAAAGATCTGGACGAAATGAGGAACATCGTTCACGAGATGGGAGAAGAAGAGGAGTCGAGTCTTATCAGGCAGGTTGAATCCCTTGTGGTCCGTTTCCGGGAGCACACGGGGACGGCCTTGACTCTGAATCTCTTGGGGGAAGAGCGGCCCATCCGGTTTGAAGCGCGGCAGGCGATCCTTCGGGTCATCCAAGAGTCCTTTACGAACGCATTAAAACATGGAAAAGCGTCTCAATTGCACCTGGAACTTCGATATTCCGAGAGCAAGCTGCAATTGTGCGTTCGAAATAACGGCAAACCGATCGACAAGCTGAATTATGGCTTCGGTTTAACTTCCATGAAACATCGGGTCGAGCGGCTGGGAGGCAGCCTATCCGTGTTATCTGAGGAGGGAACTCCAGCGATAACCGAGGTTAGATGCGAGATCCCGCTGAAAGGAGTGATGCTGCATGGAGAAAATTAAAGTGCTGCTTGTTGATGATCAGGAATTGATTTTGGAGAGCTTGCATATCGTGCTGTCCATGGAAGAAGATTTGGAAATCGTAGGGCTTGCCAAGAATGGGGAAGAAGCAATCAAGGGCTGCGAACGATGGATACCGGATATCGTGCTGATGGATATCAACATGCCCGTCATGGATGGCGTTGCCGCAACGACCCTGATTAAAGAGCGAATGCCCGTAATCAAAATCATCATGCTAACTTCCTATAAGGAAGTAGAGTACGTGTTAGCCGCGTTAAGCCATGGAGCGGAAGGTTATCTGCTCAAAGCCATTCATCCCCGGGATCTGGCCGCAGGCATACGAGTCGTTCACACGGGCGGGACGTTAATCTCACAGGAGATGGCGAGTAAGATGATCAAAAGCATGAACAATGCCCCCGCCGCGAAGAACAATGAATACGGGCTCACTGCGCGTGAAATCGAGGTGCTGCATAAGCTGGCTTCTGGCATGCGGAATCAAGACATTGCCGAGGTGCTGTATCTGAGCGAAGGGACGGTCAAAAATTATATCTCCAACATTTATTCGAAGCTGAATGTGAAAGGAAGGCGGGAGGCCGCTCGTAAAGCCCGCGATTCCGGAATCATAGACCATTAATAGGAGAATTATGACCAAACCGCACTGTTTCTTTATGACTTTCTCAGCTTATACTCAAAGCACCAAGTAATGGAGGAGCTGATGCAAGGCATGAAGAATAGCGGGGCAATAAGGGATTGGCATTCATTTTGGCGTTTTCCAATCGTCTGGTTGATTGTAGGGGCTCTAGGCATCGTTCTCGCGGATGCGGTATTCCGGCCGCTAGCAGAGCGAGCAGAAGGAATGGTTTCCCTTATATGGACGCTAATTGATGGGCTCGTTGTCGTCTTGATCTATAAGCTGACGATAAGATACCTAGCCCGGCGGTCCGTTCCAGAGTTGGCCAAACATCGCGCAGGCATTGAAACGGTCATGGGAATGCTTATCGGTACAATCTTTATCGTGGTGTCTACCTTTATTATCGTGGCGATGGGGGGGTACTCCCTCCAATGGGTAACCAATGTAGATACGAATGCTGCCCTGATCTCTTCCATTGGAGCCGCTTTGGGCGGAGCTATTGTCGAGGAGCTTATCTTTCGCGGACTTCTATTTCAAGCTCTGCATAGGTGGGGGGGAGACTGGCTTGCGCTTGCCGTGACCTCTCTATTCTTCGGGGTTGCCCATCTCGGAAACCCAGGGGCAACGTTATGGAGCGGGTTCGCCATCGCTGTGGAAGCGGGCGTTCTGCTCGGAGCCGCTTATATGTGGAGACGGAACTTATGGTTCACCATAGGACTGCATTTCGCTTGGAATGCACTGGAAAGCTTGCTTGGCATTTTGGTTTCGGGGCATGCTGCTGCCGGTCTGTTTACGGTGAAGATGAAAGGTGCCGCGCTTCTAACAGGGGGCAATTTTGGACTCGAAGGCTCAATTGTTCCGGTTTTGATCAGTCTTCTGATTTCCGTTCCTATGCTCATTGGGGTTGCACGGAATCGCGATGGGCACCTTTCGATTTCGCGGTTAGAGTGATAAGGTGAACCGTTCCTAATGCTCCGGGATAAAGAGAACAAGATCAAAGATATGTTTAAACCAATGGGCTGATGGATTTCCAGATGAATTAATTCACGAATATTTTCGGATATTGGAGCAACAGTTGCAGATAACTTTGATGTAACGATGCCGTAGTTTGGAGAGAGTCTCTTGCAGGAACTTAAGTAAATGTAATTTGAATAGAAAACAGGAACAGGATACCTAACTTGATTTGGAGAAAAGGTATCCTGTTTTTCTGTGGCTCACAACACCACTGGATTTATCAGTCTTTCCTTCGTTACATGATCTTTGGGTTAGAACCATCTACTTTTGAAGTTAAATCAATGACTCTGCTGTTATTTGGATAGTGGATGTATGTGTTTGGCTGGCTTCAAGATATTGGATGCCTTGTCCAACGTTCATACCATTTTCAGGAGCCATCCAAGGCTCGATGCACACGAAGGATTTTCCTTGCAATGCCCAAAGCACCATATACTGATATACATCTTCTGAGGTGATTGTCACTTTCAGTTGTCTTGCATGATCAATCATCTCACAATGGTTAGATTGTAGCTGCTCATAAATGACAGTTGATTCGGGTTGATTAAAGTTGAATTTATCTTGCACCACACTGTTTGGTACCATTTCTTTGTAATTAGATGAGGGAATATTTATTTCGATACTCTCTTTATCTTCCACATAGAAATAAGGGTGGTATCCTAAATAGAATGGCATCACTTTATTGTCATTATTATTAATAGTAGCTTGTATGCTTAATCCACTCTTGGTAAGCGAATATTTCATGATCAGCTTAAAATGGAAAGGGTATCTTTCATATGTTTCTTCATTATCTACCATCTCAAGCGTGATTGAAGCACAGTGCTCATCAGCAAAAGTATGGATTACTTTTGCTTCTAGATTACGCGCAAAGCCGTGCTGTTTTAATTGATAAGCGATGTCGTTGTAATAGTAAGTCTCATTAACCAAGTAGCTACTAATAGGAAATAAAATAGGATTGCCACCGCGTATATTTTTCGAAGTATCCTCTAATGTCTCTTGTTCGAGATAAAAAATCGGTTCATTATTATGTATATACTTACTAATAATACCGCCCCGTTCGGGAACCACTTCGATATTAATTTTATGATCCTCATTGGTTAGAACATAGGTCTCAAATCGGTCTTGCTTAGTGTAACAAGTAAACATAATCTTCCTCCTCAGCGGTAGTTATAATAAGAGTGATGCCGTCCTAATAGTGTAACAGATCGTCGACTTCGATGATCTGTTTTTTTTTGTTTATTTCGTTATTAACACGCATGGGTGCCTTTTGTTGTGGATACAAGTCTCTTGAAAAAAATCTATTAGAAAAATTTTAGTAGTAATTCCGAGTATTCTGATGTACAATTACTGAAATGAAAATGATGGAATGTTAAATACATAGAATTTTTAGAAAGGGTTTGGCATCATGATCTCTTTATCTAATATCAAAGTTAGTTTTGAAACAGGCTCACAATCGGTGGTTGCCGTTCAGGATGTCAGCCTACACGTTGATAGAGGTGACGTATACGGCATTGTAGGTTACAGTGGGGCCGGGAAAAGTACATTAGTTCGTGTGATTAACCTGTTGCAACGGCCTACATCGGGACGCGTTGAGGTGAACGGACAAGATTTGCTAACCTTGCATCCCAAGGAGCTACGCGCTGCAAGGAAGAAGATCGGGATGATCTTTCAGCATTTTAATCTGATGCATTCCAGAACGATCTATGACAATGTGGATTATCCCTTAAAGAGCTCCAAGCTTTCTAAAAGTGAGAGATCGAAGAAAGTGAAGGATTTACTTGAACTGGTAGGTTTGTCGGATAAAATGAATGCCTATCCTTCTCAATTGTCGGGAGGGCAGAAGCAGAGGGTGGCCATTGCCAGGGCGCTGGCGAATGATCCGGAAATATTATTATGCGATGAAGCGACGAGCGCTCTAGATCCGAAGACGACGTTATCGATCCTGGAATTGTTGAAAAAATTGAATCAAACCCTCGGCCTGACGATCGTTATTATTACGCACGAAATGCAGGTAGTGAAAGAAATATGTAACAAGGTTGCCGTAATGGAGGACGGGAGGATTGTCGAGCAAGGTGATATCGTCTCCATCTTTAGCCGCCCACAGGTTGAGTTAACTCGTGATTTTATCAATACGGCTACCCATATTGATCAGACATTGGAGAAGCTCAGGGTGCATCCATCATTGCTTCATATGAAGAATAACGATATTTTCTGCAAGATTTCTTATATTGGTGATCGTACAAGCGAGCCCGTCATTTCGACGCTTACCGCGCGTTTCAGGGTCACAACCAACATTTTATTTGCGAATGTGGAGATTTTACAGCAAACCCCTATCGGTAATCTGATTGTTGTCATGTCGGGCACCGCCAGTGATCTGGATGAAGCTCTAAGATATTTACAGTCGGCACAGGTTGCCGTTGAAATTATCGATTCCCGTCATTTGCAGAATAGTAAAGTAGGTGATCTTGCATGAGTGATTTTTTCATAAAATATTTTCCGAATATTTGGGAGTTAAGAGAGGATATCCTTCTAAGCACTTATGAAACGCTGTATATGGTAGTGGTTACCTCGTTGTTTTCGGTCTTATTCGGCATATTGCTGGGCGTTACCCTGGTTGTCGTCGATAAGGGAGGTATTCTAGAGAATCGGCCGATCTATAGTGTGGTGGAAAAAATCATTAACCTGTTCAGATCCATTCCGTTTATTATACTCATCGCTGTTGTCGTTCCCCTTACTCGTCTTATTGTAGGGACATCGATCGGTATGAATGCGGCGATTGTGCCCTTGGTCATCGGAATCGTACCTTTCTATGCCAGACAAATACAAAATGCGTTGGTAGAGGTGGATCCCGGGATTATTGAAGCTGCTCAATCCATGGGTTCGGGACCGATCGAGATTATTTTCCGTGTGTATCTGAAGGAGGGCTTAACAGGGATTATTCGAGCTTCTTCGGTTACGGTCATCAACCTGATTGGACTAACGACGATGGCGGGCGCCATTGGCTCGGGAGGCTTGGGCAATCTGGCTATTAGTAAAGGGTATAACCGATTCCAGACGGATATCACGATTGTAGCAACGATTTTGATATTAATTCTGGTGTTTGTGTGTCAATTCATCGGTGATTATTTTACCAAGAAAACGTCGCATTAACATCGGGTTTACAACGGTTTATGCAGTATGCTGCCTCTAGGTGGGTACTGGATTCATATACAATACTACATACAAAGGACTGAAGAACAATGGCAAAAGTAGAAAGTTTTCAATTGGATCATACGATAGTAAAGGCTCCTTATGTAAGGGCAGCAGGGCTCGAACATGACGAAAAAGGCAGCACCGTGCAAAAATATGACCTGCGCTTCCTGCAACCCAATAAAGATGCTATTCCGACGGCTGCGCTTCATACGCTGGAGCATCTGCTCGCTACTTATATGAGAGACGAGGTTCAAGGAATTATTGATATTTCTCCAATGGGATGCAGAACGGGCTATTATTTGATTCTCTGGAATGAGCATGATCCGGAAGAGATCGCATCCGCACTAGAAAGAACGTTGAAGCGCGTATTGGAAACGACGGAGGTTCCGGCTGTATCCGCGCTAGAATGCGGCAATTATAAGGATCATTCTCTGTTCTCCGCCCAAGAATATGCGAAGATTGTGCTGGAAGCGGGTATTAGTAGAGACGCTTTTGAAAGAGTGTTGTAATTCCCATGATTACGTTGGATTTATCTCATCAGACAGCGGTTGTCACCGGCGGTAAATCAGGCATTGGACAAGGTATTGTGGAAATTTTGCTGCAAAGTGGGGCCAAGGTCATTTCTGCTGACCTCGCTTATGAAGAAGATTATCAAGTGATTAACGGACAGTTATTCGAGACTAGATTGGATCTGTCTCAATCAGAAGATATATATCGTTGGTCCAATATCGTGTTAGAACAAGCGGGGGTTCCGGACATCGTTGTGAATTGTGCCGGCACTTCTACAATGGATTACGTGATTGACAGCAAGCTGGAGGATTGGGAAAAGGTGTTCTCTATTAATTCCACTGGGTTGTATCTCGTATCCAAAATTTTTGCGAAGGCGATGGTTGATGCCGAGAAGTCGGGTAGAATCATCCAAATCGCATCGCAGGCAGGTAAGAACGGTTACCGGGCGATGGGCGGTTATTGCGCATCCAAACATGCTGTTCTTGGTTTGACGAAAGTGATGGCGGTTGAACTGGCGAAGCATAATATTCTGGTCAATGCCGTATGTCCGGGCATCGTAGAGACGCCCATGAAGCATCGGGAGCGCATAGAAGGCGGAGTTATTCGCGGGATGACCGCAGAGGAGATCTATGCGGAGGATTGCTCGCAAGTTCCGCTGGGAAGAACCGCCGAGGTTCTGGACGTTGCCAATGTCGTATTGTTCCTGGCTAGTCCATTATCCTCGTATATGACCGGACAAGCCATTAATGTAACCGGCGGTATGACTATGCATTAGTAGAGAGGAGAGAATAAATATGAAAAAGAGTAGATTATGGGGCGGATTAGCCATTGGATTGGTATTAACACTAGTGATTGCAGGTTGCGGCAGCAAATCATCTGGCGATGGTCAGACAATCGTCATTGGTTCGCAGGGCTCCGACGTTCAGATTTGGAAGCATATCGCAGAATCTCAGGCGGCCAAGGATGCCAAGCTCAATATCGAAGTCAAGGAGATCAATGGTGGCGTAATATTGAATAATGCGACCAAAGAGGGAGAAGTTGATGTGAACGCTTTTCAATCTTGGGCCTACCTGGTCAGCTACAATAAAGACAGCAATGCCAATCTTGTAGCGGTAGCGACCACTTATCTTGAACCGATGGGAATTTATTCTGGAAAGTTCAAAAGTATTGATGAGGTTGTAGATGGCGGTACCGTTGCCTTGGCTGACAATCCAGCCAATACAGCCAGAGGATTAAGTCTGCTGCAGGCAGCTGGACTTATCAAATTAAAAGATGATTTCAACTTAGGAACGGGTACGGTTAACGATATCGTCGACAACCCTAAAAATCTGAATTTTAAGCTGATCGATGACACGACCGGTCCGCGAGTCATTCAAGATGTAGATTTAGTGCTGATTGGTAATACAATCGCTATGGAAGGCGGATTAAATGTATTGAAGGACTCCTTATTCCATGAGGAAATTTCTGTGGACACGAAAAATAGTATCAACGTGCTTGTAACCACCTCTGATAAACAAAACGATCCTGGTATTTTGAAATTAGGCGAATTGTATCATAGTGAAGATACGCAGAAATATATCGATGAAAATTTCGATGGTACTAAAGTGCCTGTAGAAAAGCCAATTTCTTATTTGGAACAATAGAGAGGTTACTTCATGCGAATTGCTATAATTACAGCTATGGAAGAGGAAATGGCTCCTTTTCGCAGTCAGTCGCAAATCAAGGTAAAGACACAGGTTGGCAAGGTAATTATTGAAGAAGTCATTTACCGGGGCGAGCCGCTGATTCTGGTGGAGAGTGGAATTGGCAAGGTCAATGCTGCTATTGCGACTACACTGCTCATTGAACGGTATAAACCGGATTTGATCATCAACTCCGGCTCGGCAGGCGCATTCGCTGCAGGATTAAGTGTCGGGGATGTCATTGTAGCTACCCAGTATGTGTATGGTGATGTCGATGCTACCTGCTTTGGATATGAGCCCGGACAGGTTCCGCAAATGCCGGCGAAATATGAGTTGAATGCTGCCTGGCTGGATATGGCAAGGCAAACAGCTACAGCAGCAGATCTCCCGTATTTCCTTGATTTCGGATTGGTACTGACCCTGGATTCATTCATGAGTGAATCGGAGCGGGTAGAAGGAATTAAATCTACCTTTCCTTCGGTCAAGGTATCGGATATGGAGGGGCTGGGTATTGTGCAGGCCGCTGCGCAATATGGAATCCCGGTGTTAGCTGTAAAGGCGGTATCGGATATTGCTGGCCATGGTAGCGTTACGGCTAACAGCTTCGATGATAATCTGGACGTTGCTGCCGAGCATGCAGCGCATTATACCAAGCTGTTGGTTCAGCAGATTCAATCGATTTATGTCAAGAGTGAAGCCGTAGTAGAATAAAATGCTGGGCCTGTAGGCGGTACGTTTAATTAAGCGTACTGTTTGCGGGTTTTTGTTCATAAGGTCATGGGTTCAACAAATTAGTGATATTGTATAAAGCTAAAGCCGCCTCTCTATTAGGAGAAGCGGCTTATTTATCTTTGGAATTTCATTTTGTTTGATGAGTTTTGAAAGGCATATTCGGTTATTGATCGGTATAGCCGACTCATCAGTCTTCCAAGAGACTAGAAGATGGTTGTCCCATTAGTCGTTCCGGCAGAAGAAGCCCAATCAGCACTCCCACACAAGCTGGAATAAGCCAGCCCAATCCGAAACTATACAATGGTAAGTACTGAGTAAACCAGTCATGGAGCTGCTCTAGATTTAGTGGCGTATCTTTAAGACCGTCGACCAGGCTGACGAGAAAAGTTAGAAATAAGCTAATCCCGTATACGGTGCGCTTACCTTTGAACAAATCATGAAAGAATGTGAGTATGATGAGCACGATAGCTAGCGGGTACAGTATCGTCAGAACAGGCACGGAAAAGTGGATTAATTGCTCTAGACCGATATTGGCAAGTAGGGCGCCGATAACACTCAAGACGACGCAGAAACTTTTATACGAGATGCCTGGAATGATCTTCTGAAAATAGCTGCTACAAGCGGTGGTCAGGCCGATGCTTGTCGTCAGGCAGGCAAGCAGTACAATGATGCCGAGTACAAAACCTCCGAACGTGCCGAAGTATTGGCTAGTGACCAGGTTCAACACCTCGCCGCCATTGGCCAGAATACCGAAGGTGGATACGCTACTTGCTCCGATATAAGTCAGGGATGTGTAAATCACGGCGAGCATTGCTGCTGCAATCAAGGACGCTTGGAAGCAGACTTTCAGAATGCTTTTACGTTCGTAGACCCCTTTCGCGCGAATAGCGTCTATGACGATAATGCCGAATACTAATGCCGCGAGCGCATCCATCGTTAAATACCCCTCTTGAAATCCTTTAAAGAAGGCTTGGGAGGCATAACCGGGTTCTGGTTTTTGAGGCTCGCCCAGGGGTGCCGCAAAGGAAGTTATGGCCAACAAGGTGATGCAGGCGATCAAAATAGGAGTTAGTATCTTTCCTATGATATCAACCGTTTTTGCAGGGTTAATGGAAAGGAGCAAGGTCACCCCAAAAAATAATACAGTGAAGACCACCATGGCTAGCGGACCATGCTCCGTTTCGATATATGGCTTAACAGCGATTTCGTACGAAACGCTACCAGTTCTCGGCATAGCAAACAATGGTCCGATCGTTAAGTACAGCAAAGTGGTGAAGCCGAAGGCAAACCAAGGATGCACGCGATTAATCAATGCTAGCAAATTTTTCGAGCCGGAAAATCCGAGCGCTAACGTTCCAAACAAGGGCAGGCCGACGCCCGTGATCAGGAAGCCCAGATTGGCTTGCCAATACTGATCACCTGCGTTCTGACCCATCATCGCGGGGAATACGAGATTTCCTGCTCCGAAGAACAAGGCAAAAAGCATGAGTCCGATTGTCAATGTGTTACTGAAAGGAATGCGTTGCATAGAATGTCTCTCCTGTATCTAAAATTCATTTTATTATTAACACTTAAACAAGATCATTCGAATAAGATCTCTTCGACATTAATCGACAGATCTATTATAGGGTAAAAGGAGGATGAATCCAATGACAGAGACTGGTATCTGTTAGGGTACCCCGATGGGAGGGAATGTAAAAGCCATCTTCAATACATCCAACATTTGTTTATTTGTTAGCGAGACTTCAGGTGTTATACTAATCTGTCGATAGCGTAACGGATATACATATCGTCTGTTCTTATCAGGAAGAACCGGGTAATATACTCGTAATACAGTCATAAGGGGGAATGGGCATCATGAAGAAACGTATTACTGTAAGCTTAGTTATGTTTATTGTTGTTCTAAGTATGGTCCTTCCAGGACAAGCTTCGATGGAAGCGCTTAGCCAAGAACCGGTTATTAAGGATAAAATTCTCGAACAAGCGATCCATTCGTGGTTAGCTAAAGAAGGCGATGAACCACTTACGAAAGCGGATTTAGAATCTCTCACCAATGTATCTTTAGCGGGAAAAGGAATTAAAGATCTGCAGGGACTGGAGTATGCCGTTAATATCACGGAACTCGATTTAGACAATAATACAATTACGGATCTTACACCCCTAAAGAAACTTACAAAGATCCGTAGTCTTAGCCTCAAAGACAATCAAATCTCATCGATTGAGGATTTGTCCGCTCTGAAGGATTTGAAGTATCTAGAAGTAAGCTGGAATCAGATCTCATCCTTGGATGTAGTGAAACAGTTGCCGAGTCTAATCGAATTGGTCGCCGACCACAACCAAATTTCGAATACCCAGGGGCTCTCTAGTGCCGCAGAATTATCGTATTTGAAAATGAGTGACAATGCGATAGAGGACATAGCTCCTCTCGGCAATATAAAAAAGCTGACATATCTTAATGTATCTTATAATAAAATCAAGGATTTTGCGCCACTACGGAAGCTATCCAAAAGTCTGACGTATCTGGGGATTGATGGCGATCAGGTTACAGATCTTAAGATGATAGAAGGATTTTATAATCTAGAAGGTCTCTCTGCTAGCAACAATAACATCGAGAGTCTTGCCCCTTTAGCGAAATTAACTAACTTGTCTTCATTGGATCTATCTTCTAACAAGATTAAAGATTTAGATCCGTTACAACACTTGAATAAGCTGAGTACCCTCTACTTGGATAACAACCGAGTGTGGAATTTGGAACCGTTAAGAAATTTGAAAGCCCTAAACATCCTCAATTTGAGCAACAACCGGGTGTGGAATTTGGAGCCGATTCAAAAGAATAGTTTTGATTTTCATTGGGATACAGGGGCGGAACGATACGGACTGCAGTTGGATAATAACTACTTGGACTTAAGCCAAGGAACCCAAACTTATAAAATATTTAAAAAATTGAATGCGGATCCATATGGTATTAGATCTCAGGGTAAGACTCAACGTTTAATTATCGGCAGCAAGACAGCCTATTTGGGCGACAGTATTTACAATTTAACAGCAGCGCCATTCATTCAGACAGGTCGTACCTATGTGCCTATACGTTTCATTTCCGAGAAACTTGGGGCAAAGGTAAATTGGAACCAGAATACGAAAGAGGTAACGATTCAACAAGACGATAAGACCATTCGTTGGTATGTAGGGAATAAGCAAGTGAAGATCAACCAGCAAACCGTGATGTCCGACGCGCCTTTACTACTGAGAAATAACAGTACTTTTGTTCCAGTACGCTTTGTGTCGGAGCAACTGAATACTTCTGTTGAATATTTAGGCAGCAAAAAAATGGTCATCATATTCGAGAATAAGACCACATAACGGATGAAGAATCGAGTTGATGGTTGAGCTAGCACAGGAAAAGGAGCCTAAAGAGGCTCCTTTTTTGTTTAAATGTAGAGATCGATAGACCACTGGATTATCGCCCTTTCCTTCGGTTATCCTTATATTAGGGATAGGGGGATGTGGAAGTATGAACAGAGAACAGATCCTGAACAATCTCAGATCGCAATTAGAGATGGGCAATCATATTATTGGTGTGGGCACAGGTGCGGGAATTACAGCAAAATATGTCAAGCAGGGTGGGGCTGATTTCATTCTGACGTTGAACTCGGGTAAATTTCGGCAAATGGGGAGAAGCTCGCTGGCTGGTTTTTTACCATTTTGTAATAGCAATGATATGGTCATGGACTTTGGATCGAGGGAGATCATTCCTTTAGTTAAGGATATGCCTATTATATTTGGACTCAATGCAACCGATCCGACAAAGGATATGGAAGACTACATAAGTGAAATAAAGGCTAAAGGATTCTCCGGTATTAATAACTACCCTACCGTTGGACTCATAGATGGCCGCTTTAGCGAGGCGCTGCAAGAAGATGGGAATGATTATTTGCTTGAAGTAGAAGCGATAAGATTAGCTCATGAGAAGGATCTGTTCACCGTTGCTTTTGTATTTGATGAAATCCAAGCAGCACAGATGATCGAGGCCGGCGCGGATATTATTTGTGCGCATTTAGGTTTGACGGAAGGCGGATTATTAGGAGCCAAGAAGGTATTTTCGCTCGAAGCTGCCAAGGTGAAAGCGGACAAGATCTTTCATGCATGCAATGAGTTGAAGCCGGGCATCATTAAGTTAGTATATGGTGGTCCTGTAAAAACGCCAATTGATGTTCAGTATATGTATAGCAACAATGAGAATTTAATGGGGTATATTGGGGGCTCTGCATTTGAGCGAATTCCCTCGGAGAAGTCCATTACCAATATAACGAAGGCTTTTAAGATATCGGGGAAGCTTGATGAAGATGACCTTATGGTCAAAATGTTAGACGGAATCACGAAGCACTATGACTATGTTGAATTTGTCAAAGAATACGTGGCCCAGAATTATATGAATGAGATTTCATTTATAGATTTAGCCAAGGTGGCTCATGTATCCCGAAGTTACTTGAGTAGTTTATTTACCAAGCAAGTAGGTTGCAGCTTCCAGACGTATATCGTGCAATATCGCATGGATAAAGCAGCCGAGATTTTAGATAGAGAAAATATCCAATTATCCGAGTTAGCACCACTAGTCGGTTATCAAGATTACGCACAGTTTAGCAAAATGTTTAAGAAATACAAAGGTTGTACGCCAAAACAATATAAATCTAACATAAACACAAAAACACATGACATAAAAGCGTTTTCATAAATGAGCTCAGAAAGTATGATTAATGTATAGTTAATCGTACTTTTTTTATGGAGAGCGTTCTCGAAGACGTGGTCTAGCACTGTACAGGCTAGGTCATCAAATTAAAGAGGAGGTTAGCGAAATGAAGACCATTGCCATTGCAGGAACATTTGACACCAAGGGTGACGAGTATTTATATATCAAAAAGTTACTTGAAGATTTAGAACTGAATACTTTTACCATTCATACGGGGGTGTTTGAACCAACATTTACGCCTGACGTATCGAACCGTAAAGTAGCCGAGGCCGCAGGTATGGATATGACAGAGCTTGCTGCTAACAAGGACCGAGCATTAGCAACCGAAGTATTATCCAAAGGGATGGAGAAACTAGTACCTGAATTATTTAAGCAGGGCAAATTTGATGGCATTATTTCTTTTGGCGGAACGGGAGGAACTTCACTGGTGACACCGGGAATGCGTGCATTGCCGATTGGTGTACCGAAAGTGATGGTCTCGACTGTAGCATCAGGAAACACGGCTCCTTACGTTGGCACTAGTGATATTGTCATGATGCCGTCCGTAGTGGATGTTGCAGGACTTAACTCGATTTCGACCAAGATTTTTACCAATGCCGCCTTCGCTATCGCAGGGATGGTGAAGTTTGAGAATAAACAAGTAATCGAGAAAAAACCGCTGATTGCCACAACGATGTTTGGGGTAACGACACCATGTGTGACGGCAGCCCGCAACTATCTTGAAACCAGAGGTTATGAAGTGCTGGTGTTCCATGCAACAGGTGTAGGTGGCCAGTCGATGGAAGCCCTGATTGAGGCGGGATTTATTGAAGGGGTATTAGATTTGACCACCACAGAGTGGGCAGATGAAATAATTGGCGGTGTGCTGAATGCTGGACCTCATCGTCTGGAAGCGGCAAGTAAACATCATATCCCGCAGGTTGTATCTGTAGGTGCGCTTGATATGTGTAACTTTGGACCTTATGATACGGTACCGGAGAAATTTGCAGGGCATAAGTTCTATAAACACAATCCTACGGTAACACTCATGAGAACAACAGTGGAAGAGAATGAAGCCATCGGCAAAAAACTCGTTGAGAAATTAAATATGGCTAGAGAGAAAACCGCGCTGATGTTGCCTCTCAAAGGCATATCCGGCATTGATGTCGAAGGTGAAGCCTTCTATGGTCCCCAGGAAGATAAGATGTTATTTGATACATTAAGAAACGGTATTAACCGAAATGTTGTAGAACTTATTGAAATGGATTATGCCATTAATGACGTAGAGTTTGCCGAAGCAGCGGCACAGAAACTAATCGAACTCATGAATAAATAAAATAAACACATTGGAGGAGTTTAACCATGAACAAAAATACAAGAACAGAAATTATGGCGAAGTTCAGAGACGAAGTTAAGAATGGGAAGATTCTTTTGGGCGTAGGTGCCGGTACAGGGATTACTGCTAAGAGCAGCGAAGCTGGCGGAGCGGATATGCTGATCGTCTACAACTCAGGAAGATATAGAATGGCAGGACGTGGATCGCTCGCAGGTTTACTATCTTATGGCGATGCCAATCAAATTGTCGTTGAGATGGGTTCCGAAGTCCTTCCTGTTGTCAAAGATACCCCGGTATTAGCAGGGGTGTGCGGAACGGATCCTTTTCGGGTGATGGAAGTGTATTTGAAGCAGCTTAAGAACCAAGGATTTAGTGGCGTTCAGAACTTCCCGACCGTAGGGTTGATTGATGGGGTGTTCAGACAAAACCTAGAAGAGACAGGTATGGGCTATGGTCTAGAAGTCGACATGATTAGAACTGCGCATGAATTAGACATGCTGACTACGCCATACGTATTTGATCCTGAACAAGCCAAAGCCATGGCCGAAGCAGGAGCCGATATCCTGGTAGCGCATATGGGCTTAACGACTAAAGGCACCATTGGAGCCAAGACTGCTCTTACCCTAGATGATTGCGTAGAAAAGATTGAGGCGATTATCAAAGCAGGTAAAGCTGTGAATCCAGACATCATGGTCATTTGTCACGGTGGACCGATCGCCGAACCGGAAGATGCTGCGTACGTAATCGAAAGAACGGAAGGCATCGACGGATTCTTTGGGGCATCGAGTATTGAACGATTTGCTGCGGAGAAAGGGATTAAGGAACAAACTGTGTTGTTTAAGACCATCACTAAGTAATAGGTTATAGACAACGAAACCTCCGTTATGGGGTAATGGATAGAATGGATAAAAAGGTGTAGCTTATGGCTACACCTTTTTGTTGACTTTTTAAAGTTGGGAATAATAATCCAGATGGTTTAATCCATTTTATATTTCTTTATTAACAAAAGGGGTTTCAAGCTCACTGCTCATTTTTTTGAATAGCAAGATCGCAAGAAGCAAAGCGATACAAACAGCAGCTAGGCCCAGCCAATTCAAATACAGGACGGATGTACGACTGATGACAAGCCCACCTAATCCAGATCCCAGTGCAAAACCAAATTGGATGAAGGAAGTATTTACACTTAGGGCAATGTCCGGATTTCGAGGTACCAGAGTGACCAGAAATAGCTGCTGGGCAGGGGAGATACTCCAGGTTGCTAACATAAAGATCATTAAAACCAAGATCAATACAAAGAGATTGACACCGGCTAGATCGAATAAAAGAAGCGTTGCTCCTTGTAATAGAAGTCCGAGACAAATTGTAAATTTCGATCCCCTTGCATCTGCTAATTGCCCACCTATTTTTGATCCAACGAAGCTGCAAATTCCTGCCAGGAATAGAATACCACTAATTTCGGTTATCGAAAGAGTGGAGGTGGCTTGCAAGAAAGGCGTAATATAAGTAAAGAGTGTAGAGTAGCCACCGATATAAAATAAAGTAATAGCCAAAGCAGTCAGAATTTTTGAATCTTTTAAAATGGAGAAACTGCATCCTAAGGGTAACCGCTTCTTCTTCTTCTTCTTCTTGGATTGCCGGAATTTTATTATAGACGATCAGCAATGGAACAATGGTTAATAAACCGATCAAAATAAACAAAACTCTCCATCCAAACATTTCACTAAAAAATGTGCCAATCGGAACGCCCAGCACGAGTGAGCTGCTTAGGCCCATCAAAATAATGCCGATAGCACGGCCCCTTCTTTCTTTTTCAACCAGTCGAGTAGCTACTGCCATGGCTACCACTGTAGCGATTCCTCCGCTAACCCCTTGAATAATTCGTATCCATAGTGTTGTCTCATAAGAAGGGCTTATAAACATCAGTCCGTTGCTGGCAATGAACACACTAAGGGTAACCATGAGCAGCTTCTTGCGATCCACATTTATCGTTAGGGCGATCAGAATCGGAGCGACAATGGCCGCTGAGAGAGCGAATACAGTCACCAATAACCCAGCTTCGGAAGTAGTTACTCCCAAGTCCATGGAGATCATTTCAATGATTCCTGTAATAATGTATTCAATGGTTCCGATCAGAAAAACAGCAAGTGCCAGGACATAGATGATCAGTTTATTTTTCAATTCATTCTGCTCCTCCTCCAGTTATCTATTTATAATTGGGATTTGTATTTCCATTAATTGCGCATCTTGTTTTGTAGATAACGGTAAATATATTTCCCTGCCAGGTTCGTTTTCCTTGATCTGATAGTTATTTCTCTCAATCCATTTTGCTAGATCAACACAGGCAGTACGAGCAAAGGTAGAATCCGAACGAAAGGTCATTGTGGCCATCATCGGCTCAGAAGGAAGAGTGCGCAGTTGAAATGTATCAGGAAATGATGGAAGCTCCCGGGTCAAAAAATACCCGACTTCAAAATTAAACTCATCCTCTTGTTCGTCGATTTCTTTCCACAAAACAACCTGGGGACTTTGAGCCAATTGGCGAGTTTCCTTTGTTAATAATTGATTAAATGTACGAAAGAGTTCGGGAATGTCGTCTTCTCTCCCGCACGCCTTCAAAGAAAGAAACGGTTGAGCAACTTCTGCTTTGATCCTGATTTCTTATCCAGTTTCCACTTGCCCCTCATTTTCTATAAGCTGCATACGTTCCTCAATCCGGGCGAGCTTGACTTGTACCATATCGATGATATGTTGGATTTCACTTTTTTTCAGCTTAAACATCCCTTGAATATGCTCCAAAGTAATATCTTCGTGCAGCAACTGTATAATTTGTGGTAAGGTAAACCCCAACTCTTTATAGATAAAGATTCGGTTAAGTTCAAGAAGCTGGTCTGCTGAATAGTAGCGGTAGCCGGAGTCGTGATCCACCTTTCTTGGCTTTAATAGACTAATCTGGTCATAATAGCGCAATGTTTTTAAGGAGACCTTGCTTAGCCTGGAAAACTCACTGATTTTAAACAAAAATATCACCTCCAATCTATAACCTAATGGGAGTATACAGTTTCCCGTGCAGGGGAAAGTCAAGTGTGCGATGTTTTCATTCGAGCAGGAACATTTTTAGGCTTTTATCTATAAATACGGAATCTGGTTCATGCTGTCCAATGCCTGCGCAATGCCCCCACTTCGATTCAATTGGGAGAAATAATGCATTTGGCATATGCTGTTCCTCATATTTGTTATCCTGAGGAGGAAAGAAAAGGTCCGTACTTCCCGGCATAACCAGTGCCCGTGCTGTAATCCTGCTTAATGCAAGTTCAAAATCACCGTCATACGCCGGATTTGCGCTAATGTCGCCGGTGATTCCGGTACGTAGCATGGTGATCAAGTCATTGGCGTCAAAGGTCAAAAACACTTGATCCCAATAATCCACGAGATATTCCTCTAGTGTGTGATAGCCCTCTTGCTGATAGAGCTGCTCTAGATAAAAAGCCTGAGAGAAGCCCCAAGCTGCATAGACTCGACCCATGGCTGCCAATCCCGCTTTGGGCTGCTGTGTGTAAAAGCCATTCTTCCATGAAGAGTCAGCCTGAAGGGCAGCGATCATTCCTTCAAATACAACCTTTGCATGTGGCCTGGTCTTTGCAGTCCCTCCGAATGGAGCAATTCGCTCGACCATATCGGGATAGCTTGCTCCCCACTGAAAGGTCTGCACGGCTCCGAGTGACCAGCCAACGACGAGTGCGATTTTCGTAATGCCGAACTTCTCGGTAACCAGTTGATGCTGCAGCCGCACATTATCATAAATCGAGACGAGTGGGAAATTAGCTTGATGATAAGGCGGCGGCGTATTGCTTGGCGAGGAGGATAGTCCATTGCCCAACATATTCGGTATGATGATAAAATACTTTTCCGGGTCCAATGCCTTGTCAGGTCCAATTAACCATTCATTATCAGTATGCTGGCCTGCAAACCAGGTGGGATAAAGGATGACATTATTTTTTTCTGCATTTAGCGTTCCGTAGGTTTTATAAGCGAGAAAGACATGTGGCAGGGTATCACCGGATTGCAGTAACACGTCTTCCATTTCATAAATTTCATAATCTCTCATGTGAAAATCTCCTTTTCATAGCTAAAGATGAATGGCGCCATTCTTGTCATCACTCTACGATGATGCTATTGTTAAGTCAAAGAAACGTTTATGAATAGAACGTTCATTTTTTTTGAATTAAGGGTGGGATGATGTTCCGTGGAATTACGCCAATTAAAGACCTTCCATACACTTGCCTCCACACTCAGCTTTAGCCGTGCTGCAGAAGTGCAGAACTATGTCCCATCAACGGTGACGATGCAGATGAAGTCTTTGGAGGAAGAACTGGGTGTCCAGCTTGTGGACAGATTAGGTAAAAATGTGATTCTGACCGATGCCGGGAGAAATTTTCTGCGCTATGTAGATAACATACTCGGTGAACTTGAAGAAGCTCAGCACGCCGTCAAGCAAACTGGTGAGTTGACGGGGACGGTGGTTATTAGTGCAGATGAAACGTTATGTACTTACCGACTTCCAGCTGTACTCCGCCAGTTCCGCTTACGCTATCCGGGGATTCGTTTGATGTTTCGACCGCTTTCTAATCCGAACCTCAAACAGAGCTTGAGGGAAGGTGGAGCGGACATTATCTTTATGCTGGATGAGAACAAGGGCGAGTCAGGATTTTGTGGTGAAAAAATGCTGGACGAGCCCTTTTATGTATTGGCGGCGCCTGATCATCCATTGGCTGCATGTACTGCGTTGTCCATTGAAGATTTTAATGGCGAGACCTTTCTATTGACGGAGAAGGGATGCTCCTATCGCACGTTTTTCGAGCGAAGTCTTTCACAGAAGGGCATGGGAGGAATTACCGAATTGGAGTTTAACAGCGCTGAGGCGATTAAACAATGCGCGATAATAGGAATGGGCATCGCCGTTTTGCCTGAAATGGCCGTCACGGCAGAACTGGATCGGGGAGAATTGGTTCGGTTGCCTTGGGATTTGACTGCAACATCATTTGCAACCCAAATGTTTTGGCATGAAGAGAAGTGGATCTCGTCTGCGATCGAAGCCTTTTTGAACTTGACTCGAGATACATTTTTGAATAATAGCACCCTATAAATGTCAGAAGCGATTATCAAAGCAGGTAAAGCTGTGAATCCAGACATTAGGACAATTGAAGGGGGGGATTCCATTGGCGTTATTTTATAGAGAGACAGGTGATATAGAAGCCCCACTTATTGTTTTTTTACACGGGGGTGGAGTTAGTGGTTGGATGTGGGATAAACAAATTGAATATTTCAGAGATTACCATTGCCTAGTTCCTGACTTACCTGGACATGGTTCTAGTTCAAGTACGTCTTTTTCTATTCGTAACAGTGCTGAACAAATCATAGATTTGATTCAAGCTAAAGCACATGGTACACAGGTTATTGTGATAGGGTTTTCATTGGGGGCGCAAATAGCTATTCAGATATTAAGTATGAACGCTGATCTGGTAGATTACGCAATCATAAATAGTGCGCTTGTAAGGCCTATTCCTTTTGCCAATAAGATGATTAGCCCTTCGATTAAATTGACATATGGGCTCACAAAGAACAGAAGTTTCTCTAAGCTTCAAGCCAAGCAGTTATACATAGATCAAGAAATGTTTGAAACCTATTACAAGGAAACCTGCCAAATGGATCGGCATGTGCTCATTCAAGTGCTAGAAGAAAATATGGCATTCCAAATACCTGAAGATTTCGCTAGATCCAACGCAAAAATATTAGTTACGGTTGGAGCTACAGAGAAAAAAATGATGAAAAAGTCTGTACTTGATATCGTCAATAAGAACTCAAATGGTCAGGGCATGATCATACCAGGTGTGGGTCACGGCGTGTCTTTGGCTCAACCTGAATTATTTAATAGCATTGTAGAGGCATGGATTCATGATCGGGAACTTCCGAATATGGGGTTGTTGAAATAGTTACTTGCTTGGAATTTGTCCCTACTGATCAGCCCATTCATCTAATAAATCCATTGCCTGTAATCGGAGAGGCCATGTTTGCTCAATAATATCTATCATGTTGCGGCTTCTCGGACTTCTAGGGAACAGAGCGACAAACCAAGCTTCACGCAGTAACCGATACAAGGAAGAGATCGTTTTACGTTCGATCCGGTCTAAAGGGCGGAGCTCTTCGTACCCGTGTAACAACGAATGAATGAAGACGGGATTAAAGCGAGTCGTGTTCATGAGGGCTATTGCTACTTCAACATAGATCGATCCTAACTTAATGCGATCCCAATCAATAATGAATAGCTGTCCATCATCGGCAATAATAACATTCTGTGAAGTAATATCACTGTGTATCAATGCGGGACGAATCGTCTCCTTCATCAAAAGGTTTGCAATCTCCGGGCTCATTAATTCGGTCCAGGACCGATCAGCAAACTGGTTACAGGCTTTTCCGAACCTTTTATACCATTTGCGAATCCAATGATTCATTTGATTTACTTTTGTCATCCGTCTGCGAAAGAGACGATCTTTGTTCTGCCATATTCGAATATGATTGAAAAAGGGACCTTTCATGGGGATGGAATGATTGGATGTTGTATGCAAGGAGGCAAGAGCTCGTCCGAGCTTGTCGAAATCCTCTGGATGTTCCATGCTTCTCCCATTTATCCATGTGGTTACATAGAAGGGCCTTCCTTGATGTACAGTCCACAATTTCCCGGAATTGCTCGTAAGCCATTTAGGCATAGAATTGAAGCCATTATTCATCAAATGCTGTATATAACATGCAGTTGTTGTTATTTGATTAATTGTACCTGAGTGGAGTAAATTACTCCGGAAGTAGGGCTTCATCGCATAGGTTCCGCTTTCCGTCTGAACTCGGACGATGGCGTTCTTTCGATAGTGAGACGCGATCGAGTCTGAATGCAACGGAATTAAGCCGAATCGGCGGACAATTTTGCGTATTCGGGTTTTGGTATAAGCATTTGCCATGAGCAACATCGCTTCCTTCGAGAGAAAATGTGGAGCATCGTGCTATTTGTTAGGTTATTCATGGAAGGGGTAGCGTGTATGGTTTAGTGCCTAAGTAACTATTAATTAGTTGCACTTTGCGACAGCGATGATTCCAGTCCACCCTTGAGGGAGGGGATCATAAAAAATTGATTGACGATGTTATTTATTTACATTACTATAAAAGAAATCATGTGATTTCTTATGAGGTGGAGTGGTTATATGGTACAAGTCCAGAAGCCTCAAATAAGAGAGGCTTTGCTAAAGGCAGCTAAACACGAATTTATGGAGTATGGATTTCAGCGATCCTCTATTCGGAGAATTGCAGCCGGCGCTGGGTCTACAATTGGCAACATGTATAAGTATTTTCAAAGTAAAGACGAACTTTTCGAGCGGCTGGTCTCCAACGTAAAAGGTGAATTATATTTCTTTATTAAAGAACATGAAACCGAAAGCGGCGAGAGTTCCAATGCACATCAAAAGCTCCAATTGTTCGTAAATTTGATGAGCGACTACCGAGATGAAATGTTATTGCTTATTGATGCTTCTGATGGCACCCAATATCAAAATACTTATGAAGATTTGATCGCAATGGTCTCGCTGAACCTACAAGATCATCTCCCAGACTTTAATATGCCTCCTGTGCCGGATACCAGAATCCTTGTAAGAACAATTGCAGTGGGCCTTGTATCAGGATGGGTTGATGTACTACGTCATCATTCAGATAAGAAAGATATTAAGAACGGCCTGACACAATACTTTTTGTTTGTTTTTAAAAGCTTCTTGTGAGCTTTTTATTTTTCCGTCAAAAGAAAACAAGTGATTTCTTATAGGAGGGACTAATGTGACTAAAATGGAGGCTAATGGGTATGTAGAAAAGGGGTTTGAACCAGTAAAGGATGCTTTTGAACATAACTTTGATAAAAAGGAGATTGGGGCAGCCTGTGCTATTTATTATAGAGGTAGAAAAGTAGTAGATTTATGGGGAGGTTCAGCGGATTCCCGGCTTCATAAAAATTGGGAAAAAGATACCCTGGTACCCGTTTTCTCGAGCACAAAAGGATTTGCTGCCCTTGCAACGGCGGTTGCCCATTCCAAAGGATGGATTGATTATGATGCAAAAATATCGAGTTATTGGGCCGAATTTGGAATGAATGGGAAGCAGGATATTACAATCAGGCAGCTTTTAGCTCATCAAGCTGGGTTGTGTGCGATTGATCAATTACATATAAACAAAATTTCGGATCTAGACACCTCCCACATCACTTCGCAACTTGCAGAGCTAAAGCCCGAGTGGAAGCCGGGAAGTATGCATGCATACCATACATGGACGATAGGGTGGTTCATTGGAGAAGTCATTAGAAGAGTGGACCCTAAAGGAAGAACACTGGGGAAATTTTTTCATGAGGAAGTGGCACAGCCCTTACAAGCAGAGTTTTTTATTGGCCTCCCTGATGATATTCCGCAAAGTCGACTTGCCGCTGTACAGGGGATGAATAGTCCGTTCCAATTGCTGTTTCACTTACATGAGATACCTAGGCCGTTACTTATGGGTTTCCTAAATTCAAGATCGCTTACCTCACGAAGTATGGTGGATCCCAATAAGTTAGTTGCTCACGAGAACTTTAATAGGAGGGAAATGCTTTCCATTGAGTTTCCTTCAGGTAATGGTGTCGGAGATGCAAGAAGCATGGCTAAAATATATAGCGAGTTTGCAACTGGGGGTAAGGTGCTGAACTTGTCTGAGACCACGATGAATGAGATGATGAAACCTGCCGTTCCTCCTTTTAATGGTTGGTATGACCATGTCAATAGATGCGAGGTTGGCTATTCACTAGGGTTTTGGAAACCCATCTCAGGCCGAATGTTCGGTAGCAGTTCACATGCGTTCGGCCATCCAGGTGCAGGGGGGTCCTTTTGCTTTGCAGATCCCGATAGCGCTGTTGGCTATGCCTATGTTATGAACAAAATTGGTGGGTATATGGATGGTAATCCTAGGGAAAATGAAGTTAGAAGGACATTCTATCAGTGTATAGCAAACAAGTTGCTAGTTTAGGGGATTCTCCTTTATTTAATGGAGCGGGTAAGTAGTTTTTATTTATGAAAATGCTGCAAATCGTTCGTTCCTCCACGATCGCGATAAAATATCGCAGCTGTCGGATGATCATCGTCCCCCGTAGTCTGCATCATATCAAAAAGAGGGGGTTCCCTTATGATCGATAATACCGATCTAAAGCATCTACGACGCTGTGTTAAACTTGCAAAGGCTGCACTTCAGGCCGACGATGAACCGTTCGGTTCGGTTCTAGTCTCAGCCGATGATGTCGTGCTTGCAGAAGATCACAACCATGTATCCGGCGGAGATCATACCCAGCATCCAGAATTCGCACTAGCGCGTTGGGCGGCCGAGAACATGACGATAGAAGAAAGGCGCAAGGCGACGGTTTATACATCGGGGGAACATTGCCCGATGTGTGCCGCGGCTCACGGTTGGGTTGGATTGGGCCGTATTGTGTATGCGAGTTCCTCTGCACAACTGGTTCGATGGCTTAGTGAGATGGGGGTCGCCGCATCGCGTGTCCGCAACCTTCCGATACAGGAAGTCATTCGCGATACGGACATAGACGGTCCTGTTCCTGAACTGGCCGAGCAGGTTCGGGAGCTCCATCGACAGTTTCACGCGAAGAAACGGTGATCTGGAAGAAATTAAGAAAGCCACTACTGGACTTATAGTTGAAAAGGTCGAGCACCTAGTGATACGGTGAACTAAGCCCCGGATATAATTCCAGCGCGCCAATGTTTAAATACTATCTATGATAAGCATCCCAACCTAATTTTGAGTGGGGGTATTGTATTCTTCTAACATTGCTGTTCTTTTCAAAGTGTTCCCAGATGGATTTCCTGATGAATTAATTAACGAGTTGGAACAAAGAACGGGACGGCAGATTATTGGGAATAAGCCAGCTAGTGGTACAGCTATTCTGGATGAACTTGGACAAAAGCATATGAACACCGGTGCACTCATGTCTATACTTCAGCGGATTCAGTGATTCAGATTGCGGCTCATGAAGAGGTTGTTCCTTTGGAAGAACGGTATCAAATCTGTGAAATTGCTATACCTGTGAGTAAGACATTTTCGGATATTGGAGCAACGGTTGCAGATAACTTCGATGTAACAATGCCCCAATTTGGACAGAGTCTCTTGCAGGAACTTACTGTATCATAAGTAAGGGGAAAATTTGGCGTAAGGTAATGGAAAACGGAGAAAATGAAAAGACGTCCTGGAGAAGCTACTGCTTTAGCAGTGCCTTCTTCTGGACGTCTTCCTTCATGGTCATGGGAGTGGGTTGAGACCACATGAAGGTTGTTGTTATATTTCTGACAGCGATAGAATCACCGATTGGCGCCTGACTAAAGGGCTTCTTTCAAAGAGCGGATGACTTTGCACGGATTGCCGACAGCCAAACTATCTGGCGGAATGTCCTTCGTAACGACACTGCCGGCCCCAATCACGCTGTTCGCTCCGATCGTCACACCAGGTAGGACTATAGCGCCTGCACAGATCCATACATTATCACCAATATTGACTGGATGTGTGTATTCCAATCCCGCTAACCGTTGCTCTACATCCATAGCATGTTCTTCCGTTATAAGGCAGACGTTAGGCGCAATAAATACATTGTTACCAATTGTAATTTTCCCGCTGTCCATGAGCTTGCAGTTAACATTGAGAAAAAAATTATCTCCTACCGTGGTATTGTACCCATAAGTGCAGAAAAGCGGCTGCTCTACAACGCAATTATCTCCGGTCTTTCCCAGCAGCCCGCGAATGGCGACCTGTCGTGCTTCTTGGTCCAGTGGGTGTATATTGTTATATTCGTATAGCTTTTTCACGGTATCAGCACGGTCTGCGACAAGCTCAGGATCGCCAGGTTGGTATAACATACCAGCATGCGATTTTTCTTTTTCGTTCATAACATCAACTCCTTTATTCATATCAGCGAAAGTATCTTAATATAAGGGATGATAAGATTCAACTATAAAATTACGACATATTACGGTGAACCGTATCATAAGTAACGGCAAGTTTTTTCGGAAAACTTAGTGTCATACCAAAATGATCGGCTGATAAAATAATTTCTTATTTAGCTGCTAACTTTGAAGCCTGCTCTTTAGCTTCTTTATATGCTTTTTGTAATACTTCATTTCTGTCCAGAAATGCTGTTCCTTGAATTCGAACTGTTTCAAAATCCTCGATTCCCATTATATCAAATATGGACTTCAAAAATTTATTTGAGTAGTCAAGTTCGGTATAAAAATCTTTATTGGTGTAAATTGATCCACTAGCTTGAATTGTAACTACGCTTCTTCCATCGTCGAGAAGTCCAACGGATACTCTACCATTACTCATTGGGGTTTCAATATATCTAAACGTTTCCCGTGCAATCATAACATTATCTATATAATCTTTTAGTTTTGAGGGGATATTAAAGTTATGCAATGGTAATACAACGACGTACTTATTAGCACTTTTGAATTGTTTTAGTATCTCGTTCATGCGGTCTGTTACATTTTTCTCTTGAATTGTTAATTCTTTTCCTTCTGCTTGTTTAGCCCATGCACTCAAAACAATTTTATCTATTACGGGGACTTCAACGTCGTATAGATCAATTTGTTCTATAACCTCGTCATTCGGATGCTTCTCTTTGTATACTTTTTTAAAGTAATTGAGCATATCTAGACTTGCAGAAGTTATAGAATCAAAATCTGGGTGTGCATTGATGATCAGTAATTTTCTCATGTATATTTCCTCCTGAAGTTAAAAGTTATTATCGACAAAACTAATCGACGATTTATTTAATCCATAATATATCATCCCAATAGGTGAGTCAATTTGTACTCCCATGCAATTTGTGTAAATTTACAAAACGAAATAGATGCTATACTATTTTATTTACGTTATCCTTCTCATGAAAGTAGGTGAGTTATATGCAGTACAGTGTAATGGTTGAATATGCTTTGCACAGCCTTGTTTATTTGATAGATATACCAGAGGAGTCAACTATAGGAATTAAAGATCTATCAGAATTTCAAGGACTTTCGGAAACGTATCTCTCGAAAGTTTTCGGTAAATTGTCTAAATCCGGTATCGTAAGTTCTACACCTGGTGTAAAAGGTGGTTATAAATTAGCTAAACCTCCCGAAGAGATTACGTTTTGGGATGTAATTGAAGCAGTTGAGGGAAAGAAACCTATATTTCAATGTAAAAATATATTAAAAACTAATTTAATGTATAGGGATAATGAGGACTGTACATCATGTACTCAAAACAATCCAACATGTATAGTCAATCTGGCAATGCAGGAAGCAGAAGAGCATATGCGTGAGGATTTGCGTAAAAAAAACCTTGCTTGGTTAAATAGAGAGCTGGATCAAGTTTTACCTGAGAAAGTACGAACGGATAGTCGAAACTATTTTAAATGACGGATTGCGATAAAAGAGGGCCACCCATTATGGGTGGCCCTTAAACTTGCCATTACCGGGACAAAGCATTTATGTATCCGGAAATCTTTTTCAAAAGTTATTGACCAATAAAGCGAACATCGTGTACAATGAACACTGTTAACTATTTTGTCTGTTTACTTTTTAAAGATAGGAGGTACATGGTGTGGTATCAAAAAATGAAGATAACAGGTCAAACTATGTTGAAAAGGCGATTATCTCCTTTAGTAAAATCATGTCAGATAACCAGAAGAGTATGATGGATAACTTAAATCGAGCAAATAAGGGAGAACTTTTTGTTTTGCGTATTTTGACATTGCGTAATGCGGAGGTGCTCCCTTCTGAACTGAGTGAAGCATTGAACAGCAGCACGGCACGAATATCCGCATTGCTCGGAGCACTGGAAAAAAAGGGGCAGATTAGGCGCGAGATCGACAAAAGCAATCGCCGCAATATCCTTGTGACCATCACCGAAGCTGGGCGTGAGCGAGCTGAAGCTGAAATGAATGAAATCGAAGGACGCATGGCTAAGGTATTTACCGAAATGGGTGAAGCGGATACGGCAGAGTTCATCCGGTTGATAAAGCTGTTTTCAGATCTTTCGAAAGATGAAGATGGTTGTCAAAGGGGATAAGTTACCTTCCGGAAAACCGACAATTTTGTTAATATGCGGGCTTTGTGGCCTGTATAAAAATGCTACTCCATTACTAACAGGGTTTATTATAAATAGAGTTACACCGAATACTGTATATAGAAAAATGGGAGGAATCATAATCTATGCTAAAGATTTTCAAATATCTCAAACCCCAAGAATGGTTGATGGCATTATTTAGCTTGATTTTTGTGGTAGTGCAGGTTTGGCTGGATTTGAAATCGCCAGACTATATGGCGGAAATCACCACATTAGTGCAAACACCCGGAAGCGCGAAAAGTGATATTTGGCTAGCTGGGGGTAAAATGCTTCTTTGCACATTCGGTAGTTTATTAGCCGCTGTCATTGTTGGTTTTTTTGCCGCCCGAATTGCCGCAGCGTTCTCCAAACGTCTGCGCAGTTTGCTCTTTAATAAGGTGGACTCCTTTTCAATGGAGGAAATTAATCGCTTTTCTACCGATAGCCTAATTACCCGTTCTACTAACGATATTACGCAGATTCAAATACTGGTTACGATGGGACTTATGTTGGTTGTCAAAGCGCCGATTATGGCAGTGTGGGCAATCACAAAAATCTCCGGAAAGGGCTTTGAGTGGACACTCACCACAGTCGGGGCGGTTGTGTTTCTAATTGTAATGGTTAGCCTTATCATGATTTTTGTCTTACCAAAATTCAAAAAGATGCAGGCACTGACGGATAATATGAACCGGGTTACTCGTGAAAACCTGACTGGTCTTCGCGTAGTTAGGGCATACAACGCCGAAGATTACCAAGAGAAAAAATTTGAAGAAGCCAACGAGGAATTAACTAGCACCCAGTTATACACTAGCCGCGCTATGGCAATTATGATGCCCGTCATGATGATGATTATGAGTGGACTCTCCCTTGCCATATACTGGATTGGTGCATACCTTATTGACGCAGCGGGAATGACAGATAAACTGCCGCTCTTCTCAAATATGGTTGTATTTTCTAGTTATGCGATGCAAGTTGTTATGTCATTTTTGATGTTGGTTATGATCTTCATCATGCTCCCCCGTGCCAGTGTTTCTGCCAAACGGATCAACGAGGTACTGGATACCGAACCTACAATACTCGATGGAAGCCGAATGGAAGGCGTCCCTGGTTTGAAGGGTGAAGTGACGTTCAGAAATGTGGGCTTCAAATACCCAGACGCAGCAGATTATGTGTTGAAGGACGTGAATTTTACGGTAAAGCAGGGTGAAACGATCGCATTTATCGGATCCACAGGTAGCGGTAAGTCAACTCTGATCAACCTTGTGCCGCGCTTCTTTGACGCAACCGAGGGAGAAATCTTGTTTGACGGTGTGAACATCCGAGAGTACGCACAGGAAGCTTTGCACAACAAAATTGGCTATGTACCGCAAAAGGCGGTGCTGTTTAAGGGGTCTGTTTCCTCTAACGTAGCATATGGAGAAAACGGCAGAGAAGGATTTTCGACGGACGAAATCAAGAAAGCAGTTGCCATCGCACAAGGCACAGATTTTGTGGAGCGGATGGATGGCGGCTATGAAGCAGACATTGCCCAAGGTGGCGCAAATATATCAGGCGGGCAGAAACAGCGACTTGCTATTGCCCGTGCGGTCTGCAGGAAGCCGGAGCTCTACATCTTTGACGATTCCTTTTCGGCACTGGATTACAAGACTGACCGGGTTGTGCGCGGTGTACTAAAGAGAGAAACTGCTGGTGTGACAAGTATGATTGTAGCGCAACGTATCGGTACGATTATGGATGCTGACCAGATTATCGTGTTGGATGAAGGCAGGGTTGTGGGACAAGGTAGCCACAAGGATTTGCTGCAAACCTGCGAAGTATATAGACAAATTGCCATGAGCCAATTAAGCGAGGAGGAACTTAGTTCATGAGTGAACAAAAGACGAACAGAAGACCGGCGGCTGGAGGCAGGATGGGACGAGGAGGTGCGGAAAAGGCGAAGGATTTTAAGAGAACCTGGGGCAAACTGATTGCCTATTGTAAAAATTATATGCCTGTAATAGTTGTCGCGCTTGTTCTAGCGGCAATCGGGACAGTGCTGCAGATTATTGGCCCGGATAAGCTGAAGGAAATGACCAATGAGATTATGAAGGGGCTACCTCAGTTAGTAGACGGCGTTTCGATTGCCGGTGCAATTGATCTTACCGCGGTGAGGAATATTGCATTCCTGCTGGTAGCATTTTATGCAGGATCAGCGATCCTCAGCTTTATGCAAAGCTATATAATGGCAACGGTAACGCAAAAAATAAGTAAAAATATGCGTACTGGCATATCAAAAAAAATCAACAAACTGCCATTGAAATATTTCGATAGAGTAAGTTACGGTGATATACTCAGCCGGGTAACTAACGATGTGGACACAATCGGGCAAACGATGAACCAAAGTATTGGGAGTCTGGTTACATCTATCACCATGTTTGTGGGATCGGCTTTCATGATGTTTTACAACAATTGGATTATGGCATTAACTGCTATTGGCTCAAGTGTTCTTGGTTTTCTCATTATGGGTATTATCATGGCAAAGTCACAGAAATACTTCGTTCAGCAGCAAGAAGGTTTAGGTGTCGCTAATGGACATATTGAAGAAGTTTATTCCGGTCATAATGTAGTGAAGGTTTATAATGGTGGCAAGGAAGCCAAACGCTATTTTGAGAATGTGAACGAGAGCCTGTATGAAAGTGGTTGGAAGAGTCAGTTTATGTCTGGTCTGATGATGCCGCTCATGATGTTTATCGGCAACTTGGGTTATGTGTCCGTCTGCGTGGTGGGTGCAGCGCTGGCTATGAATGGAACCATCAGCTTCGGTGTGATTGTCGCCTTCATGTTATACATCCGACTGTTTACCCAGCCTCTTTCTCAAATTGCGCAAGCCTTTCAGAATCTGCAAAGAACCGCTGCTGCCAGCGAGCGTGTATTTGAGTTCTTTGACGAGGAAGAACTATCCGATGAAAGCCAAAAAGCAAAACAGCTTGGCAATGTTAAGGGTGATGTGGAATTCCGTCATGTAAAATTCGGATATACACCCGAAAAAACGGTTATCAATGATTTTTCGATCAAAATTAAAGCTGGACAGAAAGTTGCCATTGTCGGACCAACTGGCGCAGGTAAAACCACCATTGTTAATCTGCTGATGCGCTTTTATGAACTGGACAGTGGAGAAATTCTGCTGGACGGTGTTCCAATCAGCCAAGTGCCGCGTGAGAATGTGCATGAGCAGTTTTGTATGGTATTGCAGGACACATGGCTTTTCGATGGCACGATTAAGGAAAACATCGTCTATTGCAAGGAGGGCGTTACAGAAGAACAAGTGGTTGCTGCCTGCAAAGCAGTGGGACTTCATCATTTTATCAGAACCCTACCACAAGGGTATGATACATTGTTAAATGACAAGGCTAGTCTTTCACAGGGGCAAAAACAGCTTGTCACTATTGCTAGAGCAATGATTCAAAACGCCCCAATGCTGATTCTTGATGAGGCGACAAGCTCGGTAGACACCCGCACCGAACTTTTGATTCAGGAGGCTATGGATAAGCTAATGGTAGGACGTTCATCCTTTGTCATTGCCCACCGTCTGTCCACCATAAAAAATGCCGACCTAATCCTGGTGATGAAGGATGGGGACGTTATCGAAAGTGGTAATCACAAAGAACTAATGGAAGAGGGCGGCTTCTACGCTGAACTTTACAACAGCCAGTTTGAACCTGCTGCATAGAATATAGTCAATTGGATTCTAGGAGCTTGTCGCGCCGCGACAAGCTCCTTTTGCATTTTTCGTCGGATATCATATTGATCCCGTTTATTTTACGCTTGTCGTTCAATTATATGGTGTTCTCCAATCAAGCGATCCGTACTGGGGCCAATCGGGTGGTAGAGGATTTTTGGGCTATATTTTTTGATGGTTTTTCTTCGATGCAGAGCATTTACATCGTATAAAATACGATATGTTTTACGTATGTCAACGAGAGATAATTGAATGTTTAGGCAAAACGAAGTGGTCATTCGCACATTTTAAAAATGACTACAAACAATTGATAGAGTATACACTGTTATGAAGGCGTACAGTGGATTGGTGATAGCTGCTCCAGGAACCACAGTATTCTGGAAAATCCCGCCAAGGTTATCTAGTATTTACTTTGTCTTCTTTCGTAAGTTCTTGGTATAGGGCAAGTTTCTCTTCCGCTAGAGAAATATTGTAATCAATTTCTTGCCGCTTGGCTTCCAGTTCCATCAGATGCTTCTCAAGGATTTCAATTCGATTTTTTAAGGTAGGAGTATACTTAGAAAGATTCTCCCCTTGTTGAATTTTATCCATCACACAGCCCTCACGAGTAAATTCCGTAATCTCCTCAAGCGATAATCCCAATTTTTTTAGGTTATTTAGACATTGAATGTAGGAAACCTCGCTTTCTTGGTAGACACGTGCCCCTCCATTTTTACGCTGGGGTTCATGTAGCACCCCAATTTTTTCATAATAGCGAATCGTATAGGGAGTTAATCCCGTTTTTTCTGACACTTGGCTTATTGTAAGCATTCGATTTTTGCCCCTCCTTTTTATGTTGATATTGGAAACTATTATACAGCTTGCAGTTGACTCAAAGTCATAAGTAAATATTTACAATCGCCCCTAACTTCGCCCTGAAAAAGCTCTTGACTTCTAGTTGACTCTAACTTGTAAGTTAAAGTTACTAATGGAAATGCAGGCAACTACAAACACAAAAGGGGTATAACAATGAACAACGAATATTTCACGATTCAACAAGCATCGGAAGGTATTTGGGGTGCTATTTCGGTTCCAGGCAGCGGTTCTCTGGGGAATGCAACAATTATTGATCTTGGGGATTTAACCGTAGTAGTAGATACAACTAACCTGCCGCATTCTGGTGCTTTGTTACGTCATACTGCTGAACAATTAACAAATAAACCGGTTAAATATGTAGTGAATACACATTTTCGTGGAGATCATGTTAACGGCAATCAGGAATTTATGAAAAGCGAATTTATATCTACTGTTTGGACAAGAGATTTGCTATCTGATATGGGCGAAGTGAATATTGATCTTATGCAACAAAACATTCAAAAGTTAATAACTAGCCTAAATCATGTACGTTCACAGCAAAGTGATTCCCACATGTTAACCGAAATTGACTATGATCTTTCTGTACAGCGAGCCCTGTATGATGCCATCCCTTCCCTTTCCAGGGTGGTACCCACGATAACCTTTGACGATAAACTCGTTATTCAAGGAACAAAGCGAAGTATCGAAGTTTTATCTTACGGAGGTGGTCATTCTTTAAGTGATGCTATTGTGTACGTTCCAGAAGAGCAAACTTTGATCGCTGGTGATTTAATATCGACGAAGACGATTCCAGTCATGCCACACGGTAATCCATACGCTTGGATACGCATCCTTAAACGCATTCAAAAAGACCTCAAGGTCGATACTGTCGTTCCGGGACACGGAGATGTGTCTAATTCAGATCGAATCATGGATGTCATACACTTTTTGGAGAACACGATCGCTTATGTTTCTGGAGCTGTAGCAAGCGGGGAATCAGAGTCTTATTGGTTGGAACAAGGAGTATTACAAGGTTATGAGGATTGGCATCTGCCCCAGTATTTCAGATGGAACTTTCGCTGGCTCTTTAACGGTATGCTTGTTCAAAACAACAGATGAGACAACAAGCAACACTGTTTGTATTCCTATCGCGCACGGTTGCATGAGCTATGGTATTCCTGAGGTCGGAAACCATAGCTGCCATGACCCAGACATTCTGTCCGCCAGCGGAGTATAGGCCGTCGGTGTTCAATTGGAATGAAAAGAATTTAACGGGGTTCGCGCAGGCATTCCTTTTCTAAATAATTAGCAAAGCTCTTGATATTCATCTGTATATGCCGATTATTACCTTCGAGCTTACTCATCATGATACCGCCCTCCATGATGGACAGGGAGAAGGTGGCCAGCGCCTCTATATCGAGGTCAGCTTTGAATTCTCCGCTTTGTACGCCTTCGGATATGATTTTCTTTTTGGATTCCAGTGTTTCTATTAGCGCTTGCTTGGCTCTTTCACGTAAGCCTGGATGACTGTCGTCACAATCAATAGCTGTGTTGAGGAGCGGGCAACCCCCGATGAAGGGCGGATCTTCCACTACGTTCTCGTATACGCGCAAATAAGCTAGCAGCTTGCCAGAGGCCGTTTCTTGTTGATTGACAGCATGAGCAAGCCGGGCCCCTACAATACTGCCAGCATAGCTAAAAGCTTCAAATGCAATTTCGTCTTTACTAGAAAAATGGCGGTAGATGCCGCCTTTTTTGATGCCTGTCAACTCTGTTATATCTGATAAGGATGAACCCGAATATCCCTTCTGGTTAAAAAGTTCAGCGGCCTTAGTTATGATGAATTCGCGAGTTTTTTCACCTTTCTCCATCGTTATCCCCCGTATTTAACTATATTTATACACGTAGTATATCAAATGAATTTCCACTCTTGCAAAACAGTGCATCTATGTTAGTATTGAAGATACCGATCGGTATCTTTTTTTTGTGATAGGGGGGAACAAGAGTGGGCACGACATGGTTTAAGGAATCCAAGTATGCTTGGATTGGATTGGGATCTCTCTGGATAATTGGGTTTATTGGCGCCTTGACCCGATTCAGCATGGCTTTTTTTCAGGTGCAAATTTCGGAGGATTTACAGATTAGCAGGGGATTCATTTCGATGGCATGGTCTACCAATTTATTAATTACAGCTATATGCGCGCCTGTTGGAGGCTGGCTTGCCGAACGTTACGGCACAAAGAAGGTACTGTTCATAAGTGCAGCCATGAGTACTTTAGGTACCGGCGTTGTCACGTTAGGAAACCATTCTAGCGTCTTTTTCATTGGATATGGTGTTATTTCTGGGTTAGCTGGTATTGGGGCGACGACGAGTTATATATTGATGTTTGAATGGTTTAGGCATCATCGAGCAAAAGCAATGGCGCTGCTGGGGAGTGCGTCCTCAGTAGGATTAGCAATTATTACGCCGATCTTCGTATCCGTCGGCTGGCTGACTTGGAGGAATGCCTTCTTGGCTTCTTTTGCCCTAGGCATTCTTGTGACATTACCTGTAATTTGGCTGGGAGTTAAGAGCCTGCAACAGAAAGATATGGAGAAACCTCATTCGGATCTTTCTCTAGAAACTGAAGAGCATGATAAGCCTCTAACAGTAAAATCATCACCTAAGAAATTCCTCCATCTTCCTCTCTTTGTCGTGGTCGCGATGGCGTTGTTCACCTGTGGTATCAATATGGGATCCGTTGAAATGAATTTGGTAGCCATACATCAGTTGGCAAATGTGACACCAAGCATGATTGCTCTATCTATGAGCATACTTGGCATTATGGAAATCACGGGAGCAATGATTTGCGGTTATTTTCTGGACCGATACAATAAATTGATAATGATGTCTATTCTGTATGGTATACGTATTATAGGCTTTGTTTTCCTCTTTATGCACTTGGGAAGTTCACCTATTGTTTTTGCAATAGCGTTTGGAATTACCTACTTAAGCGCAGTTCCGGGAGGGATCCTTGTCATCAATGAATTTGCAAACGGGAAAGGACAACATACCGGAGTGTTACTTTTCTTCCATCAGGGAGGCGGTATTGTGGGAGCATTAATCGGGGGCTTATCCTTCGATTATTTCCGAAATTATCAGAACTTGATCGTTGTTGACATCATTATTTGTATCCTTGTAGCGCTAGGATACTTCGTATTATACACAACACATAGAAGGAATCTTAGAATTTATAATAAGAAGGTTACAGTTAGCGGTCTCTGACTTAGCATCGTCCCGCTTCCTCCTTCACCTATATGAAAAAACTTCTCAAAACTAAGTTTTTATATATTTTCCATATAATTTCCTTAATGTTAGTATAAAGCGGTGAAGATAGTCTACATGATATCAAAAAGAGGAGGTCTCTTATGATTAATAATACCGATCTAAAGCATCTACGTCGCTGTGTTGAGCTTGCAAAGGCTGCACTACAGGTCGACGATGAACCGTTCGGTTCGGTTCTAGTCTCAGCCGATGATGTTGTGCTTGCAGAAGATCACAACCATGTATCCGGCGGAGATCATACCCAGCATCCAGAATTCGCATTAGCGCGTTGGGCGGCCGAGAACATGACGATAGAAGAAAGGCGCAAAGCAACGGTTTATACTTCGGGGGAACATTGCCCGATGTGTGCCGCGGCTCACGGTTGGGTTGGATTGGGCCGGATTGTGTATGCGAGTTCCTCTGCACAACTGGTTCAATGGTTAAGTGAGATGGGGGTCGCCGCATCGCGGGTGCGCAACCTTCCGATTCAGGAAGTCATTCGCGATACGGACATAGATGGTCCTGTTCCTGAACTGGCCGAGCAGGTTCGGGAGCTCCATCGACAGTTTCACGCGAAGAAACGGTAATCTAGAAGAACCAAGAAATCCACTGCTGGGCTTATAGTTGAAACGGTGGAGTAACATAATCCCTAAAGTAGTGAATGGCACCCATGTTGGGTGCCATTCGTTTTCGCGGCTACTTATGATACGGTGAACCGTATCATAAATAAGGGCAAGTTTTTTCGAAGAATTCCACAGCAAGAATGTGAATTCACGTTTCACCGGCACGGGGATCATGTTATGTTAGGATAGGCTTACAGCAAAGGAATACGACAATCGAACCAATAGAGGTGTTACATGAAGACTATCCATAACCCGTGGTTGAAGCTCAGAGAGGGAATCTGCCAAGAGGACTATGACTTGATTAACAGACTCCAAGAAAGGTGCATTTGCGAAGATCAGACGACGCTGAAGCTCGAGTTGGACTACAAGCTTGGCGTATATTCAAGGACAGACTGCGCCGGGATCCGACAGATCAATGAATTCATGTACTTCAATGGACATGAGTTGATCGGCTATATGGGTATTTGCGAATTCGGCGGCCCAGATACACCGCTCGAAGTGAATGGCATGGTGCATCCAGATTACAGGCGCCAAGGCGTTTTTGGGACATTAAACAGGCTGGCCATGGCAGAGTGGAGGCATAGATCTCCCAAAAGTATGCTTCTCCTAAGCGATCGGAAGTCAGAAGCTGGGCAAGCGTTCATTCAAGGAACCAGAGCAAGGTACCATCATTCGGAGCATGAGATGTATCTTCGGGTGGATGGACCGGAGACATACAATGACTTAAAGGGGATCACATTTCGTAAGGCGACGAATGCCGATGCGTGGGAGATTCACCGGCAGAATACGATATACTTCGGCGACAAGGTGGAGGAAGAGGAGGCAAACGATCCAAGCGAAGGGATGATCCTGCCTGAGGAGGAAGAAAAGAGGGGTATGACCATCTATCTTGCAGAAGCTGACCAACAGGTCATCGGTAAAGTCCATATCCAGCTGTCTCCAGGCATCGGAGGCATCTATGGTCTGGGCGTTCTGCCCGAGCATCGCGGCAAGGGATACGGAAGAGCGACTCTCTTGAAGGCGATTGATAAGCTGAAGGAAGCAAACGCAGGGGACATTATGCTGCAAGTGGCCGTGGAGAACGCCAATGCACTCCGGCTCTATCAATCTTGCGGTTTCGTGGAGACCTCGACGATGGATTATTATGAGCTACAATGACCCTCCCATATGAATAGCGATGGGCCATTGTTACCGCCCTCAAATCGTCCATCGGAATATCGCAGTTGCTACCCGCTTAGTCAGTGTACAACTGACTGTTCGCCAATTTTCACAGTGTGCCCAAACTTCGCGACGGGAACGGAATAATATAGAGTCAACAATACTTTACAGGGGGTGTTTCTATGAGCAATAAAAACATTCATGGCTGTCCTGCCCCTCAGAACATCACGTTGGCTCAGCGCTTACAACCAATTGTAGGTCGGACGGTAACGGTGTTCCAACCTGGCTTTCCGCAGCTGACAAGAACAACAGGAAAGCTCTCCAATGTGACCTCATCTTCTTTTACAGTGGGATCAACGGTAGTGAATACCCAAACCTCCTTTTTTATTGTCCTTAACACGCTTGTTAAAAAGACAAAGCCATTTGATTTGACAGCCACCGCAGAAGACATCGGTGAGCTTCACGGGAGACTAATCCGTGTTGGAAGAAATTTTGTCGAGTTTATCAAGAAGCCAGGCCGGAGGGTTCCTACTCTGTTTCCGTTAAATCAGTTCACTGAAGTCGTTTGCGAACATGAGGATGAGGAATAGGAACTGCGAACGACCCGCAAGTAGTGCGCCTGAAGAACGAGCGCCCTCTTACGGGTCGTTTCATTTGCACCAAGTGTGGGCACATGCTGGTTGGTGAACTTCAATACACATTCGTCGTGCGATGCGGGGTAAGAACTTGCCGTTTGAGATAGTTGCGGAGAGCCTCATCATAAGTAACAGCGAAAAATAGGGAGTGTGCGGACACTCCCTTTGAGCTAACATGGTCTGTTACCAAATGACTACTTCACATGAATCCAGTAAGGCGAACCACATAGTATGCTTATACTTCAACAGCAGCAACCTAATATGTAAAATATAGAATCCACATAGACCACTTAAGTTGCCGTCTTATTGACAAAATCAATCTCATTTCTGATCCCTTTGTGGGCGTCATTCCACAGGCCCTTTGTCAGGCGAATGCGCAGCAGGCATGTGTTAGGGTCTTCGTCGTTATTGGCTTCGTAATACCACTCGGCGAATATTGTGCGCAGCTTTGTCATCATCTCCGTGTTTTTCTCGTCACACACCCAGCCCAGGTTTTCACCGATTCCATCGGCTGTAAAGTTTTCGACGATAATACAAACGGCGACTTCGGGGTTTTGGGCGATCTGCTGCATCTTGCCAGAGGTCGCGTAGGTGACGGTGTAGAAAGCGCTGTCCTCATAATAGGCATCCACAATGCGGGCGGCGGGACGGCTTTTGCCATCGGCCCCCGGTTCCAGCGCGATAGTGGACAGAGTGATTAGGCCATCCTTGTTACCCACTTGTTCTTCCAGCAGCTTTATGGCTTCGTCGTATTTGCTCATTTTATTACCTCCCAAAGTGTAATAAGGCATACATAATTAAGCTTATCATTGTAAAATCTTGGTGCATGTGAAGAAAAATACTATAAAGTATTTTAATTGAGCGTCGCAAAATGGCTTCAAAACTTGCCGTTACGGTGAACCTTATCATAAGTGACAGCGAATATAATATGGTGTAGACAATAGTTGAGGGAGTCAATTTCCAATCCCTACATCCCATCTGGTAGAATAGGAAGAACTATATTTTCTATATTCTAGTAATTTGATTATACGTTTGGGAGGTAGACCGTGGATAAAGAACTAATCGTACAGCTGATGCAGTGGCATGAAGATGATGAACACCAGAAGATTGTGGATACTCTGATGGAGATTCCTCCAGAGGACAGAGATTACGAGGTGATCAGCAGTCTGGCAAGAGCGTATAACAATCTGGAACGTTATGAAGAAGCGCTTGAGCAGTTTGCAATGATTGCGGAACAGGGGCAAAATGACCCGTTGTGGCATTATCGTATGGGATATTCCTATTACTATCTGAATCGATATGAGGAAGCAGTGAACGTGCTAAGTATCGCCCAAGACCTCGATCCTGACGACGAGTATACGGCCATGTTACTGAACTCCAGCCAGCGCAAGCTGCACAAAGAACAACAAGCCGCGGCCAGACGGGCAGTCAGAGAGCAGCATCATGATTCGGGGACGGCTGCAACTCCTTTTGAAGGGATGGATCTCACAGGCTTCTGGGACGATAGCGATTATGCGGTAAGAGAGTATGTATCTGCCACACCTACGGATGAACTGATTGCTTCAGTAGAAGAAGAACTCGGTTACAAGCTTCCTGCCTCTTATATCCATCTGATGAAGCAGCACAATGGGGGAGTTCCTAATACTACTTGTTTTCCGACGGAGGACCCGACCTCATGGGCCGAGGATCATATTGCGATTACGGGCATTATGGGTATCGGGCGCGAGAAAAGCTATTCACTCTGCGGCGATCTCGGCAGCCTATTCATGATTGAGGAGTGGGGCTATCCTGACATTGGCGTGGTGATCTGTGACTGCCCTTCGGCAGGCCATGATGTCGTGATGCTGGATTACCGGAACTGCGGGAGGGATGGCGAACCCGAGGTGATTCATGTGGATCAGGAAAATGATTATGAGATAACGTTCCTGGCGCAAGACTTCGAGACGTTTATACGCGGCCTGGTGAGTGAGGATGAATACGATACCTCTCAAGAAGATAAAGAGGAGGATCTGCGCAAAGTAGCCGTAGGCAAATTCTCGCCTTTACTGACGGAGCTATCCAGTAGTGTGACTGAAGTGGACCAGCTTGAGCAGAAAATCCGTAAAGTCTGTACTCGAATAGTTGAAGTGAAGGGACACTTTCACTTTCATGCGGATGAGCTTTCTACTCTGATGTACGATGTGCAGTTCTGGCTGTACACAAACTCTTATCCGAATACGAGCCGTCAACAATATCTGGATGTATATGAGAAAATGATCGCTTTTGGCGGCGAGTTCGGTCAAGGCGGGTATGCTCCCGGTTGGATCAGCGACTGGCTGGATGGGCGGATACGGGAAGGGTTAATCGTTCAGGACAACGGGGTGCTTAGCTTCACGGATCAAGCCCGCTCAGAGGTCATTGCATGGCTGGAAGCGGAAGCCGCAGAAGAGGACGGTGCCCCTTTTAAAAGTCAATCAACCAAAAGATAATCCCCGCCATTGACGGGGATTATCTTTTTTGGTCAATTGGAACTCGAGGAAGCCGCTGAAGATGCGGCAACTGCCGCAGCAACGGCTAAGGCGGTCTGTTGGGCGATGACTATGTTTGTTATGCTGGTGGCTGCAGTAGTCGTAAGGAGCGTGTCACCGCGTGCGTTCTCCAAATGTTTGGATGCCACCAGTGCAGCGCAGAGTAGCAGAAGCTCGGGCTGGGTAATGGACCAGCTGCTAAAGCCTTTTTCTGTACGAAGATAGTTAAAGGAATCTGCGATATCTGTGGTAATACTCTCTATCTCAGATGGAAGTAAGGATAATATGCCTAGCGATGGTAATGTATACTCTTTATCCATACGCAGTCCTTGTTCACGGAAAATATCCCTCAGTTCGAGCACACGGGCTATCGAGGATGTCTCATCGGATTCCCCAAGGGCTAATACCTGCGTCAGTGCCTGTACACTGTTCCCGGTTCGAAAGGGAAGCTGGGGTTTTAGTGCATCATAGAGCCGATCCATCCGGGCGCCGCAGCTTTCTACATCAGCCCCAGAGAGGGCAAGCATGCTGGCAAAGATATAGTCGTCCTGCGAGGTTTGGAAGCGGCGCGTTTGTTTCATCCGGTCATAGAAGGCTTTTGCTCTTTCTACCGTATATTTATATTGATCAGGCTCTGTATGAGCAGCGATCTGATAGGCAGCGACAACAAGGTAATCGGAGGTTCTGAATTTACTCGCCTTCATCAGGTCATAGACTTCCATGGTCTGGTTAAGTATGGTCTTCGGATCTTTGGTTAAAGAGAGTAAAGCTGAGATACTGATTGCCGAATTACCCCTGAACATCGAGAAAGGCCCAGTAGCGTCCTTAATGAGGGCATAGCTGTTATGCAGCTCATCTCCATCAATAGCTCTGTCTTCTAGCGCAAACAGTAGAGCGGCAAGCCGATTCACCTGCACACTTCGCCATTTAAATATTTTATTTGTCTGCCGACTGTTATCGGCAAATAAGGCGAGTCGTTCCTGGTACAGCGTCGTCATAAATCTCCCTCCTTTATATCCATTAGCGTCTTCTATTTTCAGGTGAAAGTCAATAACAATAGTTGAAGTTGAACGGACAAGAAAACTGTCGAGAATTTCTCGACAGCCTGAGTTGTTCGTCCCTTATATTATTTTACCAATCTATTAGCTGATTGTTTTTCTTTCCACATCATCGTAATGACAAGACCGATAAACATAATGACAGCAGCAAAGAGATATGGATAGTTGATGTTGATATCAAACAATATACCGGCTAATGCGGGCCCGGCGATATTACCTATGCTTGTGTAGGTGGAGTTCATTCCAGCGATAAATCCTTGTTCTTGTTCAGCCGTTTTGGATAAATAAGTCGTTAATGCTGGTCGTAGCAAGTCAAATGCGAGAAAGATAAAGCAAGTTACTAGCAAAATGGCTAGATAGCTTGAGATCAAGGTGGATGCTACTGCTAATACTACGCCGGTAATTAAGCATATCTGGATGAGTTTCTTCTCACCGAGTTTATTTACCATTTTACCAAACAAAAAGACCTGAACAACAACCCCGAAGATTGCGCTTATGGTAATAATGGTAGCAATATCTTGTGGAGTGAAACCGAATTTATGATCAGAATACAGACTAAATACAGTTTCATATTCTGATAAACCAAAGGCCAGTACAAACACGATAATGAAGGCAATTAAATAGGATGGGTGTAATGATCTTTTGATATCACTAATAAAGTTGGTATCTTTTTTTAGTTGTGCGATTTCCAACAGCTGCTGTTTGTTGAGTGGCTCTTTCAGAATAAATAGGGACGAAATACATGTTATTAATGCAAAGCCACCAGCAAAGTAGAATGGGGCACGTATACCTAGCTCGGCAATAAAACCTCCGATCCCTGGGCCAATAATAAAACCGATACTAATGGCGGCAGAAACATAGCCCATCGCTTTGGGTCGTTCTTCTACTGAGGTAATATCTGCAACATAGGCAGTTACGGCTGGCATAATAAATGCACCACTAATGCCTCCTAATATTCTGGATAAATAAAGAACGGGTACATTTGTACCTAGACCAAAGATCACCTCGGATACACTGAAGATGAATAAGCCGATGATGATCATTTTCTTTCTGCCATAGGTATCAATCCATCGCCCTGCCAAGGGAGACATCAGTAATTGTGCAAAAGCAAAGACCGCCATCAGATAACCCATAGCTTGACCTGATAAATGCATCATATTCATAAAGGATGGCATAACAGGGATGATAAGTCCGACACCTAGAAAAACAATGAATATATTACTTAATAGAATGAGTAAGACTGTTTTTTGTTCTTTCAATGGTTTCTTCATGAAGCAATACCTCTCTCTGTAAAATCATTGCTGTGAAATACCTCTCCAAAATACGGTCCATGAGGCATTTAGTTTCTCATTTAAACGTATTTCATTATTCCCATAAGCAAGCTCTAACATGATCGAATCAACTACACCTAAGAAAGCAAGAGTAGGGATGACGGCTGCGTCTTCCCTGATGGCTTTGGCACCGATCCAATCCTGAAATTTACTTTCTAGGACAGTTTGAATCTTGTTTTCCGAATCAGTGACTTCCTCATCAATCGCTGCAGCAAGATGAGGCGGTGGAAAAAAAGACATACGCAGCCAAAACTTTAACTGCTCATTTTTTTGAAACAAATCAATCACCAATTGCAGATATCCTAATAAATCTGTTTTGGGACTTTGGGCATCCACTTTACTCAAATATTGTAGTTTCGATGTGATTTCTGCCTTTTTGGCATCTTGTAACACTTGTAGAAATAGATCATCTTTTCCTTTGAAATGAGCATAGAGAGACTGTTTCTTCATACCGACCATATCGGCAATTTGCGATAGGGATGCTCCCTCATACCCATGAGTAGTAAAACATTTCAAAGCGATGTCTTTAATTTCTTTACTTTTCAATAACTTCACCTCGATATTAACGAACGGTCGTCAGTTATACTAACAAATTTAATTATTTTATGCAATGTAAATTAGTTTCCGTGATTAATGAACGATTCGAAGTATCAGTGGATGATAGAACGATGCGTTTTTTTGTGGAATAATTTCGAAAAATGTATTAAAGTGTTTATTGTCGCGTTTTTGGTAAGCGGACATTAAGTATTGGAGTGGGCATCATAAGTAAGAACAATAAAGGGTTGGTGTTCCCTCATTTAGATAAGAATCATATTATGGATCTCATTGGATTAATAGAATCGAATGATGCTCCCGAAATTCTAAATGAAGAAGAACAAAAACGTGCAAAAGTCGTAGTCGTTGAGCCAATGAAAAGAAGACGTCCTCAAAATGTAGAGACTCTACTTCGTAAAGTCTTGAATAATTAATGGGGATGTCCTAATAGAATAAGCTGTCCAAGTAGTCATATCGATGACGGTTTGGACAGCTTATTTGTGTTCAATCGCTGACTTATGGAGGCTCAAGGTAGCCCCGTAATATTATTACCTTTCTTGGATACACTACCAATTGACATAACACCAAATGGTGTTATATATTAATGAAGTGAAACCAAAAGGTTTCATATTCGCAAGGACAAAGGAGATTATTATGGAATCAAACAATCAGAAGCAACTTGAAGATATTACGCAAACCGTTATTGTGAAAGCCTCCATTCAAAAAGTATGGGACAAGGTTTCGACTGCGGAAGGGATTGCAGCTTGGTTTATGCCCAATGATTTCAAACTGGAGTTAGGACATGAATTCCATATCCAGTCGCCTTTTGGTCCATCGCCTTGTAAAGTAATCGAGATTGATGCGCCACACCGGCTTTCTTTTACATGGGATACGGATGGTTGGGTTGTATCTTTTATTCTCAAAGAGCTAGGTGATAAGACCGAGTTTACTTTGGTTCATGGTGGTTGGAAAGATGCGGATACATTGATTACGAAGGCGAATCAGAAAAGCTCGATTATCCGCGATCAAATGGCCCAAGGCTGGGTAGGGATTGTAAATGAGAGGTTTACAAAGGTGGTCGAGGGCTAAATGTCTTCATCCGCAGAAAAATATGATGTGTTTCAAGCTATAGCTGATCCAACTCGGCGAGAGGTACTTCGCTTGCTTACTGAAGAAGAAATGCCTATTTCAAAAATAACAGCTCATTTCAAAGTGACTCGTACAGCGATTGCCAAACATCTTCATATCCTTTCAGAAGCGGAGTTAGTGAGCGGACGAAAGGAAGGCAGGGAGAAGATCTATCAGTTGCGGCCAGAACCTTTAGCTGAATTGAAACAGTGGCTTACGTATTACGAACAATTTTGGAATAATAAATTGTCGATCCTGGGATATGTCGTTGAACAGGATGAGGAGAGCTGACGATAAGCTAAAGAAAGACCGACTCCATTTCACGGAGTCGGTCATTTTATTTATTCTTATCTCTCGACTACCGTTTCACCTTCAATTAAAACTGGTTGATAATATGTGCTGTTGGGTAGATCCTTTTTTCCTTGTAGTTTCTTGATGACCCAATCCGCTGCATCACGACCCATCGTTTCTTGGGGATGAGTCAAAGTAGTAAGTTTGATGTTCGCATTCTTGGCGATATAGGAATTGTCCTGGCCAATAATCGATAATTCCTCTGGAATTGAGATGTCCAGCTGCCTGCAGGCATGGACCACTTCCAAACCTACCTCGTCGTTATAGCAGACGATCGCAGTGAGGGTATCTCTATTTTTATTCAGGAAATCCTTCAAGTTTGTAGATAACGTCTGCTTAGTCTCCGTGTTGAATGAAAAAATTTGTTCAGGATAAAATCGCAATTTAGCTTCTTCGAGCGCTTTGATATATCCCTTCATTCGATACTTTCCTTGTAGATCATCCATTTTTGCAACAAGTCCAATTTGGTTATGCCCTTTGGATATCAATTCTTTGGTTGCCAGATAACTGGACTGCACATCATCAAGGCAAAGGTAAGGCAGCTCTATTTCTTCATAAAAAGCATTGATCATAATGAGCGGAATATCCTGTTCCTTAAACGATAGATAGTAAGCAATATTGGGGTTATACAAATTGCTCTTTGTAGGTTCGATGATTAAACCATCCACACCCTGGGACAGCATCATTTCCAGAGCTCTTTTCTCTTGTTCAACATCATTATTGGTACTAGCCAATAGCAGAGAATAATTATCCTCATTCAGTCGGCTTTCAATCCCGCGGATAATGGAGGGGAAGATGTAGTCTGAGATATAGGTTGTGATTACGCCTATTGTCTTCTTATGGGAACTCCCACCAGTCTTTGAACGATATTGGTTGCTGACATATGTACCAGAACCCTTTTCGCTTCGCAGGAATCCCTCGTTGGATAGTTCTAAAATGGCTTTTCGTACAGTCTGTCGGCTAACCTCATATAAGGACTGCAACGCAGACTCAGTAGGAATCTGTTCCCCGACAGTATAGTCTCCTGAAAGAATTTTGCTTTTTATATCATCTATAATCACTTGATACTTTGGTTTCATGTAATTCCTCTTTCTATACTTGTTCGCTTATATATTTACAAATCCAATAAAGCTGTATGTACAAATTATAGCATGACTACGAAATAAATAAAAAGGGGCTCTTTTTTTTGTCAAATTGTAAATATTTCGCATCTTAAGAGCATATGTCTACATAGAATATAGACCGAAATTAGTGTTATCTCCATATTTGTAGGTATATATAACTATTTTATTGACAAATGTACGTACAAATAAATATACTGAAGCTGTCGATAAAGAAAACAAATTCTTATCATGGCCTAATAATAAAGCGCTGTCAGAGAGGTGACTAACGTGATATCGAATCGATTAAGCATCGAAGAAGCGATCCTTAAGGGAGAAACTTCGCTGGGGATTGAACTTGGATCTACGCGTATCAAAGCAGTACTTATTGATCATAGCTTTCAAACGATCGCTTCTGGAAGTTATGAATGGGAAAATCAGCTGAAGGACGGTTTTTGGACGTACAACTTAGAGGACATAATCCAAGGTCTGCAAGACGCTTATCACGAAATGAAGCAAGAAGTTCAACAAAATTACGGACTCACTCTCCAAACCGTTGGTTCAATCGGGTTTTCTGCCATGATGCATGGATATATGGCTTTTGACGAACAAGATCAATTGCTTGTTCCGTTTCGGACTTGGCGTAATTCAACAACAGGTAAGGCTGCCAAAGAATTAACGGATCTGTTTGAATTCAATATCCCGGAACGGTGGAGCATTGCTCATCTTTATCAGGCGATATTATCCAAAGAAGAACATGTGCCAAAGGTACGTTATGTTACGACATTAGCAGGTTATATTCATTGGTTACTGACCGGTAACAAAGCAATTGGTGTTGGGGATGCTTCGGGGATGTTTCCGATTGATGAATCCATACAAAATTATAATGAATCCATGATACATCAGTTTGATGAACTTATTGCAAGCAAGGGTTATACCTTAAAGACTAGCGACCTTCTTCCTAAGGTGTATGTTGCTGGTGAGCAAGCGGGTGTATTAACCGAAGCGGGAGCTAAAATTCTGGATCCATCCCTGGATTTACAAGCAGGTATTCCACTGTGTTCTCCAGAAGGAGATGCCGGAACCGGGATGGTTGCTACGAATAGCGTAAGAAAGCGCACCGGGAATGTCTCGGTAGGAACCTCTATTTTTGCGATGATTGTATTAGAACAAGAACTGTCCAAGGTTTATCCGGAAATCGACATGGTCACTACGCCAGACGGAAGTCCAGTGGGGATGGTTCATGCTAATAACTGTTCAGGCGATCTTAATGCTTGGCTCGGATTATTCCGCGAGTTCTATGAAGCGATGGGACAAAAGGTAGAAGCTGATAAATTGTACAGTGTACTGCTGAATAAAGCTTTGGAGGCAGACCCAGATGCTGGTGGATTGCTGAGCTATGGTTATTTTTCAGGCGAGAATATTACCGGTTTAGAACAAGGTCGTCCGTTGTTTGTCCGCTCTCCGGAGAGCAAATTCAATCTGGCTAATTTTATGCGGATTCATTTGTTTACTGCATTTGGAGCTTTAAAAATTGGAATGGACATTTTGACGAAGGAAGAGAATGTTGCTATTGATAGCATTTTAGGTCATGGAGGCTTATTTAAGACTCCAGTAGTTGGTCAAAAAATGATGGCAGCCGCAATGAATGTTCCTGTTTCCGTCATGTCGACTGCCGGAGAAGGCGGCGCATGGGGAATGGCTATTCTTGCCTCTTACATGAAGAACAAGAATCAGGAAGAAAGCTTGGAAGACTTCCTCGATCAAAAGGTGTTCCAAGATGTTAAGGGGGAAGAGATTCATCCTGATGAATCCGACATTAAAGGATTTGAAACCTTTATCGAACGATACAAAAAAGGCCTGGCGATTGAGCAATCCGCTGTCGACAATTTAGTGTGAGAATGGAGGGAGCAAGATGTTAGAACAACTTAAAGAAGAGGTTTTTCAAGCCAATCTGGAATTGCCAAAACAAGGACTTATTAAATATACATGGGGAAATGTAAGTGCAATTGATCGTGAAAGTGGTTTGTTCGTAATCAAACCTAGCGGTGTAGGCTATGAGACGATGAAAGCCAGCGACATGGTAGTTGTTGATCTAGATGGGAATGTGGTTGAAGGAGATATGAGGCCTTCATCCGATACACCTACTCACGCAGTGCTGTATAAGCATTATTCCGAAATCGGAGGGATCGTGCATACACATTCCACTTGGGCGACCATCTGGGCTCAAGCAGGACTTGATGTTCCGGTAATGGGAACGACGCACGCCGATACATTCTATGGCTCCATTCCTTGTGCACGTTTCTTGACTCAAGAAGAAATCGATCGTGGTTACGAAGCGGAAACAGGTAATGTAATCATCGAAACCTTTGAACAACGTGGGATAGATATTATGGCGGTTCCCGGTGTTTTACTTAAAGGACACGGACCATTTACTTGGGGAAAAGATGCAAAATCCGCGGTAATGAACAGTGTTGTGTTAGATGAAGTAGCAAAAATGAATTTATTTGCCAGAGATTTGAATCATTTTGCAGAGGAATTACCGCAGGGAATTTTAGATAAACATTACTTGCGCAAACATGGAAAAGACGCTTATTACGGCCAAAAATAATCAAACTATAAAATTACGAAAAGAGGATGAATATGTCAACAGCAGTAGCAAAACAATTTTGGTTTGTCGTAGGTTCACAACATCTTTATGGGGAAGAAACATTGGCTGAAGTTAAAGCACACGCACAAACGATGACAGATGCTTTGAATAAAAGCGGAGTTCTGCCTTATCCACTAGTGTTACAAGACTTGGCTGTTAGCACAGATAAAATCACCAATATTATGAAAGAAGTCAACTACCGTGACGAAGTTGCCGGTGTCATCACTTGGATGCATACATTCTCCCCTGCAAAAATGTGGATTCGCGGAACAAAGATGCTGCAAAAGCCTTTGCTTCATCTAGCTACGCAATATAATGAAAGTATTCCTTGGGCAACAATCGATATGGACTTCATGAATCTAAACCAAGCAGCACATGGTGACCGTGAATATGGTTTTATTAACGCACGTTTGAACAAACAAAACAAAGTGGTTGTAGGTTACTGGGAACGCCCTGAAGTTCAAAAGCAAATTGCAGAATGGATGGACGTAGCCGTTGCTTATAATGAAAGCTTCAACATCAAAGTTGCTCGCTTTGGTGACAACATGCGTAACGTTGGCGTAACCGAAGGAGACAAAGTTGAAGCGCAAATTCAATTTGGTTGGACGGTTGACTACTTTGGTATTGGCGACCTTGTTCAAATGATTAATGAAGTTAAGGAAGAAGAAATCGATGCATTACTCGCTGAATATTCAGAGCTGTATGAATTCGATTACGGTACATACAGCAAAGAAGCTTGGGAAGCTAGCGTAAGAGTACAAGCAAGCTATGAAATCGCCATTAAACGTTTCCTTGATCAAGGTGGTTACAATGCCTTCACAACGAACTTCGAAGATTTACATGGTATGAAACAACTTCCTGGACTTGCTGTTCAACGTCTGATGGCACAAGGATATGGTTTTGCTGGTGAGGGAGATTGGAAGACGGCAGCACTTGATCGTTTGCTTAAAGTGATGAGCCATAACCAATCCACTGGCTTTATGGAAGACTACACTTATGAATTAACGGTTGGACAAGAATCCATCCTTCAATCCCATATGCTTGAGGTAGATCCTACTTTGGCAAGCAACAAACCCAAACTTATCGTTTCTCCATTAGGTATTGGTGGTAAAGATGATCCAGCTCGTTTAGTGTTTGATGGTAAAGCAGGAGACGGTGTGGTTGTTTCCATGGCTGACTTTGGCACGCATTACAAACTTTTGATCAACGAAGTTTCTGCGTTTGAGCCGACGGTTCCAGCTCCAAACCTTCCAGTAGCTCGTGTGCTTTGGAACGTTAAACCAAACTTCCAAGATGGGGTTAAAGCTTGGATTGAAAATGGCGGTGGTCACCATACCGTAGTTTCATTAACGTTAACAACAGACCAAATTATTGCTTACGCAAAGCTTGTTAACTTGGAATATGTAGTTATTAAGTAATAGCAATGATCAGCCTTATGACCGACTCTATTTCACAGAGTCGGTCATTTTGATTATGCTAATACTTTTTGAACATGCCTACTGATTTTGGGCTTGTATAATCAAACCCAAACTTTTTATATAGTTCATCTGCAGGAACATCGGCTATTAAGCTTACATAGGCTCTACTTGGTACGTTGTTATCCAAATAATTCATAAGTTCGCTCATAATCTGTTTTCCTAGCCCTTGGCCTTGTCTAGATGGATGTACCGCGATATCAACGATTTGATAGAAACAACCGCCGTCACCAATAATTCTCCCCATTCCAATAAGTTGATCATCAGAATCTCTTAGGGTTGTTAGGAATATAGAGTTGCCCAGAGCAATTTGGGATGCTTGTAAATCCTTTGGACTTAATCCAGCTGCTGCTCTCAATTCAAGATATTCATTTGGGGTTGGGGCTTCGTTTGATATGTTCATATTTGTTGTCATAATTACCTCCAGTGAATGTGCTCTTTTATATTATAGGTTAACGTAAGATCCCATGCGATATTCTTCACCGACGGTAATTTTTTAAGTCTACCCGCAATTCATTTGCCGTGTTGAATAATCCCGTAAAAATGTTTGTTAAGAAATTGTTCAGTTCGTCACTGTATAATGATAAGCTATCTTATAACTATTACAATGTGGAGTGAGGAAGTAGCAATGGAAGAGCTTCAAGTCTATATATTTGCCGTATTATCTTTAGTTGTAGCGGCACTGGTAGTTATCCTAATTGAGAAATTAATCTGGGGTGTAGCAAGTAAGAATAGAAATGTAAAAGTAGTTCGGGGTATTTTAACGGGACTCTTACTCGGAGCAGGAATTTGGTGTATGCATTTACTTAATAGTCAATCGCTATCTACGACTAACAAGGTGGAAACAGGAATTGTTTATCCTCTGCTTGTCTATCTTGTTACGATTGGATTACTATTGCTGCTGTCCTTCCTACTTCGGTCGAGGCTTGCGGAAAGTGCTAATTTAAGAGACTTAGCATATCGCGATTCACTGACGGGGCTGCTTAACAGCAATGGGATGAACGATTTTTGGGACCGGTGTAAAGGAACTCCGAAATTGGCGGTACTCTTTCTTGATCTGAACCGTTTCAAATCCATTAACGATAGTCTAGGTCATCATGTTGGTGATATGTTGTTAAAAGAGGTCGGGGCAGACCTGAGTCAATTTACGCGGAAGAATCGTCGTCACATCTTTCGGATTGGCGGCGATGAATTTGTGATTATCTCCAAAAATTGTGGTCAAAAGGAAGCTGAACGACTTGCAGTAACTATTCTTGAGAAGATCACTAAAAACTATGTACTGGATCAGCATGAATTGTTCGTGTCAGGTAGCATCGGCATCACGTTAAGTACGGGGAAAGTAGATCGGACGCGTCTGCTCAAAGAGGCGGACTCAGCGATGTATAGCGCGAAGCAACTGGGTACAGGTCGATATTATCTCTACAAACAATCTGTATCCAACTAATTTGGAGGTGTTGTTATGGAGCAGAATCAGATCACTTCACCAGGGAATTTGCTCGGGGACGATGGTTGCCTAATGCAGCGTGGGTATTCGACACAAGCCGTATTGAACTATAACCGTGCTGCAATTAAAGCTCGGCCATGGCGTATTAAAGAGTGGGATTTCTATCAGGTCGCAAACGATGACTTCTGCTTGCAAATGACGATTGGGCACGTATCCTATGCGGGAAATGTATCGGTAAAGTTATTTGAATTTGCTACAGGACAACACTACGAAATTACGAAAATGCTGGTACTTCCGTTTAATCGGCTACATATGCCAGCTTCGGCTGAGCAGGGAAATTTGACCTACCGTCAGAAAAATATGTTCATAGAGTTTCAGGTATCGGATGAAGGACGGAGATTGATCTGCAAGGCAACTGGCAAGAACTCGCCTCCAATCTCTGTCGATGTCGAGTTATCTCAACCTGATCCAACATCTATGGTGATCGCGACTCCTTTTGATGAGCATCCTGCGATGTTCTACTATAATCACAAGATCAATTGTATGCCAGCTCATGGCACTGTGCTTATCGGGGACAAAGAGTACCGTTTTGAACCTGACAGCGCGTTTGGCTTGCTTGATTGGGGCAGGGGCGTATGGCCTTTCCACCATGATTGGTATTGGGGGAACGGGAGCTGTTACGTGGATGGGAAGCGATTCGGCTTCAACATCGGCCACGGGTTCGGGAATACTTCTGCGGCAACGGAGAATATGCTGTTCTATGACGGGGCGGCCCATAAGCTCGGTGAGATCATCTTTGATTTGTCCGCTGGAGGTTACATGTCGAAGAAGCAAGTAAGCAGTGACAATGGACGATTTGAGATGGAGTTTACTCCTATCTATGACCAAATTACGGCAACAAAGCTTTTATTTGTGGGTAATAGCTGTCATCAGCTATTCGGAACGTTCACAGGAACTGCGGTACTCGATGACGGTAGGATCATCGAAGTGAAAGATATGGTCGCCTTTATCGAGCATGCCTCGAACAACTGGTGACGGGGATGAATCATGATTATGTTGAAAGAGTGAATACGGTCATTCAATATATTAAGGATCATAGCTCGGAGCGTCTTACCTTAGACGAGTTAGCCGAACAGGCTAATTTCTCGAAATACCATTTTAGTCGAATATTTAGTTCTCTAGTGGGGGTATCGCCCGTTGCGTTTGTAAATCAGGTCCGATTGGATAACTCCTTAGCTTATTTAACAGAGACCCATAGAACGATTCTAGATATTGCACAATGGTGTGGGTTTGAATCCGTGATCACCTTTAATGCGGCATTTAAGAAGCGTTTTAACAGAACGCCAAGTGAGGTTAGAGCGGAACTCAGTAAGAATAGCAATATTTCATTATTGGTTAGCAAGAAGCAAGAAGAGTTATTTCCTCCTCTACGTTACGATGATAACAGGAACACAAGTAACTTTCTGAGGAGGATTTGGGATATGAACATATCGATGCAAGAGATTCCTGAATACGAAGTAGCATTTGTTAGGCATGTGGGAAGTTACCTGGATACTCAGGTTGCTTGGAATGAGTTAGGAAACTGGGCATTTGGGCATGATCTGTCTCCCTTACATCAGTATTTTATCGGCATTTCATTAGACGATCCTCATGCGGTGGAGGAGAACCATTGTCGTTATGATGCATGCGTCACATTGCCACAAGGATTTCTAAGGAGCGAAGAGGGGAATATCCAGTTTAAAAGGTTGGCAGGTGGACTGTGCGCGGTATACTCGTTCTACGATACCATCGACAAATTGGCTATTGCATATCAGACGCTATATGCTCAATGGCTGCCTAATAGCGAATATGATGCCGATGATCGACCTTGCCTCGAATTCTGTATGAACGATCCTGCGAAGGATGCGGAAGGGAAATGTAAAGTCGATCTATACATACCTGTTAAGAGAAGAATTTGAGGGCAAGGAGATAAGTTATGGAGATCAACATTGCATTTGAGCAATTCCCTATCCTGAAATCGGAGCATTTGATTCTGAAGCAGATCGATGTTAGTCACCTTGAAGAGGTTTATGCTATTTATAGTAATGATAACGTCTTTGCATATTGCGGCATCTTACCCAAACATAATAAAGAAACCGTTAAGTCGATGATCGGGCATTTTGAAAGAGATTATAGCAAGAGATCTAGGATTAAATGGGGGATATTTACCTCGAATGATGAGGATAAGTTGGTAGGCATTATAGAAGCTTGCGATTTCAATCTAAAGGTCAACATGGTCACCATAGGCTACTTCTTGGCGGAAACGTATTGGGGACAAGGAATTGCTAGCCACGCGTTAAACAGATTACTTTCTTTCTTATTTGAGGAAGTGGGCGTGAATCGAGTACAGGCTGAGGTAATGCCTGCTAATGAAATCTCCAAAAAGGTGTTGCTCAGAAATGGCTTTGTTCTTGAAGGAACATTAAGACAAGCCTCATTCTGGTCGGGCAAGGGAATTGTTGATCTAGAGATGTATAGTATTCTCAAACAGGACTATGTGAACTCATAGTAAAAAAATAAGGGTCCCAGCTGCGCAACGCGTCGCTGGGACCACCAATAATTCATCTTATGCAGCTGGATTCCTACTTAGGAAATCGGCTGTTATTTTTATAGGTTGGAGGGTGTTAAGTCACCATTCAAGTATTTCTCTGTCAAGACAGTCAGTAGATGAATTCCAACCTGATTATGTCCACCTTCAGGGATGATCAGATCAGCATATTTCTTCGACGGCTCAATAAATGCCTCATGCATCGGCTTTACCGTAGTTAAATATTGATTGTGTATCGACTGAATCGAACGTCCACGTTCCTCGATATCCCGAAGTGTCCGACGTAATATACGTACATCGGGATCGGTATCGACAAATACCTTGATATCAAGTATCTCGCGGAGATTTTCGTCAGACAATACATGAAGCCCTTCGATTATGACAATATTGTTTGGCTTTAGTTCTACCGATTTGTCTTTGCAGCGAGCATGTACCGTGAAGTCATATACCGGAGCATATGCGGTTTGACCATCCTTCAGACTGCCAAGGTGCTCAATCAGCAGTTCGTTATCAAATGCAAACGGATGATCATAATTGATCAATTCGCGTTCAGCCATACTGAGGTGTGGATTATCTTTATAATAGTTATCCTGTGAGATAAATGTAACTTTTCCCGATCCTAGATTGTCTATAACGGAACGAGCCACTGTTGTTTTACCGGATCCAGTGCCGCCGGCGATACCTATGATAAGCATGGCGATTCGATAAACCTCCCCAAAAGAATACCTTTTACAATTTTAATATTGTAGCACAGCGTAGACATTTTTTCAGCTTCGTTCGACAAAATAGAGGAGAGTTTATACTTAAATTCGACAATCTTGGGTATAAAACAAGGATACAGCTGGAATCCGAGACGAATGCCCTAAATATTATCCACTATTTACCTCAATTGAATGCGCGAAGTCGGAGACAAATTCTTCAAAATTTTCTATGAAACGGTCGCTGGGAACGTAACTATGTTAGCGCTTTTATCGTCTTATTGTTATACGTCTGTTTATTAAGGAGAATGATTATGTTAACCAAACGGAACAAAGGATCCTATCGTTGGACGATTATAGTTCCAACAACACTCATCTTAATTGCACTGGCGACTTCAGGATGTACAAAAGCTGAACCGACTTTGTCTTCGGAGACAGACGATACTACAACGAACAGTTCTAACACAAATAATTCTGATAAGAAGGTTCAAGCGGAGAAACAACTAGATACCGCTGATAGTCATGTTACTTTGTTAACTGAGATAAAGGAGCTAGCCCAGAAGGGAAAAGCTAAGGGTGCAGAAGACTTTGTCGTCGGTACAACACGGATTGATGAGGTAATTAAGGCTTGGGGTGAACCTGACCAGTCCGCATCTTCCGAACACCTGTATGTGACCTACTCATCTGGAAAGAACAAAGGGTTCTTTGATTTTTTCGTGGGACAGGATGACGTTGTAAATGAAATTCGTATTAGTGATAGTTCGCTAGATCCACAGGGAGACGGCAACTATTTGACGTGGCAAGACATCTTCGATGTGTATGGGGGGACGGATCAAGACATTTCGGAGGATGAAGATCTACATGCATTAGTCTATCCAATGGGTAATTATGAGTTGAAAGTCACCGTGCCTAAATATAACGAAAAACCAAAAATAATAATAACTTCCATTTCGGTAACTTTACCTAAAGCAGAATAATAAGTGTAGAGAAGGGGCTCCATCGACATTTCATTGAAATGTTCGAGGAGCCCCTTCGAGCTGTTAGTTAATGCAGACCCTCTGTATAATGAGGCAGCATTTTTCGATTGTCCAGATCGGATCATCCAGAGGGCATGAAACACGGAACATGAATAACAGGAATTCCTCCAGTTAATGTGACTGGCCTACTTAGTGTAGGCAATCTAACAGGAATTTCTCCATGTAAATTGTCGTTTTGAAGTTAAAATGCTGGAGTTTGCTTGAATTAACTGGAGTAATTCCAGTTAATAGTCGACGGATGGGTTTCTCCTAATTATTTAACAGGAGAAATTCCATGTAAATGGGGAAGAGGCTTGCGCTATATTAGCTCAGTACATAACAAAAACAGGGCCACTGATAGGAATCAGTACCCTGTCCTAGTCAAACGATAATATGAAGTGAAATTTACACCCACCCAAACAATCTAACAAGTTGAGCTACGGTAAACGTCACACCAATCGCGATACCGAGTGGAATGACGGCGGAGAGAACGGCCCACTTCATGCTTTTCGTTTCTTTATATATGTTTATGAGCGTTGTGCCACACGGATAGTGGAGCAGGGAGAACAACATCATACTAAGTGCAGTTAACCACGTCCAACCGTGAGCGAGGAAGACGTCTTTGATACTGCCCAGACTGTCGATATCCACCATAGCCCCAGAAGACATATAGCCCATCAATAGAATAGGGAGTACGATTTCATTCGCAGGCAGCCCGAGAATAAAGGCCATAATAATAAATCCGTCCATGCCAAGTAATTGTCCGAATGGATCGAAGAAAGCAGCCATATGGTTCAGGATACTATCTCCACCAACAAAGATATTACCGAGCATCCAGGTGATCACCCCGGCAGGTGCAGCGACAACAACGGCTCGCATCAACACGTTTAATGACTTTTCCTTGGAAGAGACGAGGATCGTCTTCCAGATGTGTGGACGACGGAACGGCGGAAGTTCCAAGGTGTAATGCGTTGGCACGCCACGAAGGGCGGTCTTGGACATGACCCAGGAGACGGTCAGCGTAACCGTAATACCGATTAGCACCATACCCATAAGTACGGAGGCTGTTGACAGCGTACGTAATGCGCCCGTTGTAGCGGCTCCTGCCATGAACAATGATGAGAGTAAGATCAGCGTAGGCCAACGGCCGTTACAAGGTACAAAATTGTTCGTCAGAATCGCTAACATCCGTTCACGCGGCGACTCAATGATACGTGTAGATAGAATGGCAGCGGCATTACAGCCGAAGCCCATCGACATAGTTAGGGCTTGCTTGCCGTGTCCACCGGACTTCTTAAATAAACGGTCCATGTTAAAGGCGACACGAGGGAGATAACCGAAGTTCTCCAGCAAGGCAAACACAGGGAAGAAGATCATCATTGGCGGCAGCATGACACTGACGACCCAAGACGTTCCGCGGTACAGTCCCAGAACTAACAGTCCATGAAGCCAATCGGGAGCATGAACCGCTTGAAATCCAGCAGTTAGATAACCCTCTATCCAGCCGAATAAGGAGGCAAGCCAGCTTGAAGGGTAATTGGCTCCAGCAATGGTGATCCAGAACACAACCCCGAGAATACCAAGCATGATTGGGAAACCCCATATTTTTGAGGTTACAATCGCATCTAGTTTATTGGTGCTATTTAGTTTTTTCTTATCGCGGTACGTTATTGTATCCTTGCAAATACCAGTAGATACGCGGTAAATTCCACTGACAATATCATCACGGATGGAATTTCCGTCCGCGAGCTTTTTTGCTGCTTCCAGCAAAGAATCTAGCGTGTCAGCACCTTTGTTAGTGGCAAGCGGTGACTCCATGACCGACAACCTCCTTTACATTCGATGTAGCTTTGCTATCCATGTTGTCCTTAAGTGAGGAGAGTAGGCTGCTGTCACCATCCATTAAGCGTAATGCAATCCAGCGCGCAGGATATTTGGAGCCAATAAGGCCCTCAACCATGGGGATCAGCTGGGCAATGCCCTGTTCAATTTCATCATTATAGGTGATCTTCATGGGCTCCGAAGTAAAGGCTCCAGTAGCAACTCGCTCTACTTGATCAAGTAACGCTTCAATCCCGATCTTATTTCGCGCTGATATAGCTACGACCGGTACCCCGAGTCGTTTGGAGATCGCCTTGACATCGATATCGATGCCGAATTTACGTGCCTCATCGATCAGATTAATGCAGACGACGGCTCTGCCGGTAATTTCTAGTACCTGTAAAGCAAGATTGAGATTACGCTCTAGTGATGTTGCATCAAGTACAACAAGCGTTACATCCGGTTGCTCGAAAATAATATAATCTCTGGCTACCTCCTCATCGGCGGAGTTGGAGTACAGCGAATACGTACCGGGAAGATCGATCGCACGGTATACGTTGTTGTTATGAGTAAATTCGCCCTCAGCGGAAATAACGGTTTTGCCAGCCCAGTTACCTGTATGTTGCCGTAATCCAGTCAGCAGGTTGAACAGGGTGCTTTTGCCCGTATTAGGATTGCCTGCAAAAGCGACAGTATATTGCTTCATCATTCTACACCTCCGATTAATTCTCCATATATCAAGGAACTTTCTTCTTTACGTAGTGCAATCGTCGTGTTACTTACACGGAAGGCGGTTGGGTCTCCAAGTGGACTATGCCGCAGCACTTCTATGTCATTTCCAACGACGAATCCGAGATCTAGCAATCTCCGTCTTAATACGCCCTCCACATCTATGCGAGTTATGCGCAGGGTGTTACCCAGCTCTGCTTCCGATAATGGGATATTTGTTCCACTCATCAAGATCCACCTTCTTCATCTATGTTTAGTTTGTTACGTTGAATTTGTGATGATAACTGACATTGTTGTACTATGCCACAAGATTAGTATATGCTAATAACTTTGTCTTGTGAACAAAAAAGTTGCACAAAGGCAAAATAAATTTTGGAAACCCCTCTACAAAGGGGGAAATTAAGACTTTTCCTCTATAGAAGGGTTTTGGATTATACCAATATATGTAATAAAATCAGCGAGGTCCAATAAACTTCATGCGAAAATTAGAAGGAGAAATGCCTTCTTTTTTAGAAAAACAGGATGAAAAATAAGAGACATGATGAAAGCCGACTTCTTCCGCAATGCGAGCTACAGACCAGGCGGTTTGAATGAGTAATTTTTTTGCCTGTTCTATCCGAAAATACGTTAGATATTCTATGGGGGTCATGCCGTATATTTTTAACATACATTTGGCCAAGTAATTGGGATGATAATTCAATTCCTGTTGCAAAATGGCGTTGGAGAGATTCCGGGTGTAGTTTTGTCGTATAAATAGTTCAATTTTCTCCGCTAAATGAAAGGCTGTAGCATCAGACATAGAAGCTAGATCCCGGTCTAGATGCTGTATAAACAATTGAAATGCGGCTTGTCTTTTCCAATTTCGCATCGTTTGTGGTTCTTGTTCCAGAAGAGTGAAATTGTTCAAGACCTCCATTTCTTTTTGAGAAACTCGGATATGTTTGGGAATAAAAATGGAGCAAACGTCACAATGGTTTAAGTAAGCGATTTGTTTGTGAGTTTCAATTAATTCGGTTTGATTGTCCAAGCATTCCTTCATATCCTGACATTCTCTCCAGCTTCCAAAGGTTTGAAAGTGGATCCAGATCATTTCAGTCTCCTGAGTACAGGGTGCTGCTCCATAATGAGTTGCATCTGGTCTTAATATTAATGCCTCCCCCTGTTGTAACTCCCACTCCTTATCATTCTCTCCAATCGACAATGCCCCTTTGGTTACAACAATCAAATCGAATACACCAATGTTTTTTCGCTTTATATGACGCTCTCCAATGCCATATGTTGCTCGCCCACAGTCTAGAAAATAAGGGATGGGAGGAGAGATGAAATGTAAAATGGATGAGTTCATTGGGGACCTCCAAAAGGTTGAGATTTTTAAAAAACAGGTTGAATCTAATGATGTCAATCTCATAATAAAGCATGTAATATAATAAATAAAGCGCTTACTAAAAGGTTGGAATAATTAATATAAAATTTGAATGGACAATAAGAAGAGAGAGGGGAAATAAATATGACACAGTTACATCACTCCACAGTTCCAAATACTAAAAGTCAAATACAAGACCCATTTTGGTCTGAATATATACGATTAGTTCGCGAGGTAGTTGTTCCTTATCAATGGGAAGCATTGAATGACAGAGTGCCGGAGGCAGAACCGAGTCGTGCCATTACTAATTTCAAAATTGCTGCAGGGCAGACGAAGGGCGACTTCTACGGGATGGTGTTCCAAGACAGCGATGTAGCCAAGTGGTTAGAAGCGGTTGCGTATTTACTTGGCACGCAGAGCGACCCTGATTTGGAGCAAATAGCAGATGAAGTTATTGAGATCATTGCTAAGGCGCAGCAGCCTGACGGCTATTTAAATACTTATTTCACAATAAAAGAGCCAGGTCACCGTTGGACAAACCTTGCAGAATGCCATGAACTCTATTGTGCAGGACATATGATCGAAGCAGGTGTGGCCTATTATCAAGCTACCGGAAAAAGAGTTCTGTTAGATGTTGTTTGTCGATTCGCAGATTATATTGATACCGTATTTGGCAAAGAACCTGGTAAGCTACATGGTTATGACGGCCATCAGGAGATCGAATTGGCTTTGATGAAGTTGTATCATGCTACAGGTGAGGAGAAGTATCTCAAGCTTAGCTCCTATTTTATAGAGCAACGTGGGGTTACACCGCATTTCTATGAGGAAGAGTGGAGAAAACGAGGCAAGACCTCGCACTTTCCACAACTCACGATGATATTTGATCATGCTTATAGTCAATCTCATCTACCTGTTCGCGAGCAGATTACGGCGGAGGGTCATGCGGTAAGGTTGGTTTACATGTGTACAGCGATGGCAGATTTGGCCGCAGAAACCGGAGATCCGGGTCTACTGAAAGCTTGTAGGAAACTGTGGAGTAATATCGTGAGTAAACGGATGTACATCACAGGTGGAATTGGATCGATGGAACAGGGGGAGTCGTTCACGATGGATTATGACCTTCCTGGAGATACGGCGTATGCCGAGACCTGTGCTTCCATTGGGTTGATCTTCTTCGCTCAGCGGATGTTACGAATATCCCCGGATAGTAAAATTGCTGATGTGATGGAACGTGCTTTGTATAATACGGTTGTTAGTGGCATGTCTCAAGACGGGAAGAAATTTTTCTATGTTAATCCATTGGAGGTATATCCTGCAGCTCACGGAAAGAACAAAATTTATGATCATGTGAAGCCAGAACGACAGGGTTGGTTCGGTTGCGCCTGCTGCCCACCTAATATAGCGCGGTTACTCGCATCGTTAGGCGACTATGTGTATACCAAACAAAAAGATACCCTATACGTTCAATTATATGTTGGAAGTAAAATTGACCTCGAAATGGCAGGGAAACAGGTTCGGATTGAGCAAGAGTCTAAGTATACATCAAACGGGGAAGTAAGCTTCCGAATTCATACCGAGCAAGCAACTCCATTTACACTTGCTTTGCGGATGCCGGAGTGGTGCGATCAGGTGGAAGTTACGGCTCACGGGAAACGGCAAGTGTTCAAAAGTGGGGATGAGGATGGTTATATTCGGTTGAATCGAATATGGGAGCCGGATGAAGTGATTGATGTGGTGTTCTCGATGCCCGTATTACGGATGAAAGCTCATCCTCTTGTTCGCCAAAATTTTGGTAAAGTCGCTCTGCAACGCGGGCCATTCGTATATTGCTTGGAAGAGGCGGATAATGGCGCTGGGTTATATCAACTTAGATTACCAGCGGGCTCTCCATTTGAAGTCCAACCGGATGATCAGCTTCATGAAGGATTGAACGTTATTTATGCCACTGGTGAGCGATGGACTGCTGCGGAAGGCTGGGAGGAGCAGTTATATCGTAGTGATTCTCGGTGGAATAAAGAGAGTGCTCCATTAAAATTCATTCCTTACTTTACCTGGGCCAACCGCGGGTTGGGTGAGATGTCCGTGTGGGTTGAAGAGACGCAGTCAAAAGATGTGTAGCCAAAAGATTATGAAGAAAGATGACTCTGATCTATCTATCAGGGTTGTCTTTTTTTGTGATCCCATATAACATTTGGAACACTCGCTCGTTATACCAATGAAGGGAGGTGAAGAATGGAGCCCGGGCAGCTGCATCAATTACTTCAACCCAAATTAACCGAAATAAGAAAATACCTAATTCGTTTAGGTGCGAATCCTGCTGACGCGGAGGATATCGTTCAAGATACCGTCTACAAAGCATTCTTATACATTGAATCTATCGAAGCCAATAAATTCAGTGCGTGGTTATATAAGGTTGCCATCAACCGTTACTACGATCTATGCCGGCGGAATAAGCGGATTCAAGTTCCAATTGAATCTGTTCAGATCGCCGATGTGGATTTACCAGAAGACAAGCTGTTACAGCAAGAGAAACGGGAGCAAATTGAGTCCATTCTCGCCAACCTGTTACCTCACCATAAACAGCTATTAATTATGAAGTATGAATTGGAGTTATCTTATCTGGAAATATCTGATTTGCTTGGAATAAAAGTCGAGAATGTTAAATCGGGGCTATTTCAAGCCCGTAAACAATTTCAGAAAAGGTATAGAGGTGACGTTGAATGAGCGGACCATGGGAAGATCAAGATGATAACAACCTATCCAAAGTAATCAAAAAAGCTAAACGAAGAACGACGATCCGAAACATCCTCATTTCACTAGTTGTATCGGTTATTGTTCTATTCATTGGGGTCATTGTGAATGCTCAACTTACGAGTCACAGTGCATCGAAAGCGATGAGCGAGGAATATGCACTCATGGAAATTAGTGGTCCCAATCAATATGTTTCAGGGTATACAGATGAACATGGGCTTCTGTCAGGGAAACTAGAGTTTAGTATGTACAAAGTCATTGAAGGGGTACCGATTCCGTGGCAGACGAAGGAGATAGGCTATAGTGTTCTACCCTTTCTTTCTTTTTCAAGTATTGGTGGTGATACTCATGGTTTAAATATCCCCATATCAGATCCTGAGATGGTTCAGGGCAAATTTGAATATTACCGTAATTATAACGGGTATAATGGGCAGCGAAAGATGGCTTTTTATATCCCGGGGGTGAACTATAACGATAAGGTGTTGAATGATCTATCTATCCTTAAGAAGATGGACCAAGACAAGTTAGTTGAGATGGCTATCTCATTTGATAAGGACTATTCCTTAGCGGACGTTAAAGCGATGATCCCAGCAGAACTAACACAAGTGTGGTATTGGGTAGATACCTATGATAATAGAAAATATTACGAACCTTACAAGGATGGCAATGGGAATATGAGCTTTGCTACCCCGGAGGGGGACAATTATCTATTTGGATTTGGTATCAACTTCGATGGACCTGATGTTAACGAGCAGAATTTTATTGATGCATTACAGCGAGGGCTAAACGGTAAACACCAGTACGAGTTCAATCGGATAAATAATTATTTAAAAGGGGAAAAAGCACGGCCTGAGAAGACTGATGTTCGGATTCTAGGTGTTGTTCTTACTGGAAATGCGAAGGAGCTTCAGGCCCTAAGTGGGCAACCTTATGTAAGGGGAGCGGTATTAGGCGCAGTTGCGGATAAGTATTAACCTATTTCTGTTAGAGTTCCGATTCACAGCACTTTCCAGTCTGTTTGTTACTAATTTGTAGCAGCGCAGCTAGGAGAGTGTTGTTTTTCTGTACATATGGTGGCCAATGAGGTATATTTCATCATGCTTGGGTAAATACCCAAATGTAATAGAACCAACTAACGATGAGCAGGTAATCCAATATACAATGAATAACGGAGTGATTATTTGAGTAAAGCAAAAGGTAAGGGTGGAACAGGTAGGGGAACCGACAAAAAAGGCTGGAATCGTTGGCAAGCAAGTGCCAAAAGAGCTAAGAACGCTCCCAAACCTTACACCAGTAAAGGTGTAAAGAAGGAGAAGGAAGAAGCGGCTAAATTGGCCAAAGAAAGCGAAATTAAAGAATAGAAGGAGACCTGAATATTTTGAATCATGAAGAAGTAAATATAGAGGCGCCAGAAGAAGTAACTTATGAGGATCTAAAAAAAGCGGCGAACCGAACTGCGAATTGGAGAGAAAGATTAGCTGCGGTGGAAGAGTTAGGTCAGAAGCAGTGGAACAATGAACAAACCATCGGTCTACTCTCAAAAATCATGGCCAATGATACGGTGTATCAAGTTCAAGAGGCTGCTTATCGTAACCTCAAACGATTTGGTCAAAATGTTAAATCCCCAGTTAGAAGACAAGGTGAACTGGTTAAGGGAGTAAACAAAGTTCTAGTACGAGTTAAGAAGAGCTTGCCAGAAGGTCATACTTTTGAAGAGTTCAAAGAGAAGTTGAAGAAGATGAGAATCGATATTTATGATACGTATGAAGGGGATAAGGGCGCTGAATTTGATCAGTGGCTTGAATCCATATGGGCATCGTTATCTAGAAGATAGGATATGCCTACAAAATCAAACTACGCCTCTCCAACATTTGGTGGGGCGTAGTTTGCCATGTTACAATGAGCACAAATGAGGAGGAGTGATCCCATGTCTATACAAATTAATGTTCAGGTTACACCGAACCCCAATGCGATCAAGATCAGTACGAATCAGACGATATTTGAAGGCCCTAGAAGTACATCTCTAAAAGTTGGTGACGCCACGGATCATCCCTTGGCTAAGGCATTACTGGCTGTAGAAGGTGTAGATAATATTTTTGGAATCAAAGATTTTGTCACGATTAGCAAAAAAGCTGATATGCAGTGGGATGTCATTCTACCTCAAGTAGAGCAGATCTTTAGCGAAGTATACGGAGCATAAGTGACGACATATGAATAAATTTACATTTACTTTAGACCCAGAGGTCCAGAAGGATTGGATTAGCTTGATGCAAGAAGGCTATGAATACTCTCAGGAGGGAGTATCATTGGCGGCGATCACGATATGGGGACAACTTTGGGAAAAAATGCGTACGATGATCGATGAGAATAAGCTCAGCGTTGAAGAGTTAGACCATGCCTTCGGACAGCAGCGGATTTACAATTGGAGTTCTGACTTTGAGATGGAACTAGGAAATGCATCAAGGGAAGAGAGTAGCTTTGCTCAGAAGCGGATTCATTTTTGTACTGAATATATTGCACGGCACCGTGACCAGAGCGATCCTAATGTTGAATTGATGAGATGGGCGATTTGTGAATCATACTTTGACTTAGGACAACCGGAAGAAGGGGAGAAGGCTTTTAGACAGCAGCTTACGGAATCTCCTTTTTCAGGTTGGGGCTGGATCAGATGGTCTGATCATTATGGTGTCTTAGCTCGTGAGGACCAGAAGAACACGGTTAAAGCTGTACAAATATTAGAGCAGGCGCTGGAGATTGAGGAACTAAAGGATCGGTATTATGTTCTAGAACGTCTTGAAGACCTATACGCGGAGTTAGGGTTGCACGAGAATGTCACTGCTGTTAAGCAGGTCATGATGGAGCTTCTTACCGAGGATCAGGATATAAAGCTTAAGCCACAGACACAGACACAGACACAGACACAGACGCAGACCTTGGTGCCACCCACCGAGAACGTGGTGCCTTTAACAAGTGTCAAAGTTGGTCGTAACGACCCTTGCCCTTGTGGAAGTAACAAGAAATATAAGAAGTGTTGTGGAAGTATTAAGGAATAAAGTAAGAAAGGACCTCCCTTGTGCGGGAGGTTTTTTTGTATTTACGTAGACTCACCTGAGGGAGAGCGGGAGGAGCGGGCTGTCCATTTTGATTAAATGGAAAACCTCCAGCTAATTTAATCCAAATAACCAATTTTCTTAGGTTAACTGGAATAACTCCCGTTAATTCAACTGATGTCCACTAATATTACTTCAGAACCTCAAATTAGATGGAGGAATTCCAGTTAAATCGTCCAAGCAGGAAGCACACAAGTAACATTAAATGGAGGTATTCCAGTTATTTATATGCACTCCTCAGAGCACGCCTATATGACATTTATCATACTCCGGACTTGACGTTTATGACTACAACGATCAGCCTTAGTTCTCTACAATGAAGATATAAGATGGATTATCGAATCTTCACCACGTTCGCCGCTTGTTATAATGAGGAGGAAACCACACGATGGCTCAACCTAACAACCTGTCAGCATTGAAAAAGAATATGGCCCCTTATGAAAAAATTGATACGAAGTCGAGTGTGCGTCAGCTACTTAACACCATAGTGCCTTTATTGCTACTATGGTACGCTGCTTATTTGAGCCTTTCAGTCTCCTATTGGTTGACTCTCCCTATTACGATTATTGCTTCCGGTTTTGTAGTCCGGACTTTTATTATATTTCACGATTGTTGTCATCAATCATTCTTTAAGAGCCGTCGTGCTAATGATATACTGGGTACCATCACGGGTGTGATTACACTGTGCCCGTATCAGCAATGGAAACACAGTCACTCGATTCATCATGCCACGAGTAGCAACCTCGATAAAAGAGGAACAGGCGATATGTGGGTACTTACGGTAGACGAATATGCTGAAGCATCCTTTTGGCGTCGTCTGGCTTACCGGATCTACCGGAATCCACTGGTCATGTTTGGCGCGGGTCCTGTTGCGATTTTCTTATTTTCTTACCGATTTAACCGTAAAGGTGCAAAGCGTAAAGAGAAGGTCAATACGCATGTTACGAATGTTGCCATTGTTGCTCTATACGCGTTATTATGTTGGGCTATTGGCTGGCAAGCATTTGTGCTAATTCAGGCGCCTATATTCTTCGTATCAGGAATGCTGGGCATCTGGCTATTTTATGTACAACATCAATTCGAAGAATCTTATTTCGAACACGATGAGGAATGGAGTTATATCAATGCCGCTGTAGAGGGAAGTTCTTATTATAAACTGCCTACACTGCTGCAATGGATCACAGGAAATATCGGATTCCATCATGTTCATCATTTGAGTCCCAAAGTGCCTAACTATAATTTAGAGAAAGCCCATAACGCTACACCGCCATTACAGAAAGCAACGACGATTACGATCGGCACTAGCCTGCAATCACTGCGTTTTCGTCTGTGGGATGAACATACGAAGAACTTTGTTGGGTTTAAAGATGCGAAGCATCTGGTGAAGAATCAAGCCAGTCAACGAGTAAAAGAGCAAGCAAGTCAACGATTGAACAAGCAAACCAGTCAAGAGCATTAATCTATTGTGTTATTATAAAAATAAATGTAGACATAAAGACAAAGGTGGGGAAGTCATCCGATGCAGAAGTGGTATCAAATTTTGCACAAAAATACGGGACTAAGCCCGTATATATGGGTTGTCTTCTACATCCTGCCTTTTTATTTCATCTTTCGATTTACCTCTACGTATTCGGTCGTCTTAGGTAGTATCATGATCATCGGTTTCTTTATCTGTTACGTGCTATCCTTTATTTCGAAGGGATGGCTCGTGTATTTTTGGACGAGTCTCCAGATTTTGATCTCCATTACGATGACACTGGCATTTGGGTATGTGTATTTCTCGCTGTTTCTAGCTTTTTTTATCGGTAATATTAAAAATAGGATTGGATTTATTACTTTGTACATTATTCATCTTGTCAGTACATTTGTGACGATCAATTATGGTTTTGTCTCGCAAAATCCTGTATTCTTTACGCAGTTACCGTTTATCCTTGTTAGTATGATCGGTGTGATTCTCCTACCGGTGACTACCTATAATCGCAATAAGAGTGACAGGCTGCAGGTTCAGCTGGAGGATGCGAATAAACGGATTTCCGAACTGGTCAAGCTGGAAGAACGCCAACGTATTGCCCGTGATTTGCATGATACATTGGGGCAGAAGCTCTCATTAATTGGTTTGAAAAGCGATTTAGCTGGTAAGCTAATCAGTATAGATCCAGATAAGGCCCGCAACGAAATTACAGATGTTAGTCAGACTGCGCGAACGGCCCTGAAGGAAGTTAGGGAAATGGTTACGCAGATGCGGGGAACACGGCTAGAGGACGAAATGTTCCGGATTAGACAAATATTGAAAGCCGCTGAAATTGAGTTCAACCTGGATGGGGACCCTAAGTTATCGAACACCTCTCTTTTGAACGAAAATGTGCTGAGTATGTGTCTAAAAGAAGCGGTCACCAATGTGGTGAAGCACAGTAACGCAAAGCTTTGCTCCATATCGATTGAACCCTCTCGCTCGGATCTGGTTCTTAAGGTGAAGGATGATGGAGTTGGTATTGTGGGGGAGTATTTATTTTCCAGAGGTAGTGGGTTACGTGGGATGAAGGAACGTCTGGAATTTGTGAATGGAAGCTTGGACATTTGTGCAGATCAGGGGCAGGGGACCACGATAATCATCAAAGTACCAAATATTACGAATGAACCTGACAAGCTAGAAAAGGAGGCGGGGATATGATTACGATTGTGATTGCCGAGGATCAGCGGATGTTGCTGGGTGCTCTGGCTTCCCTGCTTGATTTAGAAGAAGATATGACAGTAGTTGGCAAGGCAAGTAACGGTGAGGATGCGGTGAAGCTCGTCCATCTTCATAGACCTGATATTTGTATTATGGATATTGAAATGCCACTTAAGAATGGATTGGACGCGGCTGAGGAACTGAAAGGAATGGGCTGTAAAGTGGTGATTCTTACGACTTTTGCCCGTCCTGGATATTTTGAACGAGCGCTAAAAGCAGGGGCTAATGGCTACCTACTCAAAGACAGTCCTAGTGAGGAACTGGCGACCTCCATTCGTAGCATCATGGCTGGACGACGTATCTATGCCCCGGAATTAGTGGACGACTACGGTGGTCAAGAGAATCCATTGACTCAAAGAGAGAATGAAGTGCTAGGCATGATTGCAGACGGGAAAAATACGAAGGAGATCGCAAGTGAGTTGTATATCACAACCGGTACCGTTCGGAATTATATTTCCGTTATTCTTGAGAAACTAGATGTTAGCAACCGGATTGAGGCGATTACACGCTTCAAAGAGAAGGGTTGGTTCAAATAGGGGAAGTATTGTCCCCGCTAAAGCTTTCTATAAACTTGGCAGCTATTGTGGAGAGATATTTATCTTTCATCCATATGGCTGCTATTTGCGTGCGCAGATTGTCACATTCAATCTCTTTATATATAAGATTCGTATTATTGGCCAGCTCGAAGGTGGTTCTTGTAACGATTCCAATTCCAAGCCCCGCGTTGGCCCACAGGAGCGTTGTACGAGCATCGTCATTTTTACAGAAAATATTGGGCTCAAAGCCATGAGCTGAACAAGTCTCTCGGATGAGCTGCTCAAACCTGCGGTAAATGATAAGCGGCTTATCTTGTAGCTCTGTGACATCGATGGTGGATTTCGCCCGGTCCCAATCATATTCTGGAGTCATTACGGCAATCATCGGTTCAGGATCAGCATATTTATAGCCCAGATTGCCCAAATTAAATGGGGTTCTGACAATGCCAACCTCGACAATCCCTTTGCTTAATAGGTCGATGATCATAAATGTGTTACCTTCATGGATTTCAAATTTGACGCCTGCATAGTTCCGATGGAATTCGGAGAGCCTGTCATTTAAAAGAGTAGCCCCTGACGAGGACACGGTCCCGATGGAGAGGGTTCCTTTTAGACCTTTTCCTAGGTCCTTCATTTCTCTTGTAGTGGAATCACTCAACTCTAAGATTTGTTTCGCCCTATTCTGCAAAATGATTCCGGCCTCGGTAAGCTGAATTCTTCGCGGTCCACGTTCCACTAATTTGACCCCAAGCTCATCCTCTAGCTGCTTAAGCTGTTGGCTTAGCGGGGGTTGGGCCATTTGTAGTTTTTTGGCTGCAGAAGTGATTTGACCTTCCTCTGCAATCGCTAGAAAATACTTCAATTGCCGGATATCCATGGTTGTCCCTCCTTAGATATATTAAATTCGTATGGGAGTTATATCTTTCTAATATTTTATATATGTCAGATTGTATGTCATAATCATAGCGGATCATGGGTAATAGTCAAATGATTCAATAATTACTTAGATTGGGTGATGGTAACTTTGCTGAAGCTTGTGACATTCTTGAAACCGTACAGAAAAGAAAGCATTATCGGCCCCATCTTCAAGCTGTTTGAAGCGATATTGGAGCTGTTGCTACCGACGATTGTGGCCTTAGTTATCAATCACGGTGTAGGACAGGGCGATACCTCGTATGTACTAAAAATGGGTGGTTTAATGTTACTCATGTCCATCTTGGGGTTTGGCTGCTCCATGGTCTGTCAATATTATGCGGCTCGTGCCTCACAAGGTTTTGGTACTAACCTGCGTAATACGATGTTTAAACATATCTCATCGCTTTCTTATGCTGAGTTGGATCAATTCGGCACGCAATCATTAGTTAATCGAATTACGAATGATGTGAATCAGCTTCAACTAGCCGTTGCGATGCTAATCCGTCTAGTCATCCGTGCTCCGTTCATTTGTATCGGAGCGATTATTATGGCGATGATCCTTGATTTCAGATTATCGCTTATTCTACTGGCTGCTACGCCTATATTTGGTATCATTTTATATTTGATCATTACCCGTTCAGCACCGCTGTATCGTAGTTATCAACGGAAGTTGGATAAGCTTGCTCTCGTCCTGAGTGAGAATTTAACTGGTGTAAGAGTTATTCGCGCCTTCGCCAAGAGTAGAGCAGAACGGCAACGTTTCAATGCGTCTTCGGAAGATATTACCCATACGGCGATTCGTGTCGGCCGTGTCTCGGCATTATTGAGTCCGATGACCACGCTTGTAGTGAACGGGGCTATTATCGCGATTTTGTGGGTCGGTGGTATACATATTAATCATGGCACACTTTCACAAGGCGAAATTATTGCTTTTATCAACTATATCACGCAAATTTTATTGGCTCTGATCGTCGTTTCCAATTTGGTCATCATATTTACCAAAGCCTCTTCTTCAGCGAGCCGGGTTAATGAAGTGCTGGCTGTGACGTCTTCAATTCAAGGTACCGATCAAGCTGCGAGTGGTAACATGGAAATGATAAAGCCAGACGTTCCAGTCATCGAGTTTGACAAAGTCTCATTTGGCTACAATACAACGGGTGAGATGGCGTTGTCTAACATTTCTGTAGCGATTCATCATGGGGAAACAGTGGGTATTATTGGCGGTACAGGTATGGGGAAGTCAACTTTTATTAACTTAATCCCGAGATTTTATGATGCCACTGAGGGGGAAGTGAAGGTTGATGGGGTCAATGTGAAGGACTACCCGTTACGCCAGCTCCGTGAAAAAATCGGGATTGTTCCACAAAAGGCGGTGCTGTTTAGTGGAACGATTGCGGAGAATATCCGCTGGGGCCATGAGCAAGCTACCGATCAAGAGGTTAAGCTTGCGGCAACTATTGCGCAGGCAGACGAGTTTATCTCCAAGCTTCCAGAGGGCTATCAAACGGTGATCTCGCGTGGCGGTGGGAACTTATCAGGCGGGCAGAAGCAACGATTAACGATTGCCCGTGCTGTCGCGGCGAGACCTGAGATTCTAATTCTGGATGACTCCTCCAGTGCGCTGGATTTTGCTACAGATGCTGCATTAAGACGAGCTATTAAGGAGCACAGCGGGGGGATGACCTTGCTATTGGTATCTCAACGGGTTAGTACGGTTCAACATGCAGATAAAATTATTGTGTTTGATGAAGGACGTATTGTTGGAATAGGCCGTCATGAAGAACTCCTTCAGGGCTGTGACGTCTATAGAGAAGTTTGCAATTCGCAGCTCTCAAGTCAGGAGGTGGGCTAATGGGAACCAAGGAAACATGGCAAAGGTTGCTTAAATATGTAAGTAGATATAAGAGTTCGGCATTCTGGGCGATTCTGTGCGCGGTGATCAGTGTAATTGCTAGTCTCATTGGACCATTTATGATCGGTCGTGCTATTGACGAGATGGTTGGACCTGGGGATGTAAATTTCTCAGGGGTAACGACATTGCTGATCGGACTGGCGTTTATTTATTTGATTGGAAGTCTATTTGGCTGGCTGCTCACTTATCTAACGAACCGTATTGCATACCAGACGGTTAATGATATGCGGAGTGATTTGTTTGATCATATGAACGTGCTCCCACTTAAGTTCCACGACCGTCATCCCCATGGAGATAGCATCAGCCGTTTCGTTAATGACATGGATGCCGTGTCGGATGGACTGTTACAGGGGATCTCGACATTTCTGACGGGGATAATCACCATCGCAGGTGCCATTGGGTTCATGTTATATATCAGTCCGATGATGACATTGGTCGTGCTTTTATCCGCATTGGTGACTTACTTTGTGGCGAGATTTATTACGATGCGTTCTCAAGCGCTCTTCCGGCAACAGGCTCAAATCTTAGGTGGCTTGAATGGATACGCAGAGGAAATGATCGGCGGTGGCAAGGTAATTCAAGCGTTTCACTATGAAGATCGGTCCTTTGAGCAATTTAAGTCTAAAAATGAGGAGCTCTATCAAGCGGGTGTGAAGTCGCAGTTTTATGGCTCATTGTCTAATCCATCAACACGATTGGTTAATAATATTACATTCTCGGTTATTGCTACGATTGGGAGTATGGCGGTTATTTTATCTAAAATATCGGTGGGTGATTTATCTAGTTTTCTTATTTATTCTAATTTGTTTGCTAAGCCTTTTAACGAAATCACTGGGGTATTAACACAATTTCAGGCGGCAACAGCCTCGGCTCAGCGTATTTTCACCATACTTGATCTGCCACCGGAAATACCGGATGCAGTTGCTGATACGGAGGAACTGGAGCATGCTCAAGGGACGATCAAGTTTGATCATGTGAAATTTGCTTATGTTCCAGAGCGTCCACTCATTACGGATTTCAGTCTAGAGGTGAAGCCGGGAACCCGGATCGCTATCGTTGGACAGACAGGTGCGGGTAAGACGACCCTTGTTAACCTGTTGATGCGGTTCTACGATGTGGACGGTGGCTCTATTTTGATAGATGGCGTCAACATTAATGAGATGAGCCGCGATAGCCTGCGGCGTAAATTCGGTATGGTATTGCAGGAAACGTGGCTGTTTACGGGCAGCATTCGCGATAATATTGCATACGGTAAGCCAGAGGCTACGGAGGAAGAGATTATTGCTGCGGCGAAGGCAGCTAATGCGCATAGCTTCATCAAGCGGTTACCGCAGGGTTACGATACTGAAATCAGCGGAACAGGCGATAGCTTGTCCCAAGGACAGAAGCAACTGCTCACGATCGCACGTGTAATGCTGGTTGATCCGCCGATGCTTATATTGGATGAGGCGACGAGCAGCATCGATACCTTGACGGAAATCCGTATTCAGAAGGCGTTCCTGAAGATGATCGAGGGACGTACCAGCTTTGTGATCGCACATAGGCTCTCCACGATCCGCGAGGCTGACCTAATTCTGTACATGAAGAATGGCGATGTCGTCGAGAGTGGCAGTCATCAGGAGCTTTTAGCGAGCGGTGGACATTATGCTCAGTTGTATAATAGCCAGTTTGCTACGGCGTAGATTGATTATCGAGTTGGATGAACAAGTTTTGAACATGAACTTTTAGAGAGAGAAATCTGTGATATAATCATATAAATTGTTCTTTCGGAACATCAAATGGTTTGCCCTTATCTTAGGCAAACCGTTTTTATTTGGATACATAACAGTAAGAGAAGAAAGGAACTTAATCTATGAGTAGAACAGTAACGATCAAAGATGTGACTCTAGGAGAAGGCGCACCCAAAATTTGCGTTCCCATGGTAGGAAAGAGACTGGAGCAATTACAGGATGAGGCAACACACCTAACAACACTTGATCTGGATATTGTGGAATGGCGGGTCGATTTCTTTGAACAAGTGGAGAACATCGATGCGGTTACCGGGGCTTTGACGCAGATTAGGTCCATTCTGGGGGACATTCCGTTGTTATTTACGTTTCGAAGTGCCAAAGAGGGCGGCGAGAGAGAAGTAAGTACTGCATTTTATTTTGAGCTAAATAGAGCTGTTGCTGTAACGGGAGAGGTCGAACTTATAGATGTAGAGCTGTTCAATGAGGAGCAGGCGATCAAGGAACTGATTAGTGTAGCTCATGCACATAAAGTATTTGTCATTATTTCTAATCATGATTTCGACAAAACCCCACCGAGGGATGAAATTGTATCGCGCTTGAAGAGAGCACAGGATTTAGGCGGGGATATCCCGAAAATAGCAGTGATGCCAACAAGTCCGAGCGATGTGCTGACCTTGCTCGAAGCAACATGTAGGATGAAGGAACAATATGCCGATCGACCGATCATCACGATGTCGATGGCAGGTACAGGCGTCATCAGCCGCCTAGCGGGGGAAGTATTCGGCTCAGCGCTAACCTTCGGTGCCGCTAACCAGGCCTCTGCCCCAGGGCAAGTACCGGTAGCGGAATTACGCAGCATGCTGAACCTGCTACATCGCAGCTTGTAGGGACAAGGGGACAGGTTCCTGTCCCTCTGTTCCTAGAGATCTAGCGTTTGGATGAGATGGTCGGCGGCTTCTTCGAATCCGAGTCCGTCAATATTAACGGAGGCATGATTTGAGGAGTATGAGTTCTGACGGGTATAGAATAGTTGTTCTATTTCTTCCATGCTTTTGTTCTGGAGAATGGGTCTGCTATCTATGATCAAGTGTAGTCTTTGTTTCCATGTTTCCCAGGAAATATTAAGATAGACAACGTTGGACGTCGACAGACAGATATTTTTAATCTCATCCTGCAGGAACGCACCACCACCAAGAGAAATAATTTTATGCTGCGAGTTGCTACATACATCGAGAATATAGTCTTTTTCCATTTGGCGAAACGCCTTTTCCCCAAGAGACTGGAATATTTGCGTCACAGGCATTCCGTATTTTTGCTCGATTTGAGCATCAACATCAATAAAATCACGACCTATTTTCTTAGCGAGATGTTGACCAATCGTGGTTTTCCCCACGCCCATAAAACCAATTAAGACAATATTTTTATCCTTTTGAGCTATTTCCTCATGGGACAGCAATCCGACCACTCCTTAACGATTCAGTACTCATTGTGTTTGACACTCATTATAAGGTCAACAAGAAATTACATCAATAACTCTATGAAAACAGGACTCCAAACCATTTTCAATACTTCACTAGGATTGGTTTGTGTTTGATTCCAGTTTCTAACACACATTTATAGGGAAAAACTCCCGTTAATTTGCTGAGAGGACCCCTCATTACAAGTTTAACTGGAATACCTCCTGTTAATTCAATCGATCATACCCACAATGGGCTTGAAGTGCAAAATTAGATGGAGATATTCCAGTTAAGTTACCCTAGAGTTGGATGGCCCCATAATTAAATGGAGAATTTCCTGTTATTTATCCTTAATCTACTATTTGGTGTTGATCCATAACCATTTAGAACAAGAAAAGAGACCTTCAGCAGGTCCCTTTCTTCTTGTTCATATATTTATTCATATGCTAAATCGTTATGGTCCTGCAGTAAGAATTGATAGTTGGTTCGGATGAACTCAAGAACTTTATCACAAATAATCTGGTGACCCGCTTTATTAGGATGGATGCCATCTACACAAATAAATTTGGTGAAATCAGGATGTTCAAGGAAGGCTCCTCTTACATCGATATATTTGGTTTTAGTCATTTCAGACACTTTAATAATCGTCGAATTGTATCTTTCTTGCCACCAATAAATTTTGGTGACGCTCCCCAGCCATTTCATGATGTTGGTCTCAGCTTCAGGATTATTCTGGCTAACCCATTTGAAGTATTTGTCAGCGTTTAAAGGGGGAAGGCTCATTAAGATCGGTGTGATCTGTTGACTTTTTAGAAAATGAATCGTTTCCGTCAGCATTTTCTCAAATACGGTGAAATCAGTCTTAGGGTTGTGTAGCGCATCTGGGTTGTCGGCAATTTCATTCCAATGGAAATCACAATCGTTACCACCATACTCGATCAGCACAATATTAGGTTTGTCCTTCACAATGTCTTTCTTCAGATTGCCGATTCCTTTGATCAGCGTATTGCCAAACCTTGCTGTATTTCGGACGGCGCCTTTAAGTTTATCCTGTAGAAGTGATACATAATTGTCTTCGAGTATAACGTACTTGCTTCTCACTTCATCATAAATTACACCCTTGGAAATGGAATCTCCGGAAACAATATATTTAAAATTATCAGTTAAAAACTCCTTGTTAATTTCATTCATAGTAACACCCCGTTTCCAAACTGCTCAATAACTTGATTGTAATGCAGTTACAAGGATGAACGCAAGTATGGACAGGAGCTATCGCGAATGAGAGAATGTATTTATAATCAGATATAGTCGGAAATAATAGTCGAAAACAAAGGGGATGTGATAACTGTGATACGATTCGGTATTATTGGAACGAACTGGATAACTGAGCGCTTCATCCAATCTGCAATGGAGACAGAGCAATTTGCTCTGACTGCGTTATACTCCCGTACGGAAGAAAAGGGCAAGGCTTTTGCTGCTAAATTTAATGATCCCAAAGTATATACAGATTTAGAACAAATGGTAGCAAGCGATCAGTTGGATGCTGTTTATATCGCTAGCCCTAACTCATTTCATGCTGAGCAGGCTATTCTTTGCATGAATCATGGGAAGCATGTTCTTTGCGAGAAGCCGATGGCTTCCAATGTGTCAGAAATGCAAAGAATGATCGAGGCTGCTCGTAGTAACAACGTGGTGTTAATGGAAGCCATGAAATCTACGCTTATGCCTAACTTAAGAGTGATTAAGGACAATCTGTATAAAATAGGTCGTGTTCGTCGCTATTTTGCAAGCTACTGTCAATATTCCTCCCGGTATGATGCCTTTAAGCAAGGAACCGTTCTGAACGCATTTAATCCCATTTACTCCAACGGTTCTTTGATGGATTTGGGTACGTATTGTATTTATCCTATGGTTACACTGTTCGGCAAGCCCGATTCTATCCAAGCTGTCGGCGTTCAGCTCTCTTCAGGTGTTGATGGGGAGGGAAGTATGGTGCTTAAGTATAAGGATATGGATGCGGTTATTATGTACTCCAAAATTGCCGATTCTTACTTGCCAGCAGAGATTCAAGGCGAGAACGGTACTTTAGTTATTGATAAGATCAATCAGCCCTATAGTGTGAAGATTCATTATCGAGACGGGACGATTGAAAACCTTACTCAGCCGCAATATCAAGAGTCCATGTATTATGAAGCCGAGGAGTTTATCGAATTGATTCAGACGGGTTGTCGTGAAAGTAGTATCAACTCATGGAGTAATTCGCTTATGGCCGTAGAAATTATGGACGAAGCTAGACGACAGATAGGGCTTACTTTCCCAGCGGATTTAACCTAATAGCAAATTTATTTACAAACTTCTCTAACCGAAATGGTTAGGGAAGTTTTTTTTGTGATGAGGTAGAGACTTTACATAGTTTAATCCCTAGTTAACACTGTCCTGATAAAATTTTAACAAACGTACCTAATTATACCTGTAGTTCAGAAAGGAAGCTTGTGATGATCAAATTCGGCTTATTACGCCGGTCATTCTGCATACGAGCGTCAATGTTGACGTTATTGGTAATGACATTGTTGCTGTCTGGATGTCAAAGTGACTTGTTCTCTAGCAGCTCAAAAACGTTTGTTATTCTGTCGGGCTCCGAGAATAAACCCTTGGAACCCTTAGTGAAGCGAATCGCTAAGGAATCAGGATATGATGTTTCATTCGATTACAAAGGTTCTATCGACAGTATGAATCTACTACAAGCGGATTCCAGTCGGTATGATGCGGTCTGGTTGGCCTCACGATTCTGGATTGAGCTTGGTGATCAGAGTAAAAAAGTGAAGCTTACGCAGTCGATTATGACTTCACCCATTACGTTTGGTATCCAGAAGTCGAAGGCAGAGGAATTAGGTTTCGTCGGTAAGGATGTTACCATTCGTGATATTTTAAACGCGGTAAATTCGCATGAACTGAATTTTATGATGACTTCGGCAACTCAATCAAATTCAGGATTAAGTGCCTATCTAGGATTTCTACATGCTCTATTACAAAAAGACCAGGCGCTCACGCATGACGATTTGCAGAATGAAGCGCTACGCGCAGAAGTGAAGCAATTACTACAAGGAGTGAACCGTTCGTCGGGTAGCTCGGGCTGGTTGAAGGATCTGTTCCTACAGGGGGATGGCAGCTACGATGCTATGGTCAATTATGAAGCGGTCTTAATTGAGACGAATCAGGAGCTTGTGAAACAGGGGAAGGAGCCATTATATCTGGTGTATCCTACGGATGGGCTTAGTATCGCTGATTTCACCCTTGGATATATCGATAATGGTGATGCTGACAAAGAGGCGTTCTTTAAAAAAATGCAAGAAAATCTATTGAGCGAATCGACACAGCAGGAAATAGGGGAATTGGGTCGACGTACTGGATTTGGTGGAGTGGTCGCCAATCGTAATCCTAATGTGTTTAATTCCGAATGGGGAATCGACTTAGATCGTAACATTTCACCAATTGCATTTCCCAGCAGCGATGTAGTTCTGGAGGCTATGAACCTGTACCAGACTGCGCTTAAGAAGCCAAGCTATACCGTTTTTGCGCTAGATTATTCAGGCAGCATGGCAAATAACGGAGAGACACAATTGAAGAAAGCGATGGAGACTATTCTAGATCAGGAGCAAGCGAGCAAGTATTTGCTGCAAGGTTCTGACGAGGATGTAGTCGTCGCGATACCTTTTAATAATCAATTGATTGATGTGTGGAAAGCTGATCATTTAAGTGATTATAAGTCACTATTAGAGCAGATCGAGAATTTAAAAGCTGATGGTGGAACTAATATCTACAAAGCATCCATACAAGGTTTGGAGCAAATGAGGAACGTGGATACCAGTAAATATAATGTGGCAATTATCCTGATGACGGATGGAATGTCAGATGGATCTTATGATGATTTTGCACAGACTTACCGCGAAGTTGGCAAAGACATTCCCGTATTCCCAATCATGTTTGGCGATGCCTCTGACGAACAATTGAATGGACTCGTCAAACTCACTCGTGGGAAGTTATTTGACGGTACGAGTGATCTGATTAGCGCTTTTAAGGAAGCTAAGGGATATAACTGAGAGAAGGGACAGATGATCCATGCAAGCTGCTAAAGGAATCACAGCGGGAGTGCTCGGAGCTGCGGCTTTTTCCCTCTTTCTGTTCGTCATCCATGCCCCATTTCTACTCTCGGTTGGTAGTGGAGTTGCGGTACTGGTAGCTGTGGAGCTATTATGGCGAGGCCGGGCGAAGATCGAGATACAGCTACCAAATCAGCCTGATGAGACCTCAATGGACTTTTATAAGCAAACGATTCAGGAAGGCCGGGTTCATGCTGAACAAATTAAACAATATTTGAAGCTTGTGGAGGACGCAGGTGTGTATGAGAAAATATTAGAAATTTGCGATACTTCCGATCGAATCTTTGAAACATTGCATAGTAAGCCCCAAAGTGTGAAGGTTATTCGCCAGTATTTCACTTATTATCTGGAGACAACCAGCAAAATTATTGGCAAATATGTAGAGTTGAAGCGGCAAAATATCCGTGATCAAGAAGTGGAAGAGATTATCACCAGAACTGAGAGTGATTTGGATTTGATAGCGAAGTTGTTTCAACAAAATCTGAAGAAGCTTGTTTCTGATGATGTCCTGGATCTCGATGTGGAACTTGATATGCTGCAATCTATGCTCAAATCGGAGGGCCTGAAGTGAAGGGAAAACAGTGGGGGACCTTAATTGGGATTATTATTCTAGTCTTTGTTGTAGGTATTGGTTACTTGTTTAGTAGAAACAGTGATCTCACTTCTGGGGGGAAGGGGAATATTACGGTGGTTGGTAATCTTGGGGGAGAGAAGATCGGTTTATTCTCCGACGAGGAAATTATCAAAATATTGAAAGATAGATATCATATCACCGTTGATTGGAGAAAAGCAGGTAGCATTGAAATGGTCAAAGACTATAAGCAAGGGCCTGACTTTTTATTCCCTTCGAACCAGGTAGCACTCGAGTTGTTCAAGAATAACCACGCGGAGGAGATTAAGGGTAGTGAAATTATTTTTAATTCTCCCATTGTATTCTATACATGGAATCGCATTGCAGACGCTCTAATTGACCAGGGAATCGCCCGTCAGAACAATGGAGTCAACACCGTAGATACTGAATCTCTGTTAGCGCTCGTAAACGAAGGAAAGTCATGGGATGACATCGGTGCAAATAAGAATGATCCAAACTCCAAGCTGTATGGTAAGGTGACGATCATTTCAACGGATCCATCCAAATCGAATTCCGGCAATATGTTTGCAGGATTGTATGCCAATTTAATCAGTGGAGGCGTAGTTAACGATAGCAACATTGCTGCTGCGCTACCTCAAATCAAAGCTTTTTTTCAAAATTTAGGGTACCTAGAGCCCTCCTCGGGTGATTTGTTCGAGCAGTATCTCAAAACGGGCATGGGCGCCAAGCCGATAATTGTAGGTTACGAGAATCAGATGATCGAGTTCGCTGAAGATAATCCCGCTGTGTGGGAACAGGTCAAGGACCGTATGCGGGTGCTCTATCCAGTTCCAACGGTATGGAGTTCACATCCTTTAATTGCGCTGAGTGACAATGGTAAGAAACTTATTGAGGCTTTAAAAGACAAGGAAATTCAAGAACTAGCTTGGAAAAAGCACGGGTTCCGCTCGGGAATCGTAGATATTCAGAACGATGTGTCTGCACTTGGAATTGGGAATATCCCAGAGACAATTGACTCGGTTATTGCAATGCCCACACCAGCCATTATGGATCAAATCATTCAAGCTGTTCAATAAAAATAAGGAGGTTTTCTCATGATCGAATTGCAAAATACACCTAATCAAGGTGAGTTAACAAACGAACAATTGGAGAAGGTACAGACCATTGCGGCAGAACTTGATTTGTCTGATGGTCAGAGCATTACATATTATGGAGCAGGTGTGCAGAAGGAATTATCCACTTTTTCGGATAAAGTTCTTGAACATGTAACGATGAAGGACTCAGGTGCTGCGGGTCAAATCCTGGGTGATCTGACTTTGAAGCTAAAAGGGTTGGATGTAGATAGCCTATCTGGAGCACAATCGGGGTTTTTCTCGAAATTATTTCGGACATTTGCGAACAAAATCGAAAAGTTTATCATGCAATATCAGGAGATTAACGGGTACGTTGAGCAAATTACAGTGAAGCTCGAAAAAGCAAACAATACATTGATCAAAGAAACACTCACTTTGCAGGAGTTGTTCGAACGTAATGGAGCGTATTATCAGGAGCTATCCGTATACATTAAGGCAGGTGAATTGAAACTTCAGGAGCTGCGTGATAAGGTTCTACCTGCCTTAGAGGAGCAAGCGAAGTCGTCACAGGATCAACTGGTGATGCAGAGGTATTCAGATCTGGTGTCGGCTGCGGATCGCTTTGAGAAGAAGCTGTATGATTTGAAGCTTTCGCAGACAATCTCTCTACAAGCTGCGCCTCAAATTCGTCTGATCCAATCTAACAATCAAGTGCTCTCTGATAAAATACAAAGTTCAATTCTCAATACCATCCCGATCTGGAAGCAGCAAATCATCATTGCTATTAGCTTATTCCGTCAGAACGAGGCGTTGAAGCTTCAGCAGGAAGTGACGAAGACAACCAATGAGATGCTGCTCAAGAACTCGCAAATGATGAAGCAAGGAACGATAGAGATCGCCAAGGAAAGCCAGAAGGGGATTGTTGAGATCGAGACGTTGAAGAAGACGCATCAGAACTTGATTTCCACACTCGAAGAGACGATCAAGATTCAACAGGATGGGCAAGCAACCCGGAAAACGGCCGAAGAAGAAATGATCAAAATGAAGGAAGAGCTCCGGGATAAACTATTGAAATTTGCCGAAGAAGAACGTAGCATTAGATAAATTTATGGAGGAGCAATTATTAGCTTTCATAACGGAGCATGAGTTTGATACTTAGGAATTGGAGAAGGACAGCACAACAGAGTATATCTCTTTTGTTCTGCCCTTTTTTTGTTGCTTATCGATTTGGCAATATATAACTGGGAATTTGCAGAAAACGGTAGTATATTGATACACATCAAATTTGGTGGTGACGAAATGATCAAACGATCCAGATTTATTAGTATTAAAACAAAAATTATTGTTCCCTTCCTGTTTGTTATCATCGTGCCTATTCTAATTATGTCCGTCAATTCTTATATTTCATCTCAGCAACTTTTGGAGAAGAAATATAGAGATTTATTGATCGATATTACTCAGCAGTCGAATATCCGCATTGAAGAATTTCTAAATGAGATTGAGAAGATTTCACTTGTCTCCAGCTATGGAATAAACAGCTATGTGTCAGCAAGTTCCCAAGAGAACTACCCGATTCAGAATTATCTCCGCGACAGCAGCACGACCCATGAGAATGAGGCCTCACGTTTATTGATGAACTATATTACGATGAAAGATCGGGCTTTCTCCGTTTATATTTACAATATGAATCAAGGAGAAAATCTATATATCAGTTCCAATAAACCTATTGATTACACTTATAATCCGAAGAAGGAGCCATGGTTCCAAAATTTTTTGAAATCAGAAGACGTTGTTATGAATCTTCCAACCCATTTGGATGATCAGACTAAAAGTAAAGATAATTGGGCGATTTCCAATGTCCGTAAAATATTTGATCTAAAGAATGGAAAGCTGCTAGGTGTAATGGTTATCAGTATTGATTTGGATTTTATTAACAAGGTCAATGAGCGGCTCCAGGAAGAACGGCGTTCAGCTTTTACGATTGTTGATGATCAAGAGCGGATTATTTATAACCGTGATTATAGTAAAATAGGCAAGCTCTTTAAGGAAACCTTGTCTTTGGATCCGAAGGAAGACTTAATAAACGACGGGAGTCAAATTGTTCGAACGGAGGGCAGAGACTATATCCTGATTCGAAATCCATTTAAAGAGCAAAAGTGGACTACCTATCTGTACATGCCACTGGAGGAATTGTCGGTGGAAGGGAAAATCTTGAAGCGCAATTTGCTCATCATTGTGGTAATGCTGGTTTGTTTTGCGATTATCTGCTCCATTTATTTGTCCAATCTGGTGACTAGACCGATAAAGAAATTGATGAGAAATATGAGTTTGGTGGAGAAAGGGAAATTTGATCATCTCCCTTCAGGACAATCAAACGATGAAATCGGTCTCCTTGCTAACCGTTTTGATCAGATGAGTTCCGAGTTGAAGCAACTCGTCGAACGTATCTATCAAGAAGAAGAACAGAAATCCGAGGCGGAGATTCGGGCGCTTCAAGCGCAGATTAATCCTCACTTTCTATACAATACCTTAAACTCTGTGAAGTGGATTGCCTCAATGCAGCGTTCAGACAAAATAGTAGAGATGACTGAAGCATTAATTTCCATGCTGCGATATACCGCGAATAATACAGGTGCTCTCGTACCCATTCGAGAAGAAATGGACAATATTGAGCACTATATGTCGATTCAAAAAGTAAGATATTTCAACCGTATTCAGGTTAAATATGAGGTTGACGATATCCTATTGGATTATCAAATTTTGAAGCTGACGATACAACCGATTGTTGAAAACGCTATCTTTCATGGTCTCGCTGAACAAGAAGATGAAGGGACGATCACGATATCCATTTACCGGGAAAATCAGGATATTATTATCGGGGTCAAGGATAATGGACAAGGGATGGATCAGGAAACGATCGAACATTTGCAACGAGATGTTCTGGGCGTTGAAGGGAACTTTAACGGCATCGGAATCTCCAATGTCCATAATAGATTAAGACGCATTTACGGTTCCAATTATGGAATTCACTTCGTAAGTGAACAAGGTATGGGAACCATTTTTTATATCAGAATTCCACAAGTATTGATGTCAGATGGGGGAGGACAACCATGATCAATGTAGTAATCGCCGATGATGAACTGCTCATGCGGATAGGACTCAAGTCGATGATCAATTGGGAGGAGCAGGGCTTTCAAATTATAGGTGAAGCAGCTAATGGTAGGGAAGCGCTTGAAATCGTTCAGGAGCACCGTGTCGATTTAATCATTACCGATATCAAAATGCCTGTCATGGATGGGTTGGAATTGATTCGTGAGGCTTCCCAATGGATGGACTCTTGCCAATATGTGATCTTAAGCTGTGTAGATGAATTTAAGTATGCTCAAGAGGCTTTGAAACTAGGGGCCGCTGATTATTTGATCAAGAGTGATATCAAACAACAGCAGTTAGTTGAGGTTCTTAATACCGTCAAGAAAAAAATAACTCACTCCGCCCCTAAAGGTCATTCTGATCAAACGGAGCAGTATAAACAAAGTGTAAGTTACTTGAAGGAAACGTTGTTCAAAGAAATATTCAGCGGGTTTCGAGAGGAACAGGAAATACTTCAACAGATTTCTGCTTTAAATATTGCCATAAGACCGGACGATATGCTCCTCTTCAAGCTTAGGGTAGATCAGTTTGAGACGATTCGGACCAAATATGTGGAGAAAGATGAGAAACTACTCCGATATGCGGTCGTCAACATATTGGAGGAAATGATACCAAAGAAGTGGGCCAAGGAGATCATTATTGAGAATTCGGCTGAATATCTCTTGGTGATGAATATACCGGGGGAAAGCGAGGGTAGGCGGCCTAAGGAGGAACTTAACCGGTTGTTCGATAAGATTACGTTAGCGATGAAGGATTTCCTCAACATTTCCTTCTCTGTTGGTGTAAGCTCCATCGTTCCTAGCTTTAGTTACTTGAAGACGGCTTATAAGGAAGCTGATTTGGCACTCAGAAATCGTTTTTTTGCAGGGTCCGGTAAAGTTATCTATTATGAACATGCCACGACTGTGGTTGCTTCCGATAGTTATGGATTTATATTGAGTAGGGAAGATGAGAGAGCTTTAAAGACTGCATTGGAGGGAGACGATTACAGTCAGTTTCGGGAACGATTGGAAGTGATTAGAAACGCTTTGAATAACGAGTCTATTTCGGAGACAGTCATACGTAATGTTTATATTCGGGTCATGGAATTGATCAGCTCACGGTTTCCTGGTACTCCGCCCTCTGTAGCTGGGGGGAAAACACTGTACGAGCAATTACTGGGGCAAGAAACTTTTCAGAGTATCCATGACTTTGTAACGGGTTATTTAGAGCAGGGAATTCAATATGGCCGTACTTTAGAGATTGCCCCGCAGAGCTATGCGGATTCGGCTATTGCTATCATTATGCGAGATTATGCTGTAGACATCTCACTGCAAAGCGTGGCCACTCAAATCAATGTAAATCCGTCTTATTTAAGTCGGATCTTCAAACAGGAAACTGGCGGGAATTTCATCAATTTCCTGACAAAGGTCAGAATCGATAAGGCTAAATACTACCTGGAGGCGAAAAACTTCAAAGTGTATGAAGTGGCTGAGAAGGTTGGGTATCCGAATACAACGTACTTCAGTAAAATTTTCAAAAAGATCGTAGGGGTCACTCCGGAAGAGTATCGTGGGTAAAAAAAGTGCTAGAAGTAGTAAAGGAAGTGCATACCTGGTATGCACTTCTATTTGTGAGCAGGGATAGTAGGTAAAAAAAGTGGAAGGTCGTGTAAAGAACGTTTATTCAGGAACCGGCCGAACTTCTTTATAGTAATAGTTGTACAGCAACGGAATGAAGAGAGGGGAATAGATATGTTGAAATCAAGTAAAGGATGGGTATTGCTATTAACCGTGATGTTAGCGGTTTCATTAACGGCCTGCGGTGGTGGTAATACTGCAAACAGCGGTAGCAGCAAAGAAGAAGAAAAGGCGGACAAACAAGTAACGCTTCGTTACTCCAGTTACTTACTCGATACGGCGCAAGCAGGTAAAGCCTACTATGATGCGATTGCAGAATTCGAGACTCAAAACCCTAACATCAAGATAGAGACTGACTTTATCCAGAATGCCAACTATACCGCAGGGATTAAGACACGGCTTCTTGGTGGGGAGAAGATGGACATATTTGATACCTGGTCCCCTAGTTTATTCGCTGAATTTAATGCATTAGGTGAACAAGTATATTTGGATCTAACCGGATCGGATTTCCTTAGTGACTTCCTCCCGGCTTCTCTGGAACCTGTAACTATTGACGGTAAAGTTTTCGGCGCTCCAGAGGTAATGCACAGCGATGGACTATTATACAACAAAACAATGTTCGAAGAATTAGGACTACAGGTTCCACAGACGTGGGATGAATTTATTGCGCTATGTGAAACGTTGAAGCAAAAAGGAATTATACCCGTGGCTATGGACTCTGAGTGGTGGGTTCCGCAATTTTTCTGGGGCTCTATTATGTCTAATAGTGGTGCGGATGCAAACTGGACGAAGAAGCTGGAGAGCGGCGAAGTGAAGGTGTCTGATCCCATCTTTGTCGATGCGATTCAGAAACATAAAGAGCTTGTAGAGAAAGGGTATGTTCCGAAAGAATGGACCGGAATGAAGCATGAGCAGTCCAAAGACCTTGTAGGTCAAGGGAAGGCGGCGATGATCATCACTGGAACATGGGATATCCCAAGTTTGATGGAACGTAACACGGATATCGATATTGACTTCATGATGGTACCGGGTAATGAGAAGACAGTTCCAAATATTAATATCGGGACTTATCGCGTTATTAACGCCAATACGGAGCATCCAGAGGAAGCGAAGAAATTCATATCGTTTATGAATGGTAAAGTCAATCAGGAGAAATTGGCCCTAGGAACTCTTGCGGTTCCATCTATAGCAGGTTCTAAAGTCGATAATCCGGTCGTTGAGAAAATTGCAGCGGTTGTTACTCGTGACGATGCTACTTTGTACTGGCCTCATACGGTTTCGACTGAATCTCTGCAAGTAAAAATTCTAGAAGGCGTTAATAAATATTTAGCAGGCCAAAGCCTGGATGATGCGATTGCAGAAATTCAAAAGTCTGTGGACGATGCTAGAAACAATAGATAGATCACATAAGGTTCAAGATTTCTTCAAGTCATCTTGAACCTTATGAATTCATTGGATCGAAGGTGACCTAAAGATGAGTACACATTCCCTCAAGAAGCACGCTGGTCGTCGGAAGAGAAACACCATACTGTTCATGTTCACTGTTCCAGCCCTACTTGTGTATACCATTTTTTTCATGCTGCCCATTCTGGGTGATGTCTATTTAAGTTTCTTTAAATGGAACGGCGGTAAAAGTGCGGCAATGACTTTTGTTGGACTAGATAATTTCATTCGTCTCTTTACGGATGATAAGGAATTTGTAAGTGCTATGTGGCACAATCTGGTTTATATGATTACAGTTATCGTGATTCAATTATCACTAGCGCTTCTGTTTGCATTGATTCTATCGAAGAAGCTTCGCGGAAGCAGCTTCTTTAAGACGGTATTTTTATTGCCGGTAGTTCTGTCCAATGTGACACTGGCCTTGGTATGGTCCTATATGTTTGATCCACTTAACGGATTTGTAAACTCATTTCTGGAAACAATCGGTCTCAGCTTCTTAACGCATAATTGGCTTGGAGATAGCTCGACAGCTTTGTTCTCCATCGCTTTTATTAATGCGTGGCAGTATGTGGGGTATTCTATGGTGATCTTTATTGCTGGATTGCTTACGATCCCGGAATCCCTATACGAGGCCGCAGAGATAGATGGAGCTGGTAGATGGGGAAAATTCAAGAATGTGACGATCCCTTTGTTAATGCCAGCTATTATGATGAATGTGGTGCTCTCGACAACTGGAAGTCTAAAAGTGTTTGATCTGATTTATGTCATTACACCGCCAGGTGGACCTGTCAGCAGTTCCACAGAGGTACTGGGAACACTGATTTATAAAACAGGCTTTACATATGGGGAGATGGGTTACGCTGCAGCCATGTCGCTGATTCTACTACTCATTATTATGGTTGTTGGGTTTATGCAAATCAGGGTTTTCCGCGCTCAGGAACTGGACTAATAGAGGAGGGACTAACTGACATGAAAGATAGATTATTGCCTTTACAATATGTGCTTTTGGTACTCTTTTCATTAGTGATCTTTACCCCGCTCGCCATTGTATTCTTTGGTGCATTCAAGACTTCGGGCGAGTTATTCAACAATCCATATTCCTTTCCCGGAAAGCCGGTATTTGAGAATTTTAAGGAAGCTTTAATTCAGGGGAATATGCTGATTTACTTCAAAAACTCGTTTATTATTTCATTTGTTTCCCTAGCCGTTATTCTGTTATTTAGTACATTGTCTTCCTATGCAATTACAAGGCAAGGATTCAGAATGGGTAACAAAATTTATATTTACTTTGTGTTTGGAATTATCGTACCCTCGCAAGCGGTTATGATTCCGACTTACATCATGATGGCTAGATTAGGACTCGTCAATACGATGTGGTCTGTCATCATTATTTATATCGCTACGACGATGGGATTCTCAATCTTTATTCTAAGCGGGTTCTTCCGTACCATTCCGCGTGAGCTGGATGAAGCAGCGGTTATTGATGGGTGTAATGAAATTCAAGCGTTCTGGAAAGTAATTCTGCCTCTCTGTAAGCCTGCCGTCACTACAGTTCTGATCCTGAACTTGCTTACCATCTGGAACGATTTCTACAATCCGCTGCTGTACATTCGAAGCGAAGACATCAAGACACTCTCGCTGGGCTTATCGAAGTATATGGGACGTTATATTACGAACTATCCGATTATGTTCGCTGCGGTGGTCATGGCTTCACTTCCGGTGATTGCAGTGTTCGTAGGATTACAGAAGCAGTTCGTTAGCGGGATTACCGCAGGCTCTGTGAAGGGATGATAGCGAATAGTTCTTCATCAATCTATTTAAAAGTTAACTAAAGAGGTGCAGACATGTCACAGTTCATATATATCGAAGAGAACGGTTTATATCTTACTTTTGAGATTAGTGATACGAAAGATGTCCGTCTTTTACACTTTTCCGCTCAGCCGAATCCAGATATTGAATCCTGGGACGACAAACGAAAACGTAAATTTCGTTTGGTTGAAGTGCACGTAACAGGAGAGAACCAGAATGATCACCATGGGTCCAAACATACTGGCTCCATGCCGGGTAACCGTTTGCGACTGCTGGAATGGAAGGACAACCATAATGAATTAGGACGGACGTTGGAAATTGTGCAGTATGATGATTCCACGTGGATCGAGGTTGCGAGTCATTTCCAATTTTACAATGGGATTCCGATAGTACGAAGCTGGACAACGGTAAGTAATAAGGGGCAAACGGCAGCTGGACTGGAGTATGTTTCCTCTTTTGCACTAACAGGTATGGATAAGGATGGCTTGTCCCATAGAAATGAGGCTATCCGGTTGCATATTCCTCACAACACTTGGTTTGGGGAGTCACAGTGGAGTGAATATTCCCTTCCTGAACTAGGGCTGCACGATATAAACGAATTTTCAATGAAGCGTATTTCTATCAGCAGTACGGGGTCCTGGTCTACTTCACAATATGCTCCCTCCGGGATTATGGAGAATATGGAGAGCGGTTTATCTTTATTCTGGCAGATTGAGCATAATGGCTCCTGGCAATATGAAATTAGTGACATCAGTCATCTACTCTATTTGCAGCTTAGTGGTCCTACCGAGCAAGAGCATCAGTGGTGGAAGGAACTGCAGCCGGGGGAGAAGTTTGTGAGTGTTCCGGCGGCAGTGGGCTGCACAGTTGGGGGATTCAACGAGGTTGCCGGCAATTTAACCAAGTATCGCAGAACTATAAGAAGAGTAAATGAGGATAATAAGAAGCTGCCGGTTATTTTTAATGATTATATGAATTGTTTGTTCGGTGATCCTACCACGGAGCGTCTTTTGCCTCTCATTGATGCTGCAGCCGAAGCCGGATGTGAGTATTATTGCATTGATTGTGGCTGGTACTCGGATGGTGAATGGTGGGATGGCGTTGGTGAATGGCTGCCTTCTCCGGCTCGTTTTCCCGGTGGTATCAAGGAAGTATTGGATCACATCAAGAAGAAGGGGATGGTCGCCGGATTGTGGCTTGAACTGGAGGTTATGGGTATTCAGTGCAAGCTAGCCTCTGAGGTGCCAGATGATTGGTTCTTCATGAGACATGGCAAACGGGTCATTGATCATTCACGCTATCAACTAGATTTCCGTAATCCTCAAGTTAGAGAGTTTGCGGATACGGTTATCGATCGTCTAGTCCTTGAATATGGTGTTGGATATATTAAGATGGATTATAACATTAATGCGGGTGTAGGAACTGACCAAGCTGCCGATAGTTTAGGTGACGGTTTGCTGAGTCATAATCGGGCATATTTGGAATGGCTGGATGAAGTGTTTACCCGTTACCCAGAGCTCGTAATCGAGAACTGCGGCAGTGGTGGAATGCGTATGGACTATGCTCTGTTAAGTCGTCATAGTATTCAATCCAGCAGTGACCAGACGGATTATTTGAAGAATGCAGTAATTGCTGCGGCTTCGGCCTCGCTCGTCACTCCTGAACAATGTGCAGTGTGGTCTTATCCACTTCGTGAAGGAGACAATGAAGAGGTTATTATGAACATGATTAACACCCTATTGCTCCGCGTTCATCAGAGTGGCCATTTGGTAGAGATCAGTGACGAGCGGTTTGCGCTTGTTAAAGAAGGGATCCAGTACTATAAATCAATCCGCAGAGACATCAAAGAGGGGCTGCCATTCTGGCCGCTTAGCAAACCGGGATTCTATGATCCTTGGATCAGCTATGGTCTGGATTGCGGTAAGACTCGTTACGTGGCAGTATGGCGTATGGAAGGGGAGAAGGATACCTGCGTATTATACATGCCGGATTTAGTTGGCAGAGAGGTTCTTGTTAAGGTTGGCTATCCGCAGGAAGGCACTCTATCTTACCAATGGAATAGAGAACAGGGGAGTTTGAGTGTTCAAATTCCAACTCGAAGAAGTGCGAGATTGCTTGAGTTACATGTTAAATAGACAAAGGCTCAGGGGATAGTTTGGCTATTGCACCCACTTTATGGTTAAATTGAACTAACGAAACAACTAAACAGTGGGTGAGAGACTAATGAATACAACAAAAAAGAAATCGAATCGTATGGCCGAAATTTCGCTGGGTGTCATGGGCGCGGGATTTGTGGCAACCCTCCCATTCTCGGGAACGGGACTTGCCCTTCTACAGGGCGGATTTGAAGCAGGTCTAGTCGGAGGACTAGCAGACTGGTTCGCCGTTACGGCACTTTTCCGTCATCCGCTGCGTATTCCGATTCCTCATACGGCGTTGTTGCCTAAGAATCGGGATAAAATGACGAAGGCGATCACTACCATGGTGGAGACGGAGCTACTGAATCAAGAAAGTATTCGGGCTAAAATAAAGCAAATCCGCATTACGGATATTGCGCTGCAAAAATTAAAGGAATCCGTAGAGTCGGAATCTTTTCAAAGAGGGATTGCTGGTGTACTTGAGACAGCTGTGAGAAGCTTACCTACGGACACGGTAATAGAATATGCCAAGCGAATGCTGGTGCGGTACTTAGATCGTCTTGATGAAGGTGCGCTGCTGGATAAATTGATCAAGGGAATCATTAGTCACGACTATGACGAGAAGGCACTTGATTTCGCGTTGGAACGAGCGGAACAATGGGTGAAGCTGGATTCTACGAAAGATTTCCTTGGGAAAATGGCAATGCAGCGTATTTCGGAGTTGGAAGTCAACGGCTTGATGAAGTTTGCGCTGGGTGCATTCATGGGCTATTTGAATGAAGAGAAATTAGGCTCGGTGCTGCAAACTTTTATATTAGATAAAATATCAGATTTACAGATTCCGGATCATCAAGACAGATATAAATTACTCTTTTTCTTTCAGAAAGAGTTATTGTCGCTCTCTAAGTCACCTTCTCTGTTAAATGAACTGTCACGCCTTAAGCATGTATTGGTCGAGAAGGGGGCGGAAAGCGATAAAATTAACGCAATGACAGAACGGGCCTTGGAACATTTGGCAGTCTACATTGGAAGTGATGAGTTCCGCACGGAGCTTCTTGTTCCTTTCATGGAGAAGATGGTAGCAGAAATTGACCGGAGACCCGAGTTAGTGGATCGTGCCGAAAATTGGATTCAAGAGCAAATTGTTTCCTTGATGGAGAAGCACTATTCGAAAATCGGTGAGCTAGTGGAAGAAAACTTAAATAAGCTCGACAATGATTCTTTGATTGAGTTTATCGAGGATAAGGTGGGGCATGACTTACAATGGATTCGGGTGAACGGGGCCGTATGCGGGTTTATCGTTGGTCTTGTTTTAACGGGATGTAAGCTATTGTTAACCTAGAAGTTAAGCTGATGAAGAGTAAAAGGCTGGGACCACTCGTTAATCGAGAAGGTACCCAGCCTTTCTTTGTATAGCGCACTATTCTAAAATAACCTTAAGCTTTGATGTACATTTTGTTGTAGTAATCTTCAAGCATCCGCTTTGTAGCGAACTCCTCGCGTGTAGTCTCAATACTCTTATGCATCATTTCTACCCATTTCGCACGGTTCTCATAGTAAGTCGGGAGCACGCGGTTCAATAGGGTGTCATACAATGCTTCGCTATCGTGGCGATCAAGTACGGCGAAGTCCGTTGTTTCGAAACCATCGCCGATTGCCCAACCATTTTCGCCATCGATACAAGCTTCTGGCCACCAACCATCAAGAATCGAGCAGTTCAGTACGCCGTTCATGGCGGCTTTCATTCCGGAAGTACCACTTGCCTCAAGTGGTCTACGTGGGTTATTGAGCCAAATATCTGATCCGCGAGTTAATTGTGCTCCGATCGTCATATCGTAGTTCTCTAGGAACACGACGGCCTTCGGATATTTCTTCATCATAGCTACAAGGTTGCTGACGATTCTTTTACCGGTGTCATCAAGCGGGTGAGCTTTCCCAGAGAAGACGATTTGGATTTTACCTGTTTCCAAATAAGGCTCGATGATTTCCGGTTGGGAGAAGATCAGATCACTTCGTTTATAAGGAGCTGCTCTACGTGAGAAACCGATCAACAGGTTATCTGGATTTAGCTCGATTCCGGAACGCTCAGCGATGAACTGAATGAGTTCGCCCTTGATCTCCGTATGGGTTGCCCATAAGTCGCCACCATTTTCAAAAGCGTTGGTCATGCGTTCATCAACCCAAGTTGGGGTATGAATCGCATTTGTAATTCCGATGATTTCGGATCTGCCGGAGACTTCTTTCCACATCTTGTTGGAAGTGTCGGCATGAAGATCAGCTACACCATTAGAGATGCGGGATAGGCGAAGTCCAGCAATTGTCATGTTGAACGGATTACCGCCAATGCGTTCCATTTGATCACGAGTCAAACCGTTGAAAGCACTCATATACTCAAGACGTTCCAGTGGATGAGTCTCATTTCCTTCTTTGATTGGAGTATGGGTCGTGAATACGACTTCTTCTCTAGTTGCCAGCCAAGCTTTCTCGAAAGTGAGGCCTGCACACATTTTCTCACGGATTAATTCAATGGCAGCAAGTGCAGCATGACCTTCGTTAAAATGGTAGACGTCGATCGGGATTTGAAGCGCGCGCATGGCCTTGACACCACCGATGCCCAACACGATTTCCTGTGCGATCCGTTCTTCACCAAACCATCCGTATAGTTGGCCGGTAATCCAAGCATCACTGTTCTCAGGGATGTCAGTATCGAGTAAATAAAGTGGATTATTGCCGAATTTATCTGTTTTCCATACTTTACAAATCACATCGACATTTCTGACTTTTACGCTTACCTTGACCCCTGTATCTTCAAGAAAATCGTAGACATAGTTGTGATACGTGTCGTAGGGCTTACCGTTTGCATCAATTCGTTGATCCGTGTATCCTTGTTTCCATTTCAATCCGATAGGTACGATAGGGGCATTAATGTCCTTAGCACCTTTGATGTAGTCTCCAGCAAGGATTCCTAATCCCCCGGCGTACATTTTGAAATCAGAATGAAGTCCAAATTCCATGCTGAAATAAGCAACAGTAGGTAATTTCTTCTCACTCATTTGAAGTGACCTCCTAAAAATTTGTAGTTATTAATGCAAACGTTTGTCCATCGGACGATGACATGCCCAACTGTAAGCGATTTCTAAGGATATATTAGCATAATTTTTCCTGAAACGGACGAGTTATTTTTAAAATATATGACAAATCACAAAAATATTCTGAAAAATGTGATATTGAACACTAAAAATGAACAAACGTTTTCATTAGAACAGAAATATTAATAAATATATTATAAATTAAAGATAATGAGAGGAATTGGATGAAAATAACGGATAATGGCTGATTTAATAGTACTTTATGATATTCGAACTGGTTGACGGATGATCCAAATATTGTATGATAATCGCAAGATATAAAGCGCTTACTTTGAGTTGCATGAGATTATATCTATTATTGCGCTCTTTCGTACAAACGTTTGCATTATTTTATGAGTAGAAAGAGAGCAAAAGACCAACAGCCTATGTGAAGACAGATATCAAAATGTATAGGAGGTCATTAAGGGAATGAATCGTGGAATGAAAAGGGTGCTTTCCTGGTTACTTATTATTTGTTTGGTGCTGAGCTTCTCCACAAACCTGCAGCCTGTAGTTAAGGCAGAGGGCGATCAACCGACAATTCTAGCACAAAGTACTGAAGGTCAGGTGCTGCAGAGCCCGGTTATCGGGACTCGTAATGCTTCGGGAGCTGAGGTTACTTTTAATTATCAAGGTGCCGAAGCGGATGCAAGAGTAATTGTAAAGGGAGAATTCTATAATAACTGGGCAGCAATAGATCTAGATAAGGGAGCGGACAATACATGGTCCGTGAGTCGTCAAATCGAAGCTGGTTGGTATGCATACGGTCTGGCAACATATGATTCGAATGGAAAAGACGACTGGAAGAGAGATCCTCTAAATACTACGGTTATAAAGGATGGTAATCCAGGACTTTCTGTACCAGGGATTAAAATTAATATGGATGATGAGGTACAGATTGGTACCTCAACCGTTATAAATGCAGTATATTATACGGGCGATAAAGATGTTACTGAGAAGGTACAACTTAATGTGACTGACTCTTCTGGTAATGCTATTTCAGGTATTACAGTTTCAGATGTAGGCGACGGCAAGCAGAAAAATCTAATTATCGACAGTGCCGTCGAACCTGGAACAATTAAAATTGAAGGAATTTACGATACTTGGACGCTAACAAAGACAGTTAATTTAACAAAAAATAAACTAACAAGCCCTGTCATTAATGGGGACGGGACGGTTACTTTTAATTCTAAGTATACGGGAGAGACACTTTATCTCGTTGGTGCCATGAACGACTGGCATGAAAATGATGCCATTCCGTTAACTAAGAAAGATGGAGTGTTTAGTTTAACAATTCCATTATCGCCTGGGACGTATGAATATAAGTTTATCCCAACGCTAGGTAGCTGGAGCGGGGATATGCTTGATTCCTTAAACCCTAACAAAAGTAACGGCAATTCTTTAGCTATCGTTCCAGGAATAATTATTAATTCGGATAGTACTGTTGAAACAGGTTCACAGCTGGATCTAAAGGCGTCACTTCAGAAAGCGGACGGGACCAAAGAATCTATCTCTCCTACATGGTCACTAAAGGAAGCTATAACGGGTGTATCGCTCACGAATGATAAACTGATTGTTGAGCCAGGAGTTGCAGCTGGTCAGAAGGTAACGGTTATCGCTACTTATGACGGTAATACCTCGCAACAGGAAATTTCCATCGTCGAGAAGATGAACTCGTATACCATTAATTATTACCGTTATGATCATACCGCCAAGGATTGGAATTTGTGGCTATGGCCTGATGGTGTGGGTGGTAAGGGTTTTAAGTTCACTCATGAGACTTCGGATGGATTTGCCCAAGGTACATTTAAATTTACGGAGTCTTCACTTAATATTATTCCTCGCTTGAGTACAGCTGACAAAGAATGGGCTGCTCAGGATTCTCAAGTAAAAGCATCTATACAGAATGGGAATTCCGTCGAGGTTTGGCTAGTTGAGGGTCTTGCTCAGGTATTTTATTCGAAGCCAGATGTTGAGGCAATTAAACCTGCTGAAAGGTCAATCCGCTTTGACTATGTCAGAGAGGATGGACAATTTGATGGCTGGAATATTTGGACATGGAACACAGGAAAATCGGATGGTGAAGTTAAATTTACGAAAATAAACGGTAACACTGCAACAGCAACGATTCCGATCGGTTCTACCGTTCAGAAAATCGGATTCAAGATACGTAAGGGCACTGATTGGGTTGTTATTGATCAGGATTATGATCGTGAGATTATAACCGGAACGCAAGTGCTGACCAAAGTAGTCGTTCAAGCGGGACAGGGACCGTTCCGCACACTGCCATCTGCGATGCCTCCGCATTTAGAAGATGGTAAGGCGACTTTCACTTATAGGGATCAAACATTGTTTGAGCAAGATAAGATGGATACTATTGATCGTGTCGAGTTGAAAATCAATGGTTCCACATACCTGATGCAGTACAATGCGAATGATGAATTGTATGAATACACCCTTAATTCACTGACTGAAGGGACTCATGAATATACCTTTTTAGTGACAAAAGATGGCGTGACCACGGAACTTAGTGATCCTACCAATATTAAAGACGGAAAGTCGGTTATCACTTATAAGCGGACGAATGTGAGTATTCAATCTGAGGTGAAGCCGTCAGCAATTTCATACAATGAAAATGCCGTGCTCGGGATCTCTTTGAGCGGCATTGCAGAGGATGAAATCAGACAGATCTATGCAAATTTAAGCTCACTTGGTGGTAAGTCTGAGGTTAAGATCGATATAGAGCTTAAGGCTCTTACGATCGCAGTGAAGGATTCGGTTTCAGCCGGAATTAAATCTATTCCTGTTACGGTTATAGATGTTTATGGAAATAAACATACACAGACTGCCCAGGTTACTGTGAAAACGCGGCAGACCGTAGGTAAAGACGATTTTGATTGGGATGAAGCACGGATTTATTTTATGCTAACGGATCGTTTCTTTAATGGTGATTCCACTAACGATGATCCAAACGGTGAAGGTTATGATAAGAGTCATTTGGAGTCCTACCATGGTGGTGATTTCAAGGGAATAACTAAGAAAATAGGTTACCTTAAGGATCTAGGGATCAATACGATTTGGATCACACCTATTGTCGATAATATTGATTTTAATAAAGGTGTAGATTTTGGTGGAACACAATACGCCTATCATGGGTATTGGGCTAAAGATTTTACGACGATTGACGAGCACTTGGGGGACTTGAACGACTTCAAGCAACTACTCGATACAGCGCATGATAATGGAATTAAGGTCATGGTAGACGTTGTATTGAACCATACCGGGTACGGAATGGATAAATTGACTCCAGCCTGGGTTACGAACGGTGTAACGAACCTTCCAACGGATGCGGAACGTGGTGTGTTCAATGGCATGTTGCGCAGCGAAAATGAAGATCCAATCATTCGCAATAATGTAGCTGGTTTACCGGATTTGATAACGGAGGATCCTGCCGTACGTGAGCAAATTGTAGCTTGGCAATCGGATTGGATTGAGAAATCAAAAACGTCCAAAGGGAATACAATCGACTATTTCCGCGTCGATACGATCAAGCATGTGGAAGATACGACCTGGATGGATTTCAAGAATGTAATGACTTCAATCAATCCAGCGTTCAAAATGATTGGCGAGAATTTTGGTGCCAGTGTTGATAATGATGGAGGTTATCTGCGCAGCGGAACCATGGACTCGGAGCTCGATTTTGCCTTCAAAGGAATTGCTAGGGAGTTTGTAGATGGAAATATTGAATCTGCAGAACAAAAACTTCAATCGAGAAACGGTAAGTTAGACAATACAGCGACGATGGGACAGTTTCTTAGCAGTCATGATGAAGATGGATTCCTAATCTCAACATTAAGCGAAACTGACAGGGTTAAATTCAAAAATGGAACGCTGGATGCTGAGGTTCTACGTGCAGCGCAAGGTAAACAAAAGGTGGCAGCTTCATTACAGATTACCTCTAAGGGACAACCGGTAATTTATTATGGGGAAGAGCTCGGACAATCTGGATTGAACGCTAATTTCGATATTGGCAGATATAGTGATAATCGCTATGACTTCAACTGGAACGGTTTGTCTGACCCAACTTATAATCATATTTACGATCATTACAAGAAGATGCTCAGCATCCGTGGGCAATATTCGCAGATTTTCTCCAAGGGAACTCGTGAATCAGTGGCTGGATCTAACGTTCAAGGTTACGATGTATTTTCTCGTACGTATGAGGGGAAGAGTGTTTATGTAGGAATAAACACGAAGACGGAGGCGCAACAAGTTACATTTAAGATTGAAGGTTCTCCGAACACGAAATTTGTGGATCAATACAGTAAGGTCACGATTGAAAGTGATGAAGAGGGGCAAATAACGTTCACGCTGCCAAGCAATTTGGACGGTGGAACAGTTGTCCTGACGGAGAAGACGGACTCACCGGGTACAACACCGACACCAAGTCCAACACCAACACCGACTCCATCGCCAGGTTCATCGTCAAATTCCTCATCATCCTCTAATGCTCAACCGAGTGCTACCCCATCCAAGTCAGCCGAATCTTCTTCGACTCTGGAAGTAGTAGCTAAGACTGGGGCGAACGGAAACAAAGAGGTTGAAGTATCTGCTGCAAGCTTGGAGCAAGCCATTGCAGCTGCAGCGAAGAAGAATGAGCCGGTAACGATCCATGTGACAGGTGTTACGGCTGGTGAATCGGTCGATGTGATTCTTCCAGCTGATGTATTGAAGAAGGCAGAATCGCAAAACGTAGGTTTACAACTTCAACTCCCGGATGGGGTAGTGAAGCTTCCATCGGGAGCCATTGACAGTGGTTCATTGAATCAAGGTGGACGCGCTATTTTCTCCAAAAATGTAGTTGCTGCAGACAAAGCAGAAGAGCTTAAACGAAATATCACTGCACTAGATGGAGCATATCGTCCACTCAGCGCCATTTATGATTTCTCTGTGAGCGTGATAGATGGTTTAGCGGGTACTCCAATTCATATCAATCTAAATGGTCCATTTACTATTGAACTTAATTTGGATCAGGCGACATTAAACAGTATCTCGAACAAGAACAAGGTGGGAGTATATCTCATCGGAGATGATGGTTCGCTGCAATATCTGGGCGGTAAGCTGAAGGATGGCACATTAACATTCCAAAGTGACCGTATGGGTCAATTCATTGTCATGGAATACAACAAGGTATTCAGTGACGTGAAACCAGGCTGGGCGAAGGAATTTATTGGAATTCTTGCTGCCAAACATATAGCGACTGGTAAAGACACTGATCGGTTTGACCCGAAAGGAAACGTTACGAGAGGTCAATTCGCAGCATTGTTGGGTCGGGCGCTTGGACTGAAGGCAGATATGGGAGCTGGTTCGGGTACGAATGCGAGTGCGTTAGCCGATGTACAGGAAGACAGCTACTATAGGGATTATGTGACCATGCTGAATAAGATGGGCATCATTTCTGGATATCCAGATGGTACTTTCCGACCAGATGAGTTGGTAACCAGAGAACAAATCACGACGATGTTGATGAAGGCTTACACTTACGTAACTGCACACTCACTGCAGGAGATTGCGGGGATTAATGAGGAATCCTTTACGGATATAGGAGAAGCCTCCAGTTATGCGCAGGAGAGCATCAAAGCAGCGAAGGCGCTCGGGATCATACAAGGAACAGGTCAGAATAAGTTCCAGCCTTCCACAATATCAACTCGTGAGCAGGTAGCAGCAATGATCGTGCTCTGGCTAGAGCAAGTAGGACTATAAAAGATCTGGGACAAGGGAACAGAAACCTTGTCCCTTTTTTTGTCCCCCTGTCCCTACTCCTCTTGGTCGGCGATGGATTGGATTTCTTCCATGCCGATATTGAGGTAGATATAGCCATCGTTGTTATGTTTCTTCAACGCACGATCTTTAACGAATTTGGGGCTGGCTTCGCCGGCCTCTTCGTCATAGACGAGCAGGATTCCATCTGTTTTTCGAAACAATAGCTCGTCCCTAGCGAGAAACTGCCATTTTCCGATATACGATTCTTTGCTTACTGCAGCGGAATAATCTACACGTTGAATAATATCCTGATAATAGTTTTTTTTCTCGTCTTTCCAATTTTCTTCTTGATTACTAAAAGCGGTGATGATGGAGCATTTTAGATGAGGGAACTCAGGCTTTAATGACAATGCTGCTTCAATAGCCCATAAGTCCACACCATATTGCCCAGGTGTAATGATCCATTCCAGACCTTCCTCAAGCAAAGGAATTAACCTAGAGGCGATCGCTTGGCGGATGTAAGGAATACCTCGATGCTTATTATCGTAAATTCCAAGCTCATGGGCTCGGTAACCGGTGACTAGAAGATTTTTCAAACGAAAGGGTCCTCCCTGAAGTAGTTCTTATATGATATTATATAAAATTAAGCAACATAAACTAAGGAAATGAATATGATCATGTCGCGCTAAAATGAGACTTATCGATCTGTTAAGTATAACTTATCTTTGGTTAAATGGATTAAGAACTCAAAATTTGGGAGGACGAATACTTGAAAAAGTGGACTTTAGGATTAATGGCTATGATTTTGGTGTTAGGAATTACAGCATGTGGAAATGACAAAGAAGCTAATGGAGGCAATACAGCTAACGGGGGAAATACAGATAAAGTAGCAGGAGCTAATGGAACTGCAGATTCAGCAACAGTTCCTACACTCGAAGAATTACTTCAGAAATCTGCGGACGCTTCTAAGGATTTGAAGAGCTTATCGATGGTAGCGGAAATGAATCAGGACATGGTCATAACACAAGGGGATCAGAAACAAGAGCAGAGTATTATAATGAAGATCACAAGTGATATTATCAAAGATCCATTGCAGTTGGTTCAAGAAATAAAAATGACGCTACCTGGTCAAGGCGATACAGATATGAAGCAGTATGTTACTGAAGAAGGTGTATTTGTAAATGTCGGTGGCGTTTGGTCCAAACAACCTAATGAGACACGAGAGCAGTTGCTCGCCAGCATCGAGGATTCGGCTAATCCACAAAAGCAATTAGAACAGTTCAAAACGATTTCTAAAGATACCGTAATTACGGCAGAAGGCGATGAATATGTATTGACAGCAGATGTATCAGGTGATGCTGTTAAAGGTCTGGCGAAAGAATTGATGAGTCGTTCCGGAGGAAATGCGGAGGATACGGCGGCCATGATAGAGCAAATGAATATCAAGAGCATTAAGATTACTACAGCCGTAAATAAAGACACTTATCTTCCTACTAGAGCTAACGTAGACTTAGTTCTGGAAATGGAACAGGAAGGTGCAAACATTTCGATGAACATGGTCATGAAGACTACCTCCTCCAAGTACAACGAAATTAGTGAAATTAAAGTGCCACAAGAGGCGCTGGATAGCGCTCAATAAAATACAAACCTAATTTAGGGACTGTCCTCATGAAGTAGATCCATCTACTCGAGGGCAGTCCCTTATTGTTATTACTTTCATCCATGAATGCACAGAAGGGTAAATATCGTATAAAAAGCGGCGTAGAACGTGCCGAGTGCAATGATTAAAAGGAATACGTTACTGGCATCTTTACTTCTTTGATCGGGCATGAAGTATCAGCTCCTTTTTAGTGACTCACAGTTCTAAATGTGAACATTTTGTGACATATCTAATTATTGAACATTTTGTGTCTAAATTCAAACATTTTTTTGAGATTAATTTTGGGGTAATCGATACCACATAGGAATGAGAAGCGTTTGGGATCGTGTAGATGCTCAATAAATCCACAAACAGAATGAAAAAACAAGAAGATCAAAACAAAAAAACCTCAACGAATCCGAAGCTCCGGGTTGTAAATCCGGGACGGTGTTCATTGAGGTTAATTATTTAACTTGGGGAAAGAGATTAAATTAACAGGAAATATTAACAGAAAATCCTCAGCTCATCAGCCATCTCACAGAGCTATACTTTCTGAGGCGCAAAACCTTCCTCTGCCAAGTATTCACCAGCTTCTTCGCGGGTTTCAAATACCATTTCCAAGCTCTGGCCGGAATAGATGTACCAAAGGTCATCTTCACATTTCAGCGTAAGTAATTGCCCATTTGGATCACTCCATAAGCCACCTGGACTTTCTTTCCTTGGGATCTCATTGTCCCTACTTATCGTAGTCACAGGAGCGAGCACATTTTCCTTCACGCCCACCGAGAGAGAGCGAATCGATTGCTCCACAATTTGTCGTAGTTCAGCTTCCGTATATTCGCGAATATTGACAAGCCCTTTCTCATCAACCGGATATCCCTTTAGTAGTCCGGCATAAATATAACCGTTGCCGTTCGGATGAATATGGTATGCGACGGTTTTCTTGTCGTAGGCACTATTTTCATAATGGAAGTTCACACGTCCTAAAGAGACGTCTCTGCGTTCTAACTCTGGAAAAGATTGTAGAATATCAAGTTTTTGTTCAAAAGTAAGCATTCGTCATCCTCCGTAATACGGTTTCAATTCATTTACGTTTGTGATTATATCATACCCCGATTGCGAGAAACTTCGTTTTGATAATTAAAGATGAACCTAATGAGCAAATTTTATAACTAATTGTATATATTCGCCAATATGGTTTTGAATTATAATGACTATGTGGACGACTATATAAGCTAGTGACTGGAGGAATCACAATATGTTATTACAAGATAACGACGTGGTGTTATTTCAAGGTGACAGCATTACCGATGCAGGCCGTAATTATGAAGATGGAGCATCTCTTGGTGTAGGATACTCGCTTCTGATTGCTTCCCAACTGGGACATATGTATCCCAAAATGAATCTTTCTTTTCTGAATCGTGGAATCAGCGGTAACCGAGTTGTTGATTTACAAGGCCGTTGGGATGAGGATTGTCTGGATCTGAAACCAACTTGGGTGTCGATATATATCGGAATTAATGACACGTGGCGGAGATATGATGAGGGGCAAGAGACAACGGCAGCACAATTTGAAGCTACTTATCGAGATATTATTGTTCGTACACAAGAGAAGTTGAATGCTAACCTCATTCTTATCGAGCCTTTTGTACTTCCAGTACCAGAAGATCGTAAGAAATGGCGTGAGGATTTGGATCCAAAAATCACAGTCGCTAGGGAGCTTGCCCGTGAATTTGGCGCGATATACATACCGCTTGATGGACTTTTTGCAGCAGCTTCTACCCAAGCTGAGCCTCACTTTTGGGCACCGGACGGAGTGCATCCTTCCCCAGCGGGACATGGACTCATCGCTGATGCATGGATGAAAGCTGTAGGAGCTATTCGTTAATAGCTGACGTTACCGTCGTATATTAGAAATTGACCAGACCATACTAGCCCGATATCAGTCTCTTAACTGATGCCGGGCTCTTTTCATATATTGGGTACATATTAATAGAGTGTTCGCTTTGTTCTAATATGGAGGAGGTAGATTATGAACATACGTAAAGATGGAAAGATCAAATGGGGCATTATGGGGACCGGTGTCATCGCCGAACAGTTTGTAGCTGATTTGGTACACACGACAAATGGGGAAGCTTATGCGGTTGGTTCTCGTAGGGAAGGAAGTGCTGAAGAATTTGCCGAGAAATTTAATCTTCCTTGTGCCTATGGAAGTTATGAGGAGTTAGTCCATGATCCAGAGGTTGATGTGATCTATATTGCGACACCACATCCTTTTCATCAGGAGAATGCGATGAATAGTCTTCGTGCGGGCAAATCCGTGCTGTGCGAGAAACCATTTACAGTGAATAGTAATGAGCTTGAACTGTTAATTTCAATGGCACGGAAGCAGGGATTATTTCTAATGGAAGCCATGTGGATGCGCTTTTTACCACCTATGGTAAGGGTTAAACAATGGTTGTCCGAAGGTAGAATTGGCGATGTGAGATTGGTAAAAGCGGAATTTGGAATTATGAGTGATTGGGACCCGGAAGGTAGATTGCTGAATCCTGATCTTGCTGGAGGAGCACTGTTGGATGTGGGGATTTATCCCGTATCCTTTGCTTCTATGATTTTTGGGTCCTCACCCACAGAGGTATGGAGTACTGCACACATCGGTACAACGGGCGTGGATGAACAATTTTCATTGATTCTCTCTTATGGCTCACGCAGGTCTGCTTGTCTACACGGAGCAGTTCGTCTTGATTTGAAGAATGAAGCATACATTCATGGTACGAAAGGCTATATCCACCTTCCTTCCCTGCATAATGCCGCTTCAGCCACGCTTTATGTGAATGGCGAAGAAGTGGAGACTTTCTGTGATGATCGGGCAGGTAAAGGTTACTCCTATGAAGCAGAAGAGGTCGGAAACTGCATTCTTAATGGCCTCAGGGAAAGTCCTATGATGCCTTGGGAGGAATCGCTAGGGGTTATGAGATTACTTGACGAGGTCAGAGAGCAATGGAAACTGCAATATCCATTTGAATAGGAGCGGGCGAGATAGTCATCTGGAGAGCAAATTGGTAAAATAGAGCTGAGGGACCCTATATCAAGCTTGCTAGGAGGAAGAGGAACTATATGAATCAATCAACTGCTAGAAAAGTAAAGTGGGGCATTATGAGTACGGGATGGATTGCTGAACAATTTGCCCAGGATTTGGTTCATGTTAACAATGGAATAGCCTATGCAGTTGGATCACGTAGTCAGGAAAGTGCAGATCGTTTTGCGGCTAAGTTTAACATTCCACATGCTTATGCTAACTATGAGAACTTGGTGAACGATCCTGAGGTTGAGGCCTTATATGTTGGAACACCACATCCATTTCATTGTGAGAATGTATTGCTAGCGTTGCGGGCTGGCAAGGCGGTATTGTGCGAGAAGCCTTTTACGGTCAATAGTGATGAACTGTCAGAACTGATTACCACTGCTAGGCAAAGTAAGTTATTCCTGATGGAAGCGATGTGGACCAGGTTCCTAACTCCCATTGTTCAGGTAAGAAAATGGCTTAAGGAAGGCCGTATCGGTACAGTGAAGTTGTTGAAGGCAGACGCTGGATTTCGAGCGGATTGGAATCCACAAGGAAGATTGCTTAATCCTGATCTAGGAGGAGGCGCGCTACTGGATATCGGTATTTATCCAGTGTCTTTCGCATCGATGATATTTGGGCCCCATCCGGAGAAAATACAGAGTAATGTGCATATTGGAGAGACTGGAGTTGATGAGCAGTTCTCACTCCTCTTGGATTATGGTGAGGGAAGAACAGCTACATTAAATGGAGCTATTCGCCTTCAACTCAGAAATGATGCTTATATTTATGGAACAGAAGGAATGATCCATGTTCCATCTTTCCTCGAAGCAAAGTCAGCGACTTTGTTTGTGGATGGGAAGGAAGTAGAGAAGTATACTGATGAGCGAGAGGCAATTGGTTATGCGTTTGAAGCTGAAGAGGTTGGACGTTGTCTCCTTACTGGTGTTACTGAGAGTTCCGTCATTTCTCTCGACGAATCTCTCAATATAATGAAGTTACTAGATGAGGTTCGTAGGCAGTGGGGATTACGATATCCTTTTGAATAAGTAGTCATAAGGAGGAGACCGAAATGAAATTGTATTTCAAAGACAATTTTCTTAACGCGGGGATTGGCGATATTATGAACGAATCCGGAGGCAAGATCGGTAGTTTGGATCTGAAAGGTGCCTTCGGTTCCTCTCTGGACGTGTATGATTTGGCAGATAACCTCTTATTCGGGGGTAAATTTCAATGGGGAAAGTGGGAAGTTACGGCTGCTGATGGACGCTCTGTTGGGTTGTTAAAGGCCCGAATCAGTTTCTTCTCCAAGCGATTCACGTATGAGGCTTTTGGCCGAGGCGAGTTCGAGATAACATCCCCTGCCATGTCCAAGGAATACAATATTGAAAGAAGTAATGGGGAAACGGTAGCGTCTTTTTCCAAAACGAATAGCTGGATGATGCCTGGGGCTTATTGTTTGAATAATTATAGTTCTGACTTAGATGACTATGAACTTGTCACAGTTGTGATGGGTGTCAATGCTATACGTAAGCGGCAGCAGTCTAGTGCTAATTCTGTTTGAGTAAATCATTTTTATTACATAAAAGTCTTTCAGGGGTTACATAGTAAATAGAATATGAAGGTTGTGGAAGCTGTAAAGTTATGGATTATTCGTGGTCAAGAAGCAGGTATTTCGAAAATATTGTATAATGGAGAGAAATGTGTGGTCCTGCAGATTTATTAGAACTGAGGCTGTACAGCAATAATTTGGAAGAGGTGTACCATTTTTGGAGAATCATGACTTACTGCTTGAACAGAAAAATATACAACATGCTATTATAGGTGATGTTATTACCGACTTATCTGAGATCCTTAGTAATCTTTCAAAGGCAAGATTATCTGCATTGGCGTCGACACTTAAGCTACAAGGTCGCTCGAAGATGAAGAAGGATGAGCTTGCTGCTGCTTTGGTGAGTGAGATTACAGATGTGGAAAAACTAGAGTCCATTCTACTACGCTTAGAATCCGCAGAGTGGGAGTTGTTCGAATCACTGCTCGATACACCGATTCAACAGGACAATTTCGCTAAATACGGATATTATTATTTCTTAATGGAGCACGGGTTGATCTTTACTTATTTTAACGACAATAAGCTGTATTTGATTGTTCCTGATCAGGTTCGTACTGCTTATGCTCAAATAAATCAGACTGAATTCAGAAAAGCCCATGACAGACGTCTTAATATCTATAACTACACTTTGGCTTTGACTAACCTGTATGGGATCTTTAAGCCGGATCAACTTCTGAAGATCTTTAATGATCAGAAGAATGACTCGCCACTTAGCGAACAAGAGCTTATGTCAAATATCTCTGTTTTCTTAGAAAGAGAGCAGAACTTCGTCCTGAAGGATGAGTATATTGTTAATACCTCTCTCCTGTTTGAAGGGGACGAGAAAGAGTACAACGAACTATTGAAGCATATTAAGAACAAGCCACATTATGTTCCAGCTAAGAATGAGCTTCTCCAATATGCGGATGACAGTTATTTTGAGATTACAAAGCAACTAGTAACTCTACGCAATTATTTATCCAAAGACCTGTGTCGTGATCCCGAGCTGCTCGACTATTTGATCGATGATATTCAGCTAGCATGTTCAACGGAATCGTCACTACAGGAAATTGTCTATGAATTTGAGAGAAGAGAAATTCAATTTCATAACAAAGAACAAGCCCAAAACGTAATGTCTCTAATCGCTGATGTGTACAACCATACTAGACTGTGGTCGAACTGTGGATATACACCAACAGAGATGAGTAAGCTTCCGGGTAATTTCCGTTCAGGTCCGATGGCGGTACCGTTCCGTGTACCTAACAACCAGCCGGTTAACGTAACTAAGATCGGTAGGAACGACCCTTGTCCTTGCGGTAGTGGGGCTAAGTATAAGAAATGCTGTGGTAAGTAGCATTACGTTTAAAAAGAAAGGCAAGCTCCTTAGGGGCTTGCCTTTTTTGTATCAGTGAACTTTAATATTTGACAACAAATGGTGTGGGGGAGATACTATTTTTACATACGTAGGCATAGATAAGTAGTGATCAATATATGGAGGTGTATGTTACAGATCAAAGTTGGATATTTCGGTAAGTACGCTGCCAGGTCAGTTTGTATATCATGGGATGAATAAATTATGTAACCAAATATAATTAAGGATGTGACTACATATGGCTTTCTTTGATAAATTAGGCGAGAAAATTACAAGTACAAGTAAAGATGTAGCTAAGAAAACGAAGGATCTAACTGAAATTGCTAAGATCAACATGCAAATCGGTAGTGAAGAAGATAAGCTGAAGAGCAAATATCTTGAGATTGGCAAATTGTATTATGAGTTATTTAATGAAGCCCCAGGCGAACAGTTTACCAATCTATGTGAAGAGATTACAGCTTCTATCAACCAGATTGATTCATCGAAACGGCAAATCCTAAGCATTAAAGGAGTGAAAATCTGTACCAATTGTGGTGCAGAAGTACTTCAAGATGCTGCATTCTGCGGCTCATGTGGGGTTAAAGTAGAAGAGGAAATTCCTGAGGAATCATTAACGGTAATCGATGCCGAAGTAGAAATCATAGTACCGCAAATCCATTGTTCACACTGTGATAGTGTGATTAATGCAGATGCTGCATTCTGTGGAAGTTGTGGACAAAAGGTCGAACAGGTGTAAATGTAGATTCAAAGTAAATGAAGAAAAGATTTGAATGTTGAACTCCCCTGAACTCAGGGGAGTTTTTGTGATTTATAGTCTCTTTAGCATAGAAATTTATCAACAAGATAAATTTCAGGTTGTAATGGCTGCTGCTGAATTACCCTTATATATGGAGAGATCGAGATCACAGAGCTACCTAAGTGTTATTGTAGGAAATTAACCCCCGATTAGAGGATTTTGGACCACTGAGATAAACGTGGGAGAGTTACTATTAAGGTGTGTATTCTTACTATAACGGAGGTGCTTTCATGCGGATTATTGTAAAAGATACGGAACAAGAGCTGGATATGGCAGCCGCACTTGAAGTAACCAAGCAGGTTATTGTGAAACCGGACAGTGTAATAACCTTTGCCGGAGGGCAGACCACGATTGGACTTCATCATGAAATCGTACATTTGTATCAGCAGTGGGGCGTGGATTACTCAAAAATGAAGGCGTTTACATTAGACGAGTATGTGGGACTCTCTCCCGAAGATCACAAAAGTGTGAGCTTCAGAATTCGCAATCAAGTATTGGACCATCTCAATATAAAAAGTGAACATATTCATATGCCTGATGGCATGGCGGAGGATCTGGACACAGCTTGCCATGAATACAGTCGTCTTCTGGACAAGCATCCTGTAGACCTTGAAGTACTAGGTATAGGTACGAACGGTCATATCGGTTTTAATGAACCAGGAACCGCCTTTCATCTGGATACGCATGTGAAAGATCTGGAGAGCAGGACTGCCGAGATGAAGGCGGGATTTTTTGGCTCTGCGGCGATGGTACCGAAGCAAGGTCTTACTGTGGGAATCAAGCGAATCATGATGTCCAAGCAAATTTTGCTACTTGCCAAGGGGGAGAGCAAAGCAGAGATCATTAAAAAGGCATTATATGGTGAAATTACACCGGAGATTCCTGCATCCGTTCTACAATTACATCCTTTTCTAACCGTGATCCTTGATAAAGAAGCTGCCAAAATACTCTAGAAGTGAGCCGTAGTAACTAAACTCAACCCATAGGAGGTTATCGCGTGTACCCAGATGATCCAGTTACCATTGGAATTGACATTGGTGCAACAAAAATACTTATCGGATCTGTGACGCGGGAGGGAAAGGTTGTTCAGCAACGTAGATATGACATCGATCTTTCGACTGAAACTGTGCTGAAAAGTAGTATATATGATTCTATCGATGATTATATGGCGGGGCAGCCAGGTAGAAATGTATCCAAGACCATTGGTATTGGGGTGTTCGGGCATGTCGATTACGAACACGGTAAATGGTTGGGAAGCATGCGGTTGCCTGGAATGAGCAAGCTCCATTTTAGAGAGGATTTACAGGAAAAATATGGTTTTGATATTGCAGTGGATAACGATGTTCATGCGGCAACCCTTGCTGAGATGTATCTGGGTAAAGGACGTCAATACAGAAACTTCTTATATGTGAATATCGGAACAGGAATTGCTGCCGGTATTGTAAGTGATGGAAGATTGGTGCGCGGGGCTGTTAATTATGCAGGGGAGATCGGTCATATTTTTGTTGGAAAAGATATGGAACCTTGCATGTGCGGGAGAAACTGGTGTATGGAAACAGCCGCTTCTGGTGGAGGGTTGATCCGCCGGGCAAGCAGCTGGTTAAGTGATTATCCAGATTCAATTCTAGCCCCTCTGATCCAATCGGGCACTGTCGTCTCGATGGATATTTTCCTAGCAGCGCGGCTTGGAGATTCATTAGCGAAAAAAATTTACAAGGAATTCATCTGGTCCATGGGAATAGGTCTAGTTAATCTAGTGAATATACTGAATCCGGAAGCCATCATCATGGGTGGCGGCGTCATGCAAGATGAGTGGATGTTGAAGGAATTGAGTGGTTTTGTGTATCAGAATGCGGCAAAAGTTCCCAGCAGTGCACTGCGAGAAATCACGCTCACCGAGCTTGGACCACAGGTAGTAGGTCTGCTTGGAGCGGCATGTCTGGCATGGAATTACGAAGGAATGAAATGAAATCAAAGTTAATCAATCTATATTATTTTGGAAGGGATATGAGGTAGCAATGAAGATACTAATGAATCATATCGGATATGACCGTTGCGCCGCAAAACACGCAGTTATTATAGGAATAAACGGAGAGGAGGCAGGGGAGTTTCGGGTAGTTGATGGTGCTACGAGCTCGGTAGTATACAGCGGGTCAGCGATAGCAAATGGTCCGGTAAATCGGTGGAAGGACTGGTATTTCTGGACAATAGATTTTGATAGTGTGCAAGAAGAGGGCAGCTACTATATCGAGTGTGACACTTCGGGAGGAAATTTGCGTTCCTATGAGTTTTTAATAGAGGATAATCTACTAGGAAGACAAAGTCTTTCCGATGTTATATTTTATTTTAAAGCACAGCGCTGTACGGGTGATTTCGATAGATACGATTATCACCTACCTTTTACGGGAGAGAGAGAAGGTCGACATGACCTACATGGTGGCTGGTATGACGCCACTGGAGATTATGGCAAACACTTATCTCACCAATCACATACAACCTACTTTAATCCACAGCAAGGATCATTTACGGCTTGGGTGCTATTTAAAGTGCATGAACTTTTGGAGGATTCAGGTAATTCCCATTATTATCAGATCAAGCGTAGAATCATGGACGAAGCGATGTACGGTGCGGATTATATGTATAGGATGAAGGCACCTTCAGGAACCTTCTTCCGTTCGGTAAGGCGGATCGGTGAATTTATGAAGGCCGAGGATCGGGGAATATCATTTCAATATAAGGGTTCATCTACTCAGTTTGGAGCTGCAGCGACTGCGGGTGAAGAACAGATTACCGATGAGTCTTACGAGACAGGTTTTCGGCAGGGGGCAGGTTTTGCCATTGCTACCTTGGCTGCGGCGAGCAGGTATTCTTATCCTGGAGACTATACTCGTGAGCAATATCTCGAGGCGGCAAAGGAAGCCTACGCTCATCTGGAGAAGAATAATCACCTTTATTTAAATGATGGTAAGCCCAATATTCTTGATGAATACTGTGCGCTTACAGCACTTACCGAATTGTATAAAGCATCTCTTGAACCTGATTATCTAAAAAAAGCTGGTGAAACGGCTAGCCGCTTGATTGGATATTTACGTTCTAGTGGGGAGTGGAATCATTACTGGAGTGCCAATGATGAAGGGCGCCCATTTTTTCATCCTTCGGATGCAGGGCTACCGGTAATCGCACTGCTGAACTATTTGGACATCGAAAAGAATAAGGATATACGCGCCAAAGTTCTGGAAACGGTAAAAAAAGCGATGCAGTTTGAGCTAGAAATTACCCGAGAAGTGAACAATCCTTTTGGTCTGGCGCGTCAATTGGTTCAAAGTAGTGATGGAAGAAGATACACCGCGTTTTTCCTTCCTCATCATACCGAGGCTTCACCTTGGTGGCAGGGTGAGAATGCCCGATTGGCTTCTCTTGCCGCGGCTGCAAGGTTGCTCAACAAGCATCTTGATGAACAAGACAACCTGAAGGTAGAGTTACAGTCTTATGCAGATCATCAGCTCAATTGGATTCTAGGCCTGAATCCATATGATAGTTGTATGCTCCAAGGATCAGGTAGGAATAATCCAGCGTACCATTTTATATATGGTTTCGATTATATGAATTGCCCAGGAGGAATCTGTAACGGGATTACAGGTGATGATTCTGGTGGAGATGGAATTGAGTATTTTGCACAATCAAAGGTGGGCGTAATCGATGATAACTGGCGGTGGGGTGAACAATGGCTACCTCATGCTTCCTGGTATATGTATACCGTTGTGCTTGGGAGTTTAGAGTAGAATAAGGGGCAATAGGGAAGGTGATTATACAACAAAACAGCTCTCCACAGAGAGCTGTCTAGTAGATAAAGATTTTATGGCGTAGCTTATGGCTGCGCCTTTTCGTTGTCTCCATTAAAGAAAGTCTCTGCTTTATCCCGGTGCTCGTCCGTAACCTGAGCGGAAATCGCCTTGATTCCTGCCGCGATTACGGCTGCATCATCAGTAAAACCAAGTCCAATTAGCGCATCAGGAATAGCGTCTATCGGGGAAATGAAATAAGCGAGCGCACCGAAGGCGATGCCTTTTGCCCATAATGGGGTTTTGGCGTCTAACGCACAATAGTACATTGCAATCGCATCCTTGGTGAATGGGATTTTCCCGGCGAATTTCTTGGTTTTAGCCCAAAAGTTCTTCGTCACTATTTCCTCATTCTCTTTGCTATAGGGTAGCTCCTGCGCTGTCAACTCCGGACCAAAATGATCATCGACTTTCATTATGGATTACCTCCTGAAGAATCATATAACCCAGTATATTACTTTCTGTTACTATAGACAAAAAATTGTGATATAAAATTATGTTAAATAATGGATTTGACTTGCGATTTGTTAAGTAGTATATTCTATGTGTAACCGGTTACCTATCTGAAGTGGAGTGAAGATATGGCTTCAATAAAAGATGTTGCTAAGCTTGCGGGCGTATCCGTTGCCACGGTATCTAGAGTGCTAAATGACAAAGGATATGTGGGACAGCATTCGAGGGAAATGGTAGAACAAGCGATTAAACAGTTGAACTACAAGCCAAATGAGGTAGCTAGAAGTCTGTTCAAGAAACAATCGAATACGATTGGTCTAATTGTGCCGGATATCATGAATCCTTATTTTCCCGAGTTAGCTAGAGCTGTCGAAGATACGGCTTCTAAGTTTGGATACAATGTTATTCTATGCAACTCAGATGAAGATAGGGTGAAAGAACAAACATACCTAGATATGCTACAGCAAAACTATGTAAACGGTATCATTGTTTCTTCTAATACAATGACCGCTGAACAGATTAGAGAACTTAATATTCCCGTTGTAAGTATTGACCGAGAAATTAGCAAAGGGCTTCCGACGATTGTTGTGGAGAACATGAAAGGGGCCAGTAAAGCTACTCACTTTCTGATGAATAAAGGATGCAGCAGAATTGCACATATCAGAGGTCCTCAGGGGGTTGTCAATGCGGAGGAACGTTGTGAAGGTTATAGAGAAGTAGTTCATCAGGAAGCATGGTTCAGTGAAAGCTACATTGTCGATGGAGATTATGACATGGAATCTTCGATCGAAGCTACGCTAGAACTTTTAACAACTCACCCTGAGATTGATGGTATTTTTGCAGCGAATGATATCATGGCGATTGGCGCTATGAAGGCTGCTAACCAGCTTGGAATAAGGGTGCCTGAGGAGCTTGCGATTATTGGATTTGATGGAATTAGGTTATCTTCCGTAACGATTCCTGAATTAACGACCATTGTTCAGCCGATCTACGAGTTGGGTGAAAAGGCAACAACGATGTTAGTTAGTTTAATGAATCAGCAAGAAGTTGGACAAACTTATTATAGATTAGATGTGGAACTTATAGAGAGAAATTCAACGTAAGGAGTAGATAGAGATGGAGAAGAAACCAAAAATTACTGTTGTTGGAAGTATAAATATGGACTTAGTTACAATAACTTCTCAAGTGCCGAAGAGAGGGGAGACGTTATTCGGAGAACATTTTCAAATGAATCCAGGTGGAAAAGGAGCCAATCAAGCAGTAGCTGCGGCTAGACTAGGAGCGCATGTCCAGCTGATTGGTTGCGTGGGCAATGACAGATTTGGTCAGGATATTGTAGAACACTTGCAAGAGCAAGGTGTCGATGTAAGCAATGTGGAACCGGTTACAGATGTAACTGCTACGGCTACAATCATCGTTTCTGATCAAGACAACAGTATTATTGTTGTCCCTGGGGCTAATAATTATGTAACGGCATCATTCGTTGAATCGAAACGAGATGTTATTGCAGATAGTGATATTCTGATCGTTCAGTTGGAAACACCACTTGAAGGTGTGCGAAAAGCGGTACAGATTGCTAAGGAAAACGGAGTTAGGGTCATTCTCAATCCAGCACCTATTCAAGAGTTACCTTCAGATTTGATTAAGGATATTGATTATCTTACCCCAAATGAACATGAACAGGCTTTGCTCAGACAAGGAAGAAGTGCAGACGAATTAAACGGGAAGCTTATCGTCACGAAGGGTAGTCAAGGGGTTTGTATTTATGAAGAGGGTAAGGAAATAAATATTCCTGCTTATAAAATAGAAGTTGTTGATACTACCGGAGCAGGTGATTCATTTAATGGTGGATTAGCTCATGCACTAAGCAAAGGATTTAATTTAAAAGATGCTTGTAAATACGGCAATGCTGTCGCTGCTTTATCAACGACTAAGCTTGGAGCCCAAACAGGAATGCCTACCGGTGCAGAGGTTGAATCGTTTATTAAGAGTCGGGGGTGATCAGACTACAAAGTCTGTACTATTATTGAAATCGCTTACTTCATACATTCAAGGAGGAACAATACAATGACTACAATTAGACCAATTATTATCGACACAGATCCAGGGATTGATGATGCAGTTGCACTCGCAATAGCACTATACAGTGAGAAATTAGATGTTCGCTTAATAACTACTATTGCTGGTAATGTTGGACTTGATAAGGTGACAAAAAACGCCTTGAGATTGCTGAAGTTTTTCAATAAAAATGTACCGGTTGCTCTTGGAGCGGATAGACCGCTGATCAAAGCACCTATCGATGCTAGTGATATACATGGATCTACGGGGATGGACGGTTTTGATTTTGAAGAGCCAACGGAAGATCTTGTACTTAAAGAAAATGCTGTGAATGCGATGCATCGCGTCATTATGGACAGTAAGGAGCCCATTACATTAGTTCCGATTGGTCCATTAACGAATATTGCTCTCCTATTAAAAATGTATCCAGAAGTCAAAGAAAACATTGCTGAAATTGTCTTGATGGGCGGTTCAACAGGCCGGGGCAATGCTGGTGTTATGGCGGAATTTAACATTTTTGCCGATCCTGAAGCAGCAAAGATCGTGTTCCAGAGCAATCTTCCACTTGTTATGGTGGGACTCGATGTTGGTTGGAAAGCATTGGTCTACCCTGAAGATAGCGAACAACTAAAAGTGATGAATCAGACGGGAAATATGATCTATCAGCTATTCCAGAAATATAGAGGCGGCAGCATGAAGACAGGATTGAAAATGTATGACGCCACTGCAATCGCTTATTTGCTTGAGCCGGAAATGTTCCAAGTAGTAGATACATTCGTGGATGTAGAGTTGAACGGTTCCATGACAACAGGATGCACAGTAGTGGATTTAAAGGGATATTTAGGGAAGCCTAATAACGCAAAAGTATGTGTGGATATCGATCCGCAAATGTTTAAGCAATGGTTCATGGATAGCTTGAAGAAATGTAACTAACAGTGAGGAGAAGGGGGTTCAAACATGAGTTCTAATTTAGTAATGTATGCCTCGGCTATTATTGGAGTAGCAGTAGTGATCTATATGTTGATCAAAAAAATGGACATTAAGATCTCACTATTCCTTATCGGGATTCTATTGATCTTAGTTAGTACTGCTATGGGAAAAGAAATCGCCGTCAAAGACTTTGTCTCAACGGGAGCCGTATGGTTAGATCCGCTCCAGGTGATAGTCACCCAGTTTAAACAAACGTTTACTGCAGCAGGTTTTATTATTCTCCTACTGGGAGGATATACAGCTTACATGTCATCCATTGGTGCCAATGAAGTTACTGTAAGCGCACTAACGAAACCGATCTCAAAGATTAAATCAGTATATGTGTTAGTTCCCTTGGTATTCTTATTAGGAAACGCATTGTCACTTGTTATTCCAAGTGCCTCAAACTTGGCTATTATATTACTTGCAACTCTATATCCGATTTTAAGAAAAACGGGTATGTCTGCATTAACTGCGGGTGCGGTCATAGCTACGTCAGCCACTATTGTTCCGACTCCACTAGGAAGCGACAATGTGGCGATCGCGGAAGAATTGGCGAAACATTCATCCTTTGCGGGCTTAACAGTTACTGACTATGTGTTTAACTACCATGCCTTAATTTCAATACCAACTTTGATTTTTATAGCTGTCGTCCATTACTTCTGGCAGAAGAGATTGGATAAAAAAGCTGGCTTAACTGGACAAGCTGGAAAAGATGATCATGTGGAAGTGGATAGCGTCGCTGAAATTACTGGAGGTAAATTATACAAAACGGTATATGCGATTCTCCCGATCTTCCCAATTATTCTTTTGTTAGGCGCTTATGCTGTTCAGATTACTACGGGTAGCACCATCGAAATTAGCGTTGAGATTGCTACATTAGTATCCTTTGTTCTTGCTATTGTGTGTGAATTAATTAGACATAAAGGCGATAAGAGCGTCTTAGAAAAGACGGAAGCATTCTTTAAAGGAATGGGCGGAGCAGTTCCAATTGTGGCTCTGTTGGTTGCAGCATCTGTATTTGTAACCGGTTTGAAATCGATTGGTTTGGTTGACGAACTTCAATCAGCCATGCAAAGTGTTCAAGGCAATGGATTAGACTTTATTCTACCTCTCATCTTAGTAGCCTTAACGGCTCTGATTGTAATATTGAGCGGAAGTGGTACGGCTCTGTTCTTTGCCATGGTACCTCTAGTCGTTCCATTAGCTGTGGCGGCAGGAATTAGTCCGATTGCCATTTCGGTACCACTTGGTCTAGCAGGAAACCTCTTCAGAGCTGTTTCTCCTGTAGCTGCGGTTATCCTCATTGTTGCCGGAACAGTTAAGAAGAATCCAATTGAATTGGTAAAAAGAACTTCGGTTCCAATGATTGCTGGTGTAGTGTTTATGTTCGTATTGTCCATGATTGTATTCCTTTAATTTCGTAAAGAGACCGTAATAATTACCAGAAAGAGCAAGCATTATGCTTGCTCTTTTTTTGTTGTTGTGCAACATATTTGAACTCTATTCTTCGTGACAAAATGCTATTTTTGTGCAAAAATTTACATAATCTAGTACTTCTAATAATACTCGAATGGCAGAATGAGGATGTTGTACTAGCTATTAAAATATGGGAGGGTAATAATGAACAAGTTTACTAGAATCGGAGCCAAATGGTTGAGGTCAGGAATTGCGTTATCCTTGGCATTATCACTTCAATTAGGGTTTGGTAGTGAGCTTCAATCTATTTATGCCGAAGGACCAAGCGATCCTGCACCATTCATTACGGCAAAAGTAGTCAATGAAAATGCAGGTAAAAAAGTTCTTTTTGATAACACGCATGGACAGACAGCTGGAGCTGCGGATTGGGTGATTGATGGTGGATTTTCGGATTTTGGGAATGCGTTAGCCAACAACGGTTATGAAGTCAAAGAACTTCGTAAGGCTTCACCTTTTACTTACAGTGATTTGAGTAGCTACGCGGTATTTGTTATTGCTGAGCCGAATATTCCTTTTAAACAAAGTGAACAAGCCGCTATGGAACGGTACGTAAAAGAAGGTGGGAGTATCTTCTTTATCGGGGATCACTATAATGCAGATCGTAATAAAAACCGTTGGGATGGCTCCGAATCCATAAATGGTTATCGTCGGGGGGCATGGACGGACCCTGCGAAAGGAATGAGTACGGAGGAGAAAAATTCCGCAGCGATGCAAGATGTTGTTAGCTCGGATTGGCTCGGAAGTAATTTTGGTATACGGTTCCGTTATAATGCGTTAGGTGATATTACTGCAAATGGGATTGTTGCTTCGAATCAAGCTTTTGGAATTACTGCGGGTGTATCGAATGTAGCGATGCACGCAGGTTCTACATTAGCTATTACAGATCCTACTAAGTCCAAAGGAATCGTATATCTCCCAAAAACGAATGAAGCTTGGGGGAGTGCGGTTGATCAAGGCGTTTATAATGGTGGGGGAATTGCAGAAGGTCCATATGCAGCTGTATCCAAAGTTGGACTGGGCAAGGCTGCTTTCATTGGAGATTCCTCGGCTGTAGAGGATGCTTCCCCTAAATATTTACGTGAGGAAACAGGAACTTCGAAGACAACCTATGATGGTTTTAAAGAACAAGATGATGCGAAACTACTCGTCAACATCGTGAATTGGTTATCGAAACAAGAAAACTATACAAGTCTGGATCAAGTCCCTAATTTACAATTGGATGAGAAGACGGCATTACTTCCTTTTGAGGCACCAGCAGCTTCTACTGAACCGCAATCTGAACCATGGTCTGCTCCAGCAGCCGGTTACAAATGGTGGGATCAGTCAACCTTCAAAGCGGGTTCTTATGGTGGTCCTACTGCAAGTGCAAATCCTTCATACAGTTTCGTACATCAGGCTACACTTCCAAATGCAGTGGATTTCCAAATCCGTGTCGTAGTAGATAATCTATCACCGAATTCGACCGTATCAGGATTTAGCGCGGGAATTTACCTGACTTCTGGGGGAACTCAAATAGCCAAGATTCAGAACGAAGATGGAACTTGGCCAGCTGCCTATGGCTATGGTAATTTTAGCGTGACTGCAAATAGCCAAGGTCGTGCCTATAAAGATTTAACAGTTAGAATCAAACCAGGTACAACAGGAGCTTCCAATCTGAGATTAAGACAAAATGGTAATAACCTATTAACTACACCAGTAACGTTAGGCGATGTGCCAGCAGAAACACTTCCACCTGAAGGAAATCCTACGCCTGCCTTAATCACGATTGCCGAAGGACGGAGCAAGCCAGAAGGTACTGTAGTCACATTTCAAGGTACGATAACGACAGAACCAGGAGCATTTGGAGGTCAAACCTTCTATTTGCAAGATGCAACTGGTGGTATTTATGTATATCAGAATACAAGTGGATTTCATCAAGGGGACGTTGTTAAAATCACAGCACCACTAGCTCTTTATAATACGGAGCTTGAATTGAGTAATCCTGTTTCCATTGAGAAGACGGGAACAGCACCATTACCTGTTGCAGTACAGACTACTACTGTAGATAATAGCAACCAAGGACAGCTGATCGAACTGAGCAATGTTACGATTCGTAATATAATTAGTGCTGTTCCTACAGGTTCTTTTGAATTTGATGCTGTAAACGGTAGTATTAGTAATCATGTGCGTGTAGATGTCAGAACAGGTTTACAGTTAGCTGACTTCCCTTATAAGGAAGGTCAGGTCGTGAATTTGAAGGGGATTTCCTCTATTTTCAAAGATGTATATCAGTTGAAATTACGGGGATTAAACGACATATCTCTTCCTCCAGTATTTCTTCCACCAGTAACCACTGCTACTCTGTCAGGGACACCAAACAATAGCGGTTGGTTTAATCAGAGTGTGAACCTTACTTTGGCTGCTACAGATCAAGGTCCGGGCCAAGTCACGACGAAATACGCGATAAATGATGGACCTGAAGTTTCTTATGTTGGACCTATCACAATTGACGCTGAAGGATTTAATGTTGTCCGTTATTTCTCTATTGGAGCTACTGGTAGTGTAGAAACAGCCAAGTCTATAGAAGTGAAGCTGGACAAGACTGCGCCAACGGTTACATTGTCTCAATCAGGAAAAGCAGTCGGAGATGTTCTGGAACAGGATATCTTGAAGTTTGAGCTAACGAGTACGGATGTAGGCTCTGGTGTAGCTACTCAACAATTATTGGTAGATGGAAAAGAAGTTCAACTGGGTCAGTCGATGAATGCGAAGGACCTTGGTTTAGGTAATCATACAGTGCAATATACTGTGGTGGATGTTGCCGGTAATATATCAACGAAAAGTATTCCTTTCCAAGTAATTCGTCCTCTGTCCCAGGGAGCACCTGGTAAACCTGTACTGTCGGATAATAATACTTACGATAATGGGTTAAGAGATGGAGATTATTCCGTTACGATGAATTTATGGTGGGGTAATAACGGTTCCGAATTCAGATTGTACGAGAATGGGGTATTAATCAGTACGAAGAAATTAACGGATGCTTCTCCTAATGCACAATCAGTTATAACTGATATTACTGGTAGAGCGAACGGAACGTATACCTATACATGTGAATTGATCAACTCCCAAGGAACAACTTCGTCTGATCCACTTGTTGTCGTTGTTAGTGATGCTTCTCCAGGCAAACCTGTATTATCACAAGATAACTGGGACGGTGATGGAAACTTCAACGTATCCATGAATATGTGGTGGGGAACGAATGGTTCGGAGTATCGTCTGTACGAGAATGGACAATTAATCGATACGCAAAATCTATCACTAATTACACCTAACGCACAGCGTGCTGTAACTTCGGTGAAAGGTAAAGCAGTAGGCACATATGAATATCGTGCTGAATTAATTAACGCTGCGGGTGTAACTTCTAGCGAGAGCATTACGGTGCAGGTTGTAAAATAACACTATATTATTGTGGATTAAATAGCTTGAAAAAGATAAGGCCACGGATGATCTATAAGATCGCCGTGGCTTTATTTAAACTCATATTGCTTTTACTCATGTTCATAACAAAACATAATTCTATAGATTTGCCCAGACGAATTATTGACCCCGTTGAGATCCATCGTCTGGGCGATCGCATCAATCATCTGACTCAACAGTTGTTCTCGTGATTGGAACAAAAAAAGGATCTATTTTACTTTTTTTGGTTTAAATTTTACACAATCGTTTATCGACGTTTACGATCACTTAACCATGCTACCTAGGATTGAGTGTACAATTTTGATTGAACAGAAGACATTTTCCTAAAAATTTAACACAAAACAGGGGAAATGGAGTGGGACTTTATGTATCCAGAGAAGATCTGGGTTGGGTTAGCACTTCGGTTAAATTGAAAAAATAAAGGTGGCCAACAAGATGTTTGAGCTTATTACCCCGCAGGGGGGCAGAACTGTATCAGCTATTCTATTTGATAAGGATGGAACACTGCTTCAATTCGTGTCCCTTTGGGGAAGCTGGAGTGAATGCCTTCTGAATCGATTCACCGAGCATTTAGGGAAGAAGGGGCTAGTGATCCCGGAAGAGGTCTTTCCTTCATTATTAGGTACTGTCCATGACCATAATGGAGTCATCTATGATTATGATCGAAATGGTCCGCTGGCTATGGGCACGATGGAGGATATCTATGCGATTCTGTCCTGGCAAGCTTATTTGTCTGGATTGTCCTGGGTAGAGTCCATAGAGCTTGTTCATCTCTGTAGACAAGAAGCGGATGAGATGTTGGAACAGAAACGACCAGTGCTTCCGCTTGCTGGGCTGGAGTGCTTTCTGGATGCTTGTGCTAGCCAGGGCATTCCTATGGCTGTAGTCACTGCTGATGAAACAGCGGCGGCGGAGAAGCATCTACATTGGCTAGGGATACGGCATTATTTCGCTGAAGTCATTGGAACGGATCAAGTGGTTCACGGTAAGCCGTTTCCTGATATGTTGCAACTAGCCTGCAGGAGGCTTGACCTAGATCCCTCCGGAGTAGCAGTCATCGGTGATACCAATGGAGATATGAGAATGGCCAAGGCAGCCGGTGCGGCAGTGGGAATCGGACTTACAGGTACAGCAAGCTATGAATCGGCGCTTAGTATGCTACCTGATGCAGATATCATCGTGTCATCTTATGAATATCTGCAAATCGAAGAGATCACAGAATGAAAGTTGCTGAGGGCATGTAGGCATGGATTTTTCTGGCTATGGCCATCAGTACTTATGTTTCTATTCTATGGAATCTGCCGAATATAATCTTTACATTAGGTAACCATGATGTGGGTCTCGGACGCATGGCTTCTAAATTGAAATTTATAAAGATAAAGTACTTGTGCGTGACCGGGACTTTCGATCAGAAACTTGGATCGAGAAACAGTACATTTCAATATAGCTCAACCAAATAAAGCCACGGTGTCATTTTAATGATCACCGTGGCATTATTTAGGTTGAGGATTAGCATGCCATAAATACAGTAGTCAAGAGGTGTATATCAAAGTAAAGACTAGTGTATAGAATGAATGCGGTTACATTATTATACTGAAATCAAGCAAGAAAGCTGTGAAACATACAGTTAGAGCTTGGTATTATATTTTGACAATTGGGAGGGGTTACATGAAAAGAAAGCAGAAAAGTCTTCTGATCGGTGCATTGATCCTCAGTTTTGCCTTAACTGCGTGCGGCGGCAATAATGCGATGAATAAGGCGAATCAGGCTGAGGAGCCAGGCAACGCGACAACAGCACCGATACAAGAGGGCGCACAGGATGTGCAGGAAGTTGTGGAAGTGTCGACGGTTTCACAAAGTGATCCATATCTTAAATTTGATGAAGGCGAGAGCTTTGACAAGAACGCAGTTTACGACGCGTATGAGAAAGACATTGGCGTGAAAATTACGAATAAATGGGTGGCAGACGTCACTCAGTTCAAAGAAAAATTGAAAATGACGATTGCATCCAACGATATTCCGGATTTAATGCTTGTGGAAGCGACACAGCTCAAAGATCTGGCGGATGCAGATATGATCATGGATATCACGGATGTATACGACAAGAACGCAACAGAAGAGACGAAGAAGTTCCTGACGATGGACGGCGGCATGCAGATGAAGACGGCGACGATCGACGGGAAACTGATGGGGATTCCGAGCTCCTACAATCCTTACCAATTCCAATACTTGTACGTACGTACGGACTGGCTGAAGAAATTGAACCTGCCTGAACCGAAGACGATGCAAGACGTGATGACAATCGCCGAAGCCTTCAAGACGAAAGACCCAGGCGGCACAGGCAAGCCTTACGGTCTCGCAGTCAGTAAGGAACCATTCAAGATCGATACAGGTGTAACAGGTCTCCGCGCATTCCTCAACGGCTACCATGCGTATGAGAATATGTGGATGGAAGATGACAACGGTAATCTCGTGAACAGCGACATTCAACCGCAAGTGAAAGATGCGCTCAAGGCGCTGCAGGATATGTTTAAGAAGGGATTAATCGATCCTGAATTCGCGGTTAAAGATACGGAAAAAGAAGCAGAGCTTCTCTATAACAACAATGTAGGTCTCGTATTCGGTGCATCCTGGACGCCTGCACAGCTGGCGAAGGGCGCTATCAAAGACGGTAAAGTCGTGCAAGAGTGGGGCGCATACCCAATTCCATCAGCAGATGGTAAACCAACACTGAATCAAATTGGCTTAGGCGTGGATCAGTATTATGTTATTTCCAAGCAAGCGAAGCACCCAGAGGGCGTTATCCGCTTGGTGAACCAATGGATCACGGTGGATAATGCTATGAATCAGACAGATGAGCAAAAAATCTATTTGTATGGTAAAGACAAGGAAGAAAAAGGAAACAACTACTGGCTGCTTAGCCCACTACGCGTTGGTAAACAGCTGGATAACAACGGTGAAATTCTGCCGAAAGCAATTGAGACGAAAGATGCTAGTATTATTCAAACCCAAGATCAGAAGAATCGTTACGAGCGTGCTATGAAATACGTTGACGGCAGCGATATCAACATGTGGTGGGAATATTTGATTTCGGGCCCGAATGGTGCAAGCTCTCATAATCCTAAAATGATGCAAAACAAGGAGTATCTTCAAGACAAATTCTATGGCGCAGCTACGCCTACGATGGTGGAGCGTCTAGAACTTCTGAAGAAGAAGCGCGACGAAATCTATTTCAAAATCATTATGAACCAAGTGTCCGTCGATGAATTCGATAAATTCGTTACAGAGTGGAAGAAGCTTGGCGGTGATGACATTACCAAAGAAGTGAACGAGTGGTACGCAAGTCACAAATAATTGCATGAGAGATGAATTGAGGGGTTGATTAACAACAACCCCTCTTTTAATACAGCGAGGTGAGATGCATGAATGTATTGGCACGAATGTGGAAGCGGGAGTGGCCTCTTCATATGATGTTGCTTCCAGGATTAATCTTGGTATTGATCTTCAGCTATTACCCGATGGCTGGCATTATCATGGCTTTTCAAAAGTATATCCCGAACAAAGGGTTGATAGGATCACCCTTTATTGGGATGAGGAACTTTCAATTGTTAATGGAATACCCCGACATCGGACGTGTCTTTCTGAACACGATTTATATTGCGGTTATGAAAATTATTGCCGGATTGATTGTGCCTATCACGATAGCGATTCTGCTCAATGAGCTGCGGAAAGAATGGGTCAAGCGGACGTTCCAGACGCTCGTATACTTGCCACACTTTCTATCTTGGGTTCTATTAAGCGGTATTTTGGTTGATATTCTATCCCCATCCTCCGGTATCCTTAATCAAGTGCTCAGCATATTTGGGATCAAGCCTATATTCTTCTTAGGTGATAATGCCTGGTTTCCTTATGTGATGGTCATATCAGATGTATGGAAGGAGTTCGGGTTCGGGACGATCGTCTACCTGGCTGCACTAACTGGCATTAATCCATCGTTGTATGAAGCAGCTGAGATCGATGGAGCTGGACGATTCAAACAGATATTGAACATCACACTGCCAGGGATGATGCCAATCATTATCCTGATGCTCACACTCAATATCGGTAATGTATTGAATGCTGGCTTTGAGCAAATATTCAACCTGTACAGTCCACCGGTCTATGAAAGTGCGGATATTATCGACACCTTCGTATACCGTTTGGGGGTCCAACAAGCACAGTTTGGATTCGCGACAGCGGTAGGGCTGCTTAAATCCATCGTTTCCTTTATCTTCATTTCGGTTTCTTATGTCTTAGCCTATCGGATAGCGAATTACCGCATCTTCTAAGGCAGGTGTCGGTAATTCAGAAGGGAGAGACACACATCGTGCATAATAACAGATCATGGTCCAGAAAGTTATTCATGATATGCAACTTTATCTTTTTGGCATTCATATCCTTCTTATGTCTTATGCCTATTATTCATATTCTAGCGATCTCATTCAGCTCCGGACAGGCGGCAGCAGCCGGTAAAGTTCTACTCTGGCCGGTTGAATTTACAACCGCTGCTTACCAAAACGTATTCGGAAAACCGGAGTACCTTCGCGCATTCTGGATCTCGATCCAACGGGTCATTATAGGGACAACGATCAGTATGACGCTGACGATTATTACAGCGTATCCGTTGTCCAAAGATTCCAGGCAGTTCCGGCTGCGTACATTCTACGCATGGGTATTCGTATTTACGATTTTATTCAGCGGAGGACTCATTCCAACGTACACCACGATTAAATCTCTCGGAATGATCGATACGATGTGGGCGCTGGTTCTACCGGGAGGTGTCGCAGTATTCAACGTCATTTTGCTCCTCAATTTCTACCGCAGTTTGCCGAAGGAACTTGAGGAATCTTCGCGAATTGACGGAGCAGGACATTTCAAGACGTTATGGAAAATATACGCGCCGTTATCATTGCCTGCATTGGCAACGACAGGCTTGTTCACGATGGTAGGCCATTGGAACAGCTGGTTCGACGGGATGCTCTATATGAATCATACCGAGAATTATCCACTGCAGACCTTCTTGCAGACGGTCATTGTTAAACTAGACTTCCGTTTCATTAAGGCGGAGAATGTCGAATTGATGCTTAAATTGTCGGACCGCACAAGCCGAGCAGCGCAGATTTTCGTCGCTGCATTCCCGATTCTCATCGTGTATCCATTCTTGCAGCGATTCTTCATTAAAGGAATTGTGATGGGGAGTGTCAAAGAATAGTATCGGAGTTACTCTGATCATGAACTAGATGGGAGAACAAACGATGAAGTTCTTATTCTTTTTACGCGACTCCTCCATTTTCAAGAAGGTGATGGTTGCCTTCTTGACAGCGCTGCTACCGCTGATGATGATTACCTGGATGATTAATGAGCGAGGTTCTGACAATATTCGAAAGGAAATATCGGAGTCGATTCTGAATACGACAAGGTTCTATCTGGACTCATTGGATAAGGAGGCAGACAGGATTGACCGCTATTTACCGAACTATGTCATGGACAAGGATTTGATGGAAATTGCCACAACCGGCCATGACATCACATATTATGAGCTCACGCACAAAATATTGGAGATTCAGAAACGGCTCGATCTGATGAAAAATTCGAGTCCGTTTATTCAGGAAGCAAGGGCTTACGTTCCCTTAATTGATCGTACTATTCTCAGTCTGAAGTATGAAACGTCGATTGATGATTCGGAATACACAGCCATGCAGCAAACTGACAAACTGTATGCAGAACCGTTTACGTACTGGAATGATCGCTTGTTTATTAGTATGCAATATCCAGCTAATACAATAAGAAGGCCTATCTACATTGTCGGGGTCGAGTTGTCGGCAAATAAGATCAGGGAAACGCTGGCACAGATCGGAGAATCACGAGACGGACAGAGCGTATTGCTGAACTTGGATCGGGGCTGGGAAATCGAGAGTGGCACCGATTCAGCTTTAATGGAACGAATGAAAGAGTTTGCCGCGGAGAAGCGAGCTTCCAAATCTGAGGAGGGTTATGAAACACTGCATTATGCAGGACATCGTTACCTTACTGTATATAAATACTCCAATGTTTGGAACTCGTATTCGATTACTTGTATCCCGGAAGCTAATGTCTTAGGCCCGTTGCAAAAGTATCGATTCTGGTTTCTGGGGGCATGCGTTCTTGCCGTGTTCATCGTGTTCTTCTTCTCTTATTTCCTATTACGGTTTATATATCGCCCGCTTATGAAACTGGTCCATTCGTTCAGACGCGTCCAGCAGAACAGGTTGGATCTGATCCCGATTGATCGTGGTCATGACGAATTTGGTTACTTGTATCAAGCTTTTAACGATACCGTACGTTCTTTGAAGACATTAATCGAGGAAAATTATGAGCAGCAAATCCGCAATCAGCGCTCAGAGCTGAAACGACTGCAATCACAGATTAATCCTCATTTTTTATATAATTGCTTTTTTGTATTATGTCGTTTGATCAAGTCTGAGCATCAAAAAGATAAAGCATATCAATTTTGCATGCATATCGGCCAATATTTTCAATTTATTACCCGGAACGATGAGGATGAAATTCCATTTGAGCTTGAGGTGGAGCATTCCCGTACCTATGTTGATATGCAGTCCATTTGTTATGGTGACCGGATTCAAGTTAAATTTGACGGAGAGGTCCCGAAGGACATGGTTGTTCCAAGGCTTATTTTGCAGCCGATTATCGAGAATGCGTATAAGTATGCGCTGGGCAATATGCTCCCCAAAGGCGAGCTTTGGGTTCATACAGAGCGAAAGGGAAACGACTTCTCTTTGTATGTTGAAGATAATGGCAACAGTATAAGCGATGAGGAGATCGAACAACTCAAGCTGCGGCTGAAACAGTCTTCCAATCGTATCGAAGAAACGACCGGTCTTATTAACGTTCATCGCAGAATACAATTGCGTTACGGTGTAGATTGTGGCATTACGTTGTCACGTTCCATTCTAGGCGGACTGAAGGTAAGGATCAACCTGAACATAAGCTAGAGCTAGAGGAGGAAACAGCATGTACAGACTGCTTATCGTTGATGATCTTCCGATTATTGTTGATGGTCTTCTTGAACTTTTTGAGCAAACCGTTCATTTAGAGCTCGATGTCATGAAAGCTTATTCAGGAGAAGAGGCTCTGGGGGTGTTGCAGAATCACAGGATTGATATCGTGATTTCAGACATCAAGATGCCCGGGCTTGAAGGGATTGAATTGCTGCGGGAAATCAAATCACAGTGGCCTTCCTGCAAAGTCATCTTTTTAACGGGATATAATGAGTTTCATTATGCAAGGAGTGCCATTACATACGGTGGCTTCGAATACATTTTGAAGATAGAAAGCGATGAGAGAATTATCGAGTCTGTGGAACGCGCGATTAAGAAAATCGAGGAGGAACACGACCAGCAGCAGATGATCACAAAGGCGCAAACCAAAATGAGGTTGGCGTTGCCTTCGCTGCAAAAAGACTACATGTGGGGACTGTTCCAAGGCAAGCAGGAAACGGAGCGTCAATTGAAACAAGCATTTAAGGAAATTGATATTCCACTGGATGCGGGGATGCCGGTCTATTTGTTGCTTGGCAGGGTGGATGCTTGGAAAGAGATGTTTACGACACCGGACAAAGCACTGTTAACCTATGCGTTCCAAAATATTTGCGACGAGTATTTATCAGAGCATGTGAGGTGTTTTTCCGTTGTGTACGATTTGTCGAAAATCGTCTGGTTGATTCAACCTAAAAATAAAGAGCAATCGTTCACGGATTTAGACTCCTTGGAATGGGTCAAAGCTTATCGGTATGCAAGCGGTATGCTAGAAACGGTCCAGGGAACGTGCAAGAAATTGTTGAACTTGCCTGTTTCTTTTGTTCTTGGCAGCGAGCAGACGGCGTGGAGCAGTATTTCTGACCGATTTCACTCCATTAAATATTGTTTTGTATATGGTCATGGCTTGTCCAGCGAGGTCATTATGACGGATAAAGATATTCATGAGCATGATAGCCATGAGATGGGGAATCATCATGATTTTTTCTATCATACCCGAGTACAATTGCTTATGACTTGTCTGGAAAATAATCACCGGGAACAATTCTCCAAGCTATATGTCGAGTTGACGGCCATATGGGGTGATTCCCTGACTCCTTATGAGCGCAAAATAGAATTGTATCATTCTCTTTCTGCTGTGTTTCTGTCGCACATGAATAAAAATCGTGAGATTCGTGATTACATGAATACGCTGCTTGACTTGGATAAATTGTTTCAGCAAAGTGATTCGACTTCATGGTCGGATTTGACTCAATATTTTTGGCAAATGGCAGAGATTCTGTTCGATTGGAATGCTTCACATGGCATGCAATTGCCAGATGAAGTTATTACAAAAGTCCACCGGTATATCGAAGAACATATATCCAACGATATTTCATTAACTGCATTGGCGGATTATGTAGGGTTAAATCCGTCTTATTTATCCAGATTATATAAGCAAATTACCGGGGTTGGGTTATCTAAATATGTAAACGATTATCGTAACCTGTTGGCTAAGGAAATGCTGTTGAATACATCGATGAAAGTCAACGAAATTGCGGGTGTCTTAGGTTACAATTCGGCACTTGCTTTTATTCGCTTTTTCAAGAAGCAAAACGAAAAGACACCTCAAGAATATAGAATGTTGCGTTCATAGAATGTAGGTCAATAAATGTATATGTATGTCAGTAACAATCTCTTTCATGTTGAACATCATTCCTATTAAATTGAAATAGGAGCCGAACATGATGAGGAGGAGAAGTATTGAAGAGGATAACGGCGGTTTTATTAGGTGCTGGCAGTAGAGGACGATATATTTATGGGCCTTATGCAGAAAAGTTTCCAAATGAATTAAAAATTATTGCGGTAGCGGAACCTGACGATGAACGAAGAAAGCGGTTTGCGGATATTCACCAGATTGCTTCGGAGTATGTCTATGACTCGTGGGAGCAAGCATTCGATCAAGGGCGTATTGCGGATGTAATGATTATCAGCACGCTCGACCAGATGCATTATGTACCGGCAATGAAAGCGATGGAGCTAGGTTACCATGTCTTGTTGGAAAAGCCGATGTCACCTTCCAAGGATGAATGCGTCCGTCTTGCGCAAGCTTCGCAAACCTATAAACGTCTGCTCGTTGTCAGCCACGTCTTGCGATATTCCCCTTTTTGGGCGGGGATTAAAAAATATATCGAACAGGGAGAATTGGGGACAGTTGCGACGATCCAATTAACCGAAAACGTTGGTTTTCTACACATGGCACACAGCTACGTGCGTGGTAATTGGCGTAAATCGGAAGATACAAGTCCAATGATTCTGGCGAAGTCATGTCATGACCTGGATATTATATCTTGGCTCATGGGGCAGTCCTGTACAAGTGTAAGCTCATACGGATCGCTGCTTCATTTCAGAGCGGAGAATGCCCCGGAGGGCTCAACCGACCGCTGCATCGATGGCTGCGAGGTGGAGAAGGAATGTCCTTTCTCTGCAATGAAGATGTACATCCAGCCTCCACACCACCCCTGGGCCCGTTATATGACAAATGATTTATCGCCGGAAGGGATTCTGAAGGCGATTAAGGAGAGCCCGTTCGGGCGTTGTGTTTATCGGTGCGATAACAATGTTGTCGATCATCAAGTCGTCAATATGGAATTTACCAACGGAGCGAACGCATCGTTTATCATGTCGGGACTAACGCAAACCGGTGGCCGCAGGGTGCAGATTATGGGCACGCAAGGTGAGATATTAGGGAATATGGATGAAGGAAAGTTCACGCTATACCGATATGCAACAGGGGAGAAACTTGATATTCATTGCTCTATTGGTGGAGATGGTCAAGGAGGTGCTGATGGTCATGGAGGTGGTGATGAGCGAATGGTGGGTTCGTTTCTGCAGAACGTCAATCGATTCGACAGTAATCCGTCGTACGGTTTGACTTCTGCGACCGCTTCTCTCCAGAGTCATCTGATGGCGTTTGCAGCGGAACATTCCAGATTGCACGGCGGTCAAGCAGTAAAAATTACGGATATGCAGCAAGAAATCTCAGTTTAACATGTAGGCATTATTACACGGCATGTGTTATTCCCGATAATGGGCAGTATCACCATACAAATCAATATTCGCGACTTCATCATGAAAAGTAATCTTACACAGAGCAGTTGGGTGAATATCGGGCATGGACCCGATTTCATGCAGCTGTTTTTTCATGAAATAGCTCATTATAGCTTTGAGTGTGATCCGGTGAGTTACAATAAGAACTTGTTTACCTTTATGTTTAGTTAAGATATTTTGAATCGTGGGAAGTGTTCTTGTCATTAATTGACTATAGCTTTCTCCCTGACCCGTAGGTTGGTATAAATGAGGTTCGCTGAAAAATTGATTGAATTGAGTAGGGTAATCTTGTGTAATTTGCTCTATGTTTTGGCCTTCCCAAAGTCCCATGTTAATTTCTTGTAGCGCATCAAGCTTCAGGATCTCAGTTAACCGATTACCTGAGATAATGCATGCTGTTGTAATCGCTCTGGGACTGGAACTGCAATATATAGCATCAAATGAAACCGTGGACAAGCGCTCTCCTAACCACTGCGCTTGCTGAACACCGGTTTGTGTAAGAGGAGAGTCTTTATGTCCCTGCATTTTCTTTGCCAGATTCCATTGAGTTTGTCCGTGACGAGTCAAATATAAAGTTGTTTCCATCCAGTAATTCCTCCTAGTCGTAAAGTAAGTCTAGTATAAAGTGCAGACACATAAATTAATAATATATAATATCTAATATGTATAAAAAAAATATATAGGTGGGATGCAGTTGAACCTTCATGTGCTGAGATTATTTTATTATGTTGCGTTAACCGGCAGTGTAACTAAGGCCTCAGAAAAGCTGCATATTAGCCAACCAGCTATTTCGGCGCAAATACGCAAATTTGAAAAAGACAACGATATTAAATTATTACAAGTTCAGGGTAGAGGCCTTGTTCTTACTTCATTAGGAAACAAGTTGATTAAGCCGTTGGAGAAATTATTTACTATCGAGGAACAGGTAAGGAATCTAATCGAAGACTATCATAACTATCCCGAAGGAAAACTAAGGATTGTGGGAAATTATCTTGCAACAAGTGTACTCATTCCGAAGTGGGCTTCTTTATTTAAGCAACAATTTAGTGGAGTTGAAGTACATATTTCAACGGTTAACTCGCTCAATGCTATTGAAAAATTAATCAACTTTGAGGCAGATGTAGCAATTTATAGTGATATTGGGGTGCCCTTAGCTGATTCGGACTTATTCGAATGCAGAGAGTTGTTTAGGGATGAGTATTTGTTCGTAGTAGCCCCCGGACATAAGTATTCATCGCAAGTGGTTTCACTTGAAGAAATTATAGCTGAACCTTTTATTATGAGAGAAGAAGGAAGCGCCGCGAGAGAAAGATTATTTCAGCAATGCCGGGAGCTGAAGGTCTCACCTCCAAAAATTGAATTGCAATTTAATGGACTTAATGAGACGATTCAAGCTGTCATGGCAGGGTATGGGGTAAGTTTTGTTTCCTCTCTGATAGCTGAACCATCATTGAAGCGGGGAGTACTTACTAAAGTGGATGTGCCGGGGGTTTCTTCAGCGAACTCCATATTGTTAGGCACGAGAATAAGGGAGCATCAAGAGGAATTTGTTAATGAATTTGTCTCTTTAGTCTATAATAATTTGAATATCAATAAGTTATTTATTTCATAGAATGCAGGTGGATTCGTGATGAAGTATTGTTATGCTTGTGGAACGGAGTTACATATCAATGAATGTGAAGGAGAGGGATTGATCCCCTATTGTGATTCATGTCAGGTATTCCGTTTTCCTATCTTTAGTACGGCGATTAGCACAGCTGTGTTGAACAAAGAAAGGAACAAGGTACTGCTAATAAGGCAATATAATATGAAAGATTATATCTTGCTAGCAGGATATATCAATCGTGGGGAAACAGCAGAAGAGACGCTAATTCGCGAAGTACAAGAAGAGGTAGGCCTGCATGTGGATGAATACAAGTACATGAGAAGTAAGTATTTCGAGCGTTCCAATACGCTGATGCTGAATTATGTTGCTGTTGCACATGATGAGACACTACTGAGAACTAATCAAGAAGTTGAGCATGCTGAGTGGTTCACCTTTGATGAAGCCAGAAAGGTTATTATGAAACAAAGCTTAGCGGAGTCTTTTTTACTGACGATTCTTGAACAAGCGGAAGCGATGAAATTAGAACTGACAATCTAACCCTCACTTGGTTAGATTGTCAGTTCTTTATCTCAATAATCCCCGTATCAATAAATGAAGGAATGGCTTCCTTTTTGGCTGCTTTCAACAGATTGTCGATCAGTAAATGCCCCCAATTTTGTTCGTTTTGGGAAATGACAGATGTGATTTGGCCATTGTGAATCGCTTCATTCATCTCGGGGGTCATATTGAAAGAAACGGCATAGCGGTTAAGTCCTTTGGCTTTCCAAACGAGCACGGATGTTGAACTAGAGATCAAGTCCACAGATACCAAAGTGTCGAAATGAGGGTGACGATCGATCATACCCTCCATATCAGATAAGGCTTTGTCGCTGCTTCCTTCATTATATTGAATTTCTAATACCTGAATATTCGTATTGTGATTCAGATATTGAAGCAAACCATTCAGTCTTTCCTCATGGATTTTCATTTCTTTTATCCCGGATTGGATCAGAATCATGCCTTTATTCTTCTGTAACTGCTTAATGACATCGCCCATTCGTGTGCCGGCTTCGAAATTGTCCGTGCCGATAAAGGAAAGACGCTGGCTGTCCGGTGAATCCGATTCGAAGCAGATGACAGGTATTCCGGCTTGAATAGCCTTATTGATAACTGGAAGAAGCGCGGAGGCATCAATGGGATCTATGGCGATACCGTCGACTTTTTGATTAATCATCGTTTCCATCATATGAATCTGTTGTTCTGAATTAATTCCTTCTGGCGCTTTAACGATGAGTTTAATCGAATAGGGATGCGCAGCTTCTTCCGCAAGTCGAGTAATCTCCTCATAGAATGAATGTGCCATCGGATAGATAATTCCAAAGGTAAAGAGAGGTGTTTGCTCTTTGCTTGGATCCGTAGATGCTTCTAGAGATAACGTAACTTCAGAACGAGATGAGGTACAACCAGTTAAGGTAAGAAACACTAGAAGAACAAAGGCAAGGGACCAAATTTTAGTGAATAGAGTGTTTGATCTCATAGTGCTCCTTATCAGTTTTTGACGTTCCCTTTTTACGAAACTCTGTAGTCGTCATACCTGTGATCCGTTTGAATAAATTGGAGAAGTAATGGGCGTCGTTGTAACCAACTTGAAAGGCAACTTCGTATGTCCTTGCTTGAGTCGATTGAAGCAGTTCCATCGCTCTACGTATCCGTTTTTGTGTTAAGTAGTCAATGAACGTTTGACCCGTTTCTTGACTAAATATTTTACTTAGATGGCTAGGACTCACATTTACATACTCGGCTGCATCTTGAAGTGAAATGTAGTTCTTATTGTAATTTGCTTGGATGTATTCTTTAACCTTAATCAATAGATCGGCGTACCGATCAGAGGATTTAGAGCGCCACAACCAAAATTGTTCTACAAGCTTGATTAAGTAAGTACAGACTTCTTCCCAAGTTCGAATGGATTCGATGGACTTTTGAAAATCATGGAGTATTGCTTCAGTCCCTTCGGGGCTCCTATATAATTCTTCAGCTGTTCTGAACACTCCTAATGTAATATCGTTCAATATATAATAGCCTGTTAGCGATGAATTCCAATCAATCTGCTCTAATCCAGCCGCAAAATTTCTGATGAAGCTTTGGGTTTGTGAGGGTGAACCCACCTTTAAAAACCCGATAATCACATTGCGGTCCAAGAAGATATTCTGATTCATTGAACTGCGATTAGCCTCCCATAGATTCTGGCTATTCTGTCTGGATAATCGCTGCCAGTACATATCTTCTTCGGCATCTAAGAACGAGATGTGTATCCCCTGAATTCGATCCTGAATGGATCCGATCCCAACTGATATAGTGAAGTTACGTGATTGTTTATAAGAGTTCTCTTGAATGACGTGTAAAGATTCTAAGTAACCCTCAAGAGCTTCCTGACTATCTCCTTTTATAATCCAAACGCTCTTGGTTCGGCTTGGTTTAAACTCCAATACATCTGCATGATTGGTTGTGAAGGTTTGTTGCAAAATCAAGGATTCTTCCGCGATAGTATCTGAAACTTGCGGATCGAAGGGGGACAGGTCTTCCGAACAACGGATGTCGATAACTGCTACGGCATAATAGCGGGCAATCAATGGAATGGAAAGTATCGATGCGGCATGGATCGCCTCTGTCGTTGTCAAGAAGCCACTGCATAAGTCATTCAGCAATTTATCAAAAGTGAGACTTTTTCGCTCATTTTCGCTTTGTTTCAGTTGTTCAATGTGTTCCTTTTCGCTACGCTCCCTGTCAATTTTCTCGCTTACCCTATGAAGTAAGCCTATGAGGTCGGAAGAGCTAATGGGTTTAAGGCAATATTCTTCAATATCCATACTAAGTGCAGCCCTGGCATACTCGAATTCACCATGTCCACTCAAGATAATAATCTTAATCTCAGGCATTGCCCTACGGACAATAGTACATAATTCTAGACCATTCATAAAAGGCATCTTAATATCCGTAATTAAGATATCTGGTTTCATCTGTTCGATCATAGGTAATGCAACTTCTCCATCAGATGCATCCCCGCAATATAGAAATCCTTCCTTCTCCCAATGTATACAATCTCGAATTGTTTCCCGAATGAGAATTTCGTCGTCGACTAATAGCACCTTTTTCATCGGTTATTCACTCGCCTTCATTGGAATTGTAATCTTCACAGTAGTTCCTTCCTGCTCGATACTGTCCACCTGAACTCCGTATTGTTCGCCATAGTATAGTCTAATTCGCTGATGTACATTGTGCAGCCCAAATCCACCTGAGACTTCTTCACCAGTCTCTTCAGGAATGTGATAATTCTTTAAATTCCTATGAAGTTGTTCAAGTTTTGACGGTGGTATTCCGTAGCCGTTATCTTGAACGATCAGCTCAATTTCTGTGTTATTTATCGCACGTCCAGTGATACAAATAAGTCCTTTACCTCGCTTATTCTTTATTCCATGATATAGAGCATTCTCAACGATCGGCTGCAACATCATTTTTAATGTCGGTATGGCAAGGATTTCTGACTCCACTTCAATTTTATATTCCAAAATATCGCGATATCGCATTTGTTGGATGACTAAGTAGCTGTGAACATGTTCAATTTCCTTCTCGAGGCTAATCCAATCGCGTCCTTTACTTAAGCTAATCCGAAATAAACGAGAGAGTGATTCGACCAAGGAGATTACCTTATCCTTCTTCCCGGCTTCCGCCATCCAGAGGATGGAGTCCAGCGTATTATATAGAAAATGAGGATTGATCTGGGCTTGTAATGCCCTGAGCTCGGCCTTTTTCATTTCTTCTTGTTCTCTAGTATTTTGCTCAAGTAAAGTCTTGATTTTTCCAAGCATGATATTAAAGCTCTTGCCGAGATCAGCAATTTCATCCTTGCCTGTAGGTGTTACTTTTGATTCCAAGAAACCAGAAGCAGCCAGTCTCATCTTGTTCTTGAGTAATTGGAGAGGGCGTGTGATCCGAGTTGAAAGATAGAAATGGAGTGCAACGGTAAAAAGGATACTTAGAACCACACTGGCGATGATTAATTGTCGAATAGAATTTGCTTCTTTAATGATCTCTTGTAAGGGCACTTGCCCAATAATTCTCCACCCCGTGGCATCGGAGGTAGATGTGAAGATGAATTTGGGACTGCCTTTGGAATGATCCACATAGCTGGATAGAGTGCCTTGAGCTAAGTCTATGAGAACATTTTGATCTGGGAGTAAGCCGTTTCGATCCAGTCCAGAAGGTGTGAAGATAGGTTGGCCATTATGATCTAGTACATAGAAGAATCCAGTTTCCCCAATGGTGACATGATCGCAGAACTGATTGACTACGGAATCGTCTAAGTCAATTACGATGAATCCAATCACTTCATGTGTGATTCTTTGTTTGACGGCAGCCATGATAGAGATGATATGTTCATCTTGGAATCCATCTAGTCGATCTAGGGGTATAGCTTCTAATGGAGGAATGTTAAGCACAGTGTCTGGGTTATGGAGTAAATATGTAAGGTGTGGGTTTCGCAGCGGATTCTTGTCTAATTGGAACACACCTCTACGTTCGCTAATCCCTCTTCCATACAAATTAATCATGGTAATGTTAAGCACACTCTCATATTTGTAGGTTTGTCGATAGGAATCCATCAGCTTCAATATTTCTTTAGCATCGTCGTAGGTGTCGCTCTGTGAAGATAGGAAATGAAGCACGTTAGGATGATTTCCGAGTTCCAATAATTTTCCCGAATCAGTAAAAAGTGTTTCCAGATTCTGAGCGAGTTGCTCAGCTATCAATACCGCACTAGCTTTACTGTTCTCATATACCGTGTTGTATGACTTCTGATAAGAGACCAGTCCGATCCCTATCAATGGAATGACAGTCAAGAATACGAACATGGCCAATAGCTTGGCACGTAAACTGGAGGAGATCCAATGGATCAGCTTCATCGGTTTCTGACCTTTCCATAAGAAATAATGTAATCAAAGTATGAATGATCCCTTATGAAAACGCAATCAAGAATAAAAAAATTAAACCTTAGTCACATAAAAACAAATGAAAGGTCAGGCTACTGCGGAAGAAGCGAAAAAATACGCAAATAACGGCGATAATACTCCGTATTCAACAAAATTGAAAGCGCTCTATAATCAAAGCACACCAACAAAGTGGTGACTGAAAAGGGGATGAAGAAAATATGAAGGTACTCAAAAGGTCAGGATTAATACTAGCTGCATCACTTATGCTATTGATTTCGGCAGCTTGTGGCAATAGTGGCGCTGGTGACAACACTTCAAAGAATGCAAACAAAGCTGGTGACACTAAAACGGAAGTAAAAGAGACTGCTGTCGATAAGAAAATTACGCTCGGATTCTCGCAAGTTGGAGCGGAGAGTGGCTGGAGAACCGCAAATACGATCTCGGTTCAAGATTCTGCCAAGGAGGCAGGGATAGAGCTGAAATTCTCTGATGCCCAGCAAAAGCAAGAGAATCAAATCAAGGCTATTCGCACTTTTATTCAGCAAAAGGTCGACGTTATCGCATTTTCACCGGTAGTTGAATCGGGTTGGGATACTGTATTGAAAGAAGCTAAGGAAGCTGGAATTCCAGTTATTCTAACTGACCGCGCAGTGGATTCGAAAGACACGTCGCTGTATAAGACATTTATCGGTTCCGATTTTGTTGAAGAAGGAAGAAGCGCTGGAAAGTGGCTTGTCGAAAAGTTCAAAGACGCTAGTGGCGATATTAACATAGTAGAATTGCAGGGTACGACTGGCTCGGCGCCAGCGATAGATCGGCAGAAGGGTTTTGCCGAAGAAATTGTGGCTAACCCGAACTTGAAAATTATCGCATCGCAGACAGGTGACTTTACCCGCGCTAAAGGGAAGGAAGTTATGCAAGCTTTCCTTAAGGCGAATAAGAAAATTGATGTGCTCTATGCACATAACGATGATATGGGACTTGGAGCTATTCAAGCGATTGAAGCCGCAGGTCTGAAACCAGGGGAAGATATAATTATTATTACTGTTGATGGTGTCAAGGACGGATTTGTCGCCGCAAGTGAAGGCAAAATTAACTTTATCGTCGAATGCAATCCTTTACTAGGACCTCAATTGATGCAGGCTGCACGTGATGTACTTTCAGGTACTGAAATTCCGCAACGGATCGTAACAAAAGAAGGTGTATTTACATCAGAAGATGCTAAGCGAGAATTGCCAAACCGGAAGTACTAATTCGTAATTGACAAGAGAAGAGCATGCAGCTCTGAATCATTCAATTATCGGATTTGGAGCTGCTAACTCTCTTGAAGGGAGGGGACTTGCTAGATGTCAGAATTACAGCCTGTGTTACAAATGAGGGACATCCATAAGCAGTTTACAGGTGTAAAGGCGCTATCGGGCGTCAACCTTCGCTTATTTCCTGGTGAAGTACATGCGTTAATGGGGGAGAATGGAGCGGGGAAATCCACGTTAATTAAGGTGTTAACAGGCGTATATTCCATTGACCAAGGCAGCGTAGAAATGAACCAATTAGCGATTACGGTTCATAATCCGCAGCTTGCACAGCATTTGGGGATTAGTACGGTGTATCAGGAAGTGAACTTATGTCCTAATCTTTCTGTAGCAGAGAATATCTTTATTGGTAACGAGCCACAACGTTTTGGACGTATTAATTGGAAAGAAATGAACAGAAATGCTCAGCATTTGCTTAAGGAAAGATTACAGTTGTATTTGGATGTTACCCGGCCCCTGCAATTTTATTCAGTTGCGGTGCAGCAATTAATTGCGATTGCACGTGCTTTAAGTATTTCTGCTCAAGTACTTGTTCTGGATGAACCCACTTCGAGTTTGGATCAAAGTGAGGTTAAGCAACTCTTCACCGTTATGAGGAAATTAAAAAGCGAAGGGCTGGCTATTTTGTTTGTTACTCATTTTCTGGATCAAGTCTATGAAGTTTCTGATCGAATAACCATTCTCCGTAACGGAGAATTTGTAGGGGAATATAAGGCGCAGGAGCTCCCTCGGATAGATCTGGTATCTAGAATGATTGGTAAAGAGCTTGACATGCTTGAACAATTGCCGAAACAGAGTCATGAAAACAAGTTGAATAATGAAGTGCTGCTGGAAGCTATGGGGTTAGGTAAGCAGGGTGCGATCGAACCGTTTGATCTGCAAATTCGCAGGGGAGAGATTCTGGGTATTGCAGGATTACTTGGTTCTGGACGGACGGAAATGGCCAGATTGTTCTTTGGAGCCGACCGTGCCGATCAAGGCAGTCTTCAGTTATCTGGTTTGAATAGTATCATAAATACTCCCCGGCAAGCCATTGATTCAGGGATCGCTTTTTGTTCGGAGAATCGGAAGCTTGAAGGGATAATCGATGATCTAACTGTCAGGGAGAACATCATTCTAGCTCTTCAAGCGACAAGGGGATGGTTTCGAACAATCTCCAGAAAACGTCAAGATGAGATGGCCGACGAGTATATCCGGCTTCTGAATATTACTCCCTCAGACCCCGAACAATTGATTCGAAATCTTAGTGGCGGGAATCAGCAGAAGGTGTTGTTAGGCCGTTGGCTCTTGACTGAGCCGAAACTGCTTATTCTAGATGAGCCTACCCGAGGGATCGATATTGGAGCTAAAGCGGAGATTCAGCGATTGGTGTTATCACTAGCACAAAAGGGGATGTCCGTCTTGTTTATTTCTTCTGAGCTGGAGGAAGTACTTCGGGTCAGTGATCGGATTGCCATTCTACGGGATCGCCGAAAAGTAAAAGAAATTCAGGGTCAAGAAATGCAGCAGCACAATGTAATGCAGGCCATCGCAGGAGGAGAATAGAGATGATCAAGCATCGTTTGTTTTGGCCACTTTGTGTGCTCTCGTCACTATTGTTATTTAATCTGATATATTCGCCGGACTTTTTCTCAATCAAAATGAAGAACGGTCATCTTTATGGAAGTCTAATCGATATATTGAATTTTGGATCACCATTGATTCTAGTTGCCATCGGAATGACACTAGTTATTGCAACAAGTGGAATAGACTTGTCCGTTGGTTCTATCGTTGCGATTACAGGAGCAATGGCTTGTCTTAGCATTAGTAAAAGCACGGATCAGAATGGATGGGTAATCTTGTTAATTGCTGTAGGGGCCTCATTGGTGCTATCAGCGCTGCTCGGTTTATGGAACGGATTCTTGGTGGCTAGAATCGGAATTCAACCCATTATTGCTACACTTATTCTGATGGTGGCTGGTCGTGGGATCGCGCAGTTAATCACAAATGGGCAGATTATCACGATTCTTAGTCCGAAATATCAGTATATCGGATCGGGTTCCTTGCTGACACTGCCCGTTTCAATCTTTATTGTAGCGATCATGTTTGCAATTGCTTCTCTCTTGACTCGTAAGACTGCACTTGGGCTGTTTATTGAATCCGTCGGTTGCAAGCCGACAGCCAGCCGGCTGGCTGGAGTTCGCTCCAAAACAATCATACTTATGGTTTATATGTTCTGTGGTTTGTGTGCGGGGATCGCCGGACTCATTCTAAGTTCCAATGTGTCGAGTGCGGACGGAAACAATGCAGGTTTATGGTATGAACTAGATGCTATTCTAGCCGTTGTCATTGGAGGTACCTCCTTGAATGGGGGTAGGTTTAATTTAACGGGGACGTTGATCGGAGCGCTTATTATTCAAACGTTGACAACAACAATTTATATGGTTGGTGTTCCTCCAGAAATTACACTTGTAGTTAAGGCAGTGGTCGTATTGGCCGTATGCTTAATACAGTCGGAAAACTTTCGAGACATGTTACGTGGACGTCGGAAGCCAAGAAGCTATTCCTCCAAACATGAGGTGAAACAGCATGGTTAAACGTCAATATATCCCGCTGTTGGTGACCGTAGGGTTGTTTATACTAATATTTATTACAGGTTCTTTCCGCTACACTGGATTCTTCTCATTACAGGTGTTGTTGAACCTTCTTATCGATAACTCTTTTCTATTAATTGCGGCGGTAGGGATGACATTTGTGATCGTATCAGGCGGGATCGATCTGTCAGTGGGTTCGATGATTGCCTTGACGACGATGGTATCCGCTAGCCTCCTACATCAGGGGTGGCCACCTATCATCGTAATTCCGGTTGTATTGATGATAGGGATTTTATTTGGGTCTGTTATGGGAGCTATCATTCATTATTTTGAAATTCAACCATTTATCGCCACATTAGCTGGGATGTTCTTAGCTAGGGGTCTTTGTTACATTATAAGTATTAATACAATTACCATTGATAATGCTTTCTACACCTCGATGGCACAGACGAAGATCAAATTAACAGGCAACAACTTTATTTCGATTAGCGTCATTATTGCCTTATTCATTGTTGTGATGGGGGTATATTTGGCTCACTATACGAAGTTTGGCCGCAATACTTATGCCATCGGTGGGAATGAACAATCATCTTTACTGATGGGTTTGCCGGTTGCACGGACCAAAATTATGGTATTTGGTTTTAGTGGTTTTTGTTCTTCGTTGGCAGGTATCGTATTTACATTCTATATGTTATCTGGGTATGGTCTGCATGCGAATGGGATGGAGCTCGATGTCATTGCCGCGGTTGTTATCGGTGGCACTTTGCTCACGGGTGGCGTTGGATATGTTGTAGGTACATTCTTTGGGGTTATGATTCAAGGGGTTATTCAGACGATAATTAGTTTCGAAGGTACGCTTAGTTCGTGGTGGACGAGAATTGTGATTGGTGTACTGTTATTATTATTCATCTTACTGCAAAGGTTACTTAGTGAACACAGGTTTACCAAGCGAAGATAAGCGGGAGAGGAGGGAGAAAATTTGAAGACATCGTGAATGTCTCAGATCTTCTTTCTCTATTTTTATTATGTGAAAAAATAGAAAATCATATGATAGACTTATTAATAGAATAACGTATATATCTTACATTGATAACATATTTAAGCATGGGGGCGATTGAATGGAAAATCGAATGAAGTGGGGAATATGGGTATTGATTTGTTTGATTCCTCTTGTATTCGGTTGTGATTCGGCTCGTTCTGCAGATACTTCAGACAATCTAATCCCCAGTGAACGTTATTCTGATAATAGTTCAACGACCCCATTAGGAGAATCAATAACTCTTTCACGTCCTATCGTATTAGGATTCTCTCAATTGGGCTCGGAAAGTGATTGGCGGAATGCTAACAGTCTGTCCATTAAGGAAGCAGCGAAGGAAGCTGGAATAGATCTGTTATTCGAGAACGCGGAGCAGTCACAGAAGAAACAGTTCGAAGCGATTCGATATTTTATTGAGCAAAAGGTAGATGTTATCGCAATTGCTCCAGTCATTCAATCAGGCTGGGATTCCATTTTAAACGAAGTGCAGGAGGCGGGAATTCCAGTCATTATTGTTGATCGAGTTGTTGATATTGAGGATATTTCGCGATATGTCACATTTATTGGTTCTGACTTTTATGAAGAAGGCCGAAAGGCAGGGAAATACTTAATCGACAAAATGGCAGGCACGAGCGACCCTATTGGCTTCGTTGAATTAAAAGGAACCGCAGGCTCTACTCCTTCAATCGAAAGGGGCAATGGATTTCAGGATACAATTAAGCAGCAGGACAAATTTGTTATGTTAAAAAGTCAGTATGCTGACTTCACTCATGAGCAAGGAAGAGACGTCATGAGATCAATCTTGCAGGAAATGGGAAGTGAAATTAAAGTTCTATACGCACATAATGACGATATGGCGCTTGGGGCGATTGAAGCAATTGAGGAGTATGGCCTAGAGCCGGGTAAGGACATTATTATTATTTCGGTAGATGGAACGCGAAAAGCACTCGAAAAAATGATCGAAGGAAAAATTAACTTTGTGGTCGAATGTAATCCGCTACTTGGTCCGAATTTGATGCAAGTGGTGAATGAAATAATTGAAGGTCGTACACTCCCTAAACGGATTGTTACCGCGGAGAGTGTCTTTACAGAGGTTACGGCTGAGCGGGAAGTGAACAATCGAAAGTATTAGAAATAACACGTAACTTTATATTGAAATCGTTTTCAAAATACTATTGTCAATTCGCCTAACCCTTGATATAATCGCTTTGAAAAGGTTTTCTAAAAAAAGGAAGTTATGCGATGAAAGCAACGATTCGAGATGTCGCCAAGTTGGCGGGGGTATCCATAAGTACCGTATCACGTGTAATGAATGCACCGAATGCGGTGGTCGAGAGCAAACGTGAACGCGTATTGGAGGCGATTGAGCAACTCAAATATCAACCCAATGCGTTCGCACGTGGTCTGATTTATAAGAAATCTTTTACGCTGGGCCTGCTTATTCCTGATATTGAGAACCTGTTCTACGCAGGGGTTATTCGGGGAATGCAGGATGCGTGCATTAAACTCGGGTACAGTCTGATGATATGTAATACGGACCGAGATAAGGAACGTCTGCTGTCGTACATTGATACATTTCATGAGAAACAGGTGGATGGAGTCGTGTTAGCCAGTGATATACTTTATCCTGAGTATTATGACAAATTAATGGGCTGTCGGATTCCTTTTGTGCTTGTGTCATCCCATTCGGATGAGTATGACATTCCTAGCGTAGAAATTGATGATGAAGTTGCTGCTTACGATGCGGTGAAATTCCTGATCGAGCTAGGTCATAAGCAAATCGGGATGATTGGCTTCAATCATGATAATTCGATAGCGGGACCACCTCGTTATGAAGGATTCAAAAGAGCTCTAACGGAATTTGGTCTCGAACATAATATCGAGAAGATCAAATACGCTAACCATCGTTATGAGCATGCATATCATGCAGCTCATGAGTTGTTTACCGAATTTCCTGATTTGACGGCGGTATTCTGCGTTGCTGACGAGTTCGCAATGGGGACGATTTCTTATTTGAAAGACCTGAATATTCTTGTGCCAGGGCAGGTATCTGTTGTGGGCTTTGATAACCTGCGGATGGCGAGTATGTTTATTCCGAAGCTGACGACGATTGCGCAGCCGATCTATGAACTAGGATACCGTGCTGCTGAGAAGCTACATGAGTTGCTCACTACCGGAACTGTCGAGGTAATCAGAGAGAAGATGGAACATAAGTTAATTGTAAGAGAATCATCACGAGAAAAATGAGTGAAGCTCATTTCTTTCTACTAAGTTTGAAAAGCTTTTCACAAAGAATGCGCCATTAAGGATATTTGTAGTATGAAAATCGTTCGAAAAAGAAAAATATCCTGAATTTTAGGAAAAAAAGTGAATAAACCATATTGGAAACGCATACAAAATATGATAAGGTATGGATGAAAACGCCAATATTGAGCTAAATCATATTTGATCACTGTGATATCGATGAATTTGAAAACCTTTGCAAAAGGAGGTGGTCCGCACTCAACATGCATAAAGTTTAACAACTAGACCCTCAGATGAAGATGAATGAATGCTGTTAATCTAAATTTGATTAAAGGGGATGTATGAAGAGATGAGAAAAGCTACAGGACGCAAAATGTCATTAGCTTTAATGCTTTGTCTATCATTCATTATGGTGTTGAGTGCGTGTGGTGGAGGAAATAACAGCGCGGCAAAGACAGATCCTCCGGCAACCCAAGCTACAAATAACAATCAAGATAAAGCTACTGCCGCTCCTGTTGAGGCGACTGGGTCACCACTGGAACTTGCGATGAAAGGTGAGTATAAAGGGACAAAAGTAACAATGTTTGGACCGTTCGTAGATGCCGATCAAGTGAAATTTGAGACCAGTATCAAAGAATTTGAGGAAAAAACAGGTATAGATATTCAATATGAAGGTTCTAAGGAATTTGAAGCTACGATTAATATTCGTGTTGATGGTGGTAACGCCCCGGATATCGCTGATTTTCCACAACCGGGTCTGTTAGCATCCATTGCTAAGACAGGTAAGGTTATTGATCTGACTAGTATTTTGGATCAGGCTAAATTGAAAGCTAACTACAATCAAAGCTGGCTGGATATGGCAACAATGGACGGAAAAGACGGCAAAATTATGTCAGGGGTTTGGAACCGCAGTAATGTGAAGAGCCTCGTATGGTATCCGAAGAAACAATTTGATGAAGCAGGCTACAAAGTTCCTGAAACTTGGGATGAATTAATGGCACTAACTGAACAAATTGCTAAAGATGGTGATCCTGCATGGAGCATTGGTATTGAAAGCGGCGCTGCAACAGGTTGGCCTGCAACAGATTGGGTTGAAGATATTATGCTTCGTACAACAACTCCAGAGAACTATGACAAGTGGGTAAAAGGAGAGCTACCGTTCACCTCCCCTGAAGTTAAGCATGCGATTGAGGTTATGTCTGATATTTGGATGAATAAGGACTATGTATATGGTGGAACTAAATCCATCGTAACGACTGCATTCGGTGATGCTGCGCTCCCACTGTTCGATAATCCACCGAAAGCTTGGCTCCACCGTCAAGCTAACTTTATTACAAGCTTCTTCCCTGAGACAGCCAAAGTAGATGAAGATTACGCTTGGTTCTACCTTCCGTCGATTGACTCACAATACGGTAAACCTGTACTTGTAGCTGGTGACATTTACGCGATGTTCAATGACCGCCCTGAAGTACGTGCGGTAATGGAATTCTTCACTACGGGTGAATCGATCAAAACTTGGGTTCAATCGGGTGGTGTCATCGCTCCAATGAACGATGCTTCTCTTGATTGGTACACCTCTGAATCCGACCGCCGTATGGCGAAGCTGGTTCAAGATGCTTCCACACTTCGCTTTGATGGTTCAGACCTTATGCCTGGTAAAGTAGGCGCAGGTACCTTCTGGAAAGGTATGACCGACTATGTAAGTGGAACAGCTTCCTTGGATGATGCATTGAAACAAATTCAATCTGGCTGGGATAACTAAACATCATGAAGAAGTAACAAAGGAGGGGCAGCCTAAATGACAAGAACTGCCCCTCCTTTTTTGTTTCATTCCGCAAAACTAGACCTATGCTTACGAAGTAAGTTTTGCTACGCAAAACTTTAAGGGGGAAGCGATGATGAGTTCACAAGCAAAGCAAAGAATCAGCATGAGGGCAGTGCTCTTATCCATTGGCGTATTGATTGCTAATATCGCCGTTAATGGTTTGATCTTCATGTTCTTTCGGGATTCAACGCTTAATCCGCTGATTACGGCTGTTCTTGCCGTCCTTTGGGGTGTTCTGGGTGTATATCTGATTTACTATACCCTGACATGGGCGGTTGAACAGTACCCTGATGATATTGGAAAAAGAGTTCTACCTTTTATTTTCATTGGGCCGGCGGTCATTTTACTAGGTTGGTTATTGGTACTACCCGCATTACGTACACTCTATTTGAGCTTTTTCAATGCAAGTTCGGAGAAGTTTGTTGGTCTAAGTAACTATGCTGCCATTTTCAGCGATCACCTGATGGCAACAGCACTGCGTAATAACCTCCTCTGGGTTTTTGTAGGAACACTAGCTTGTGTAGCCATGGGGTTATTAATTGCTATTCTTGCGGATCGAAGTAGCTATGAGAAGATTGCCAAGTCCATTATCTTTATGCCGATGGCGATTTCATTCGTAGCGGCAGGTGTCATCTGGAAATTCATTTATTACTATCAACCAGGTGATGAGCAAATAGGACTTCTCAATGCGATTGTTACTTTCTTTGGCGGTGAACCTCAGGCTTGGACGAGTATGATTCAGCCATGGAATAATTTCTTTTTAATTATTATCTTGATTTGGATGCAGACGGGCTTTGCGATGGTTATTTTTTCAGCAGCAATCAAAGGCGTTCCTGAAGATATTTTGGAAGCGGCACGTGTAGATGGATCGAATGAAGTGAAGATATTCTTCCGTATCATCATACCCTACATTTCAACCACAATCCTGACAGTCACAACGACGATCATCGTCTTTACCTTGAAAATATTTGACGTCGTCATGGTGATGACGGGAGGTCAATACGATACAGAAGTGGTAGCAACACAGTTCTATCGGCAGTTCTTTATGTACCGTAACTTCGGTTATGGTTCGACGCTCGCTATCGTCCTGCTGATTGCGGTCTTGCCAGTCATCATTATCAATCTGCGTCAATTCCGTAAGCAGGGGGGATTCTAATGGCCTTGAAGAGGAAGAAAAAAGGGAAAAAGACGCTGGTGAATATCATACTCGGAATTATATGTTTCATTTGGCTTCTCCCGACACTTGGGCTGTTTGTCTCATCCTTCCGTCCTGCAGCGGACATACTGCATACCGGTTGGTGGAAAGTATTACCTCACCAGGCATGGAGTGCGGGTGAGACGATTCAGCTTCCCAAGGAAGTGGATCTTCGTGAACCGATTGCAGTAAACGGTACGAACTATAGTGATGATCAGTTAAAAGCGGGGGTTACAGTAGACGGTAAACGTCTGTTATGGGAGAACCGCAGAGCACGTACCATTAACGTGCAGGAGAAAGCATGGGAGTTTAAGCCTGCTCTTACATTACAGAACTACAAGAATGTGTTGTCTGGCAAGGAATACAAGCTTAAGGAAGCTGACGGTAGTGAAACGTTGCAGAAAGGAACAGGGCTGTCCCAAGCTTTTTGGAATACCCTCACGATTGCGGTTCCAGCAACCGTAATTCCGGTCTTGATCGCGTCTTTTGCTGCATATGCCTTTGCTTGGCTACGATTCCCGGGACGTAAAACCTTGTTTGTCATGATAATCGCAATGTTGGTTATACCGCTTCAGGTCGCACTGATCCCTGTACTGAAGGACTATACCTCACTTGGACTGAACGGAAGTTATTTGGGAATTTGGCTGGCACATACCGCCTTTGGTTTACCATTGGTTACGTATTTCATGTACAACTTTATTAGCCAATTGCCTAAGGATTTGTTTGAATCGGCATTCATGGATGGAGCGAGTCATTTTACGATCTTTGCTAAATTGATTCTTCCTTTATCCGTACCTGCATTGGCATCGATCGGGATCTTTCAGTTCTTATGGGTATGGAATGACTATCTCGTCTCGCTCATTTTTATTGGTAATCAACCGAGCGTGCAGGTCATGTCGATGAAAATTGCCGATCTGGTGGGTTCGCGCGGTAACGACTGGCATTTGTTAACTTCTGCTGCTTTTATATCGATGTTGATGCCACTGGCTATTTTCTTCCTATTACAAAAGTATTTCGTCAGAGGACTGATGGGTGGATCGATCAAAGGGTAACGACTAGTAAGGTATAAGAATAGAAGAAATCTATGATTTAAAGGAGTTATAAATGAGATGAAGATGAGACCATACGAACATCCAGAAGCGTTGTACCCTTATCATGATTGGAGTCTTCTTGAAGATTCCTATCAGGATGAGAACAATCAGCGAAGCGAGAGCGTATTCGCACTAGGGAACGGGTACATCGGGATGCGGGGTAACTTTGAGGAAGGTTATCACGGTACAAGCGGAACGTCGGTTACGGGGAATTATCTTAATGGATTTTACGACTCTGAGCCCATTGTCTATCCCGAAGGTGCATACGGGTATCCTTTGAGAAATCAGGCTATGCTCAACGTTACCAATGCTCAAATAATGGAGCTTATTATTAATGGTCATACCTTTCATATGAATACAGGGAAGGTTCACCGTTATAAGCGGGAACTAGATATGAAGGGCGGGATCCTACATCGAATGGTGGAATGGGAGTCGCCTGCAGGCCACCTTGTATTGATCCGAATTCAGCGTATGGTGGCCTTGCAACACAAGCATCTGGCGGCGATACATTATGAGGTAACGGCACTAAATTTTGAGGGGACAGTGGTAATTACCTCTGTAATGGATGGTGAAGTTATCAGATCAGAGGCTACGGATGATCCTCGGTTAGGTGGAGGAAACACGGAACCTAACCTCCTAATTGAGGATGTCCAGCATAGTGAATCATTGGCTTGGATGAAACAGCGAACTCGGTATACCAATTTTGTGCTTGCAACGGCAATGAGTCATACATTGCATTCGCTATCTGAAAGCCGAGTAACGAAGAAGTTGGACGGAGAGCGCATATCAGTACAATTTGCTCTCCCGGTATTACAAGGAGAAAAGGTTGCTCTTACGAAATATATTTCTTATCATACTTCCAAGGATTATGACGAGAGTGAACTGATGAATAGAGCAAGCGATGTACTGCAGATGGCGGAGGGGAAAGGCTTTGAGGAACTGGCACGTGAACAGCAGGTCTTCCTGGAGAAATTCTGGCGCCATGCTGATGTGGAAATCGGTGGTGATCCAGCGCTACAGCAGGGGATTCGCTTCAATGCGTTTCAGTTGCTTCAATCGGTAGGACGCGATGGAGTTACGAATATTGGAGCAAAGGGCTTGACTGGAGAAGGGTATGAAGGCCATTACTTTTGGGATACAGAAATGTATATTCTGCCTTTCTTTACGTATACCCAGCCAGAGATTGGTAGGGCGCTGTTAGAGTTCCGCTATAACACACTTGATAAGGCCCGCGAGAGGGCGGCAGTGATGTCACAGAAGGGGGCGCTCTATCCATGGCGCACCATAGATGGAGAAGAGAATTCAGCTTTCTTTCCAGCTGGTACAGCACAGGCCCATATCAACGCTGATATTGCCTACGGAATTAAACAATATGTACAAGCGACGGGGGATGATGAGTTCCTCGTGACGAAGGGCGCGGAAATTTTGTTTGAGACTTCTCGCTTCTGGGCAGATCTGGGTCATTTCAATCCGACCCGCGGGGGAGCCTTCTGCATTGACGCCGTAACGGGTCCAGATGAATACACAGCAATCGTCAATAACAATGCCTATACGAACTTGATGGTACAGGATCAGCTACGTTATTCTTATGAGACCGCAGGGTTTCTTCGAGAGCAATATCCCGAGCACTATCAACGGCTAGCACTAGAGATAGGCTTAACAGAAGAAGAAATCAAGGGTTGGCTTCATGCCGCGGACCATATGTTTGTTCCCTTCGATGATGAGCTCGGTATTTATGCACAGGATGATACGTTTCTAAGCAAACAGAAATGGGATTTCGATAATACTCCGGCAGATCAATATCCACTGTTATTGAACTTTCACCCGCTGGTCATTTACCGTCATCAGGTGCTCAAACAGGCGGATCTGGTCATGGCATTATTTTTACTAGGAGAACAATTTCCATTAGAAGATAAAATCCGGAACTATAACTATTACGAACCGCTCACTACCCATGATTCATCGTTATCTCCGTGCATTCATAGTATCGTGTCTGCGGAAATCGGGGACTTGGAAGGAGCGTACTCCTATTTCGATCGTACGGTTCGCATGGATCTTGATGATATTAATCGTAATGCTAAGGATGGACTACACACTGCTGCCATGTCAGGTTCATGGATGTCTATCGTAAATGGTTTCGGTGGGATGCGTCTGTACGATGGTATGCTGTGTTTCAGCCCTACACTTCCGTCACAATGGCAAAGCTATCGATTCAAAATAGTGAACAAAGGGCAACTCCTCGACATCTTCGTCACCCGTGAAGGCGTGGAATATACGCTGCTCGAGGGTTCTGAATTAGAAATCAGGCATAAGGGGCATAAGCTGACCTTGTCTCCGCAGACCTCTATCAAGGTTCCTGCTGAGGTAATATTAGGGAGAGCTGCCCCACAATAAGCTGGAAACATTAAGGTGCACCTGAAGGATTTCTTCAGATGCGCCTATTTCATTTATCGATTGTAAAGGTGCAAATTATCGGATTATAAAAAAATAAAATACAACTACTGCAAAAAAAGAGGATTTAGGAATATACGCAACGAATTAAATAAATTGTCGAATTTCCCCATTTTTAAAATTGAGAATATGGCTGTGAGCATAGATGAATGGGAGAGTGTACATATGATCTACGAGAGGGTTCGTCTCAGGTTGTCAAAAGGTTGGATTGCTATATTACTGATTGTAGTTGTATTCAGTCTGACACTTGTTCATCCAGCAAAAGCCAATGCGGAGAAAACTGCACCTAAGAATGTACTAATTATTAATTCGTATCATAAGGGATTTACTTGGACGGATAACGAGAATGATAGTATTGAGGCGCAGTTAAGAGATGTACCGAACGCTCCGGTTATTTTCAATGAATATATGGACTGGAAACGATATCCTACAGATGCGAACCTCAACAATTTTTACGACATGATCAAGGTCAAGTATGCAAATGTATATATCGATGCCATTGTAGTTACAGACGATAACGCGCTTAGTTTTGCGATAAAATATCGTAAGGAGATTCTCAATGATGCACCCATCATTTTTTGTGGAGTTAATTGGATAGGCGCATATGATATGATCAACGAGAATAATATTACAGGTGTGCTCGAACAGGTAGACCCCTCAGAAACGATACATATGAGTTTAAAGATTAATCCTTTAATTAAGAATGTTTATCTGGTGTTTGATAATTCAGAGAGTGGAATATCTACGGGTGAACTTGTTACAGATAAGATCCAAGCCTTGAATCTTGGATTGAAGGTTATTCCAATGAATAATCTATCTAATGAAGAAATGATGGCCACCGTATCGACGCTTTCTTCGGACAGCATGATTTTATTGACTACATATTATAGTGATTCCACGGGAACTATCAATGAGTTTGATCGTTTTGCAAGTGAACTTAGTTTAAATAGTAGCGTACCTGTATACGGTATTTATGATTATGCATTGAATCATGGTGTAATCGGCGGGAGTCTTATTTCCGGTGAGATTCAAGGACAGCTTGCGGGGGATATGGTACTACAGGTTTTGCAAGGAACAGATCCTGACGATATCCCGATAGCTTCGAGTAATACGAGCCGGAAAGTGTTTGATTATAATGAGCTGAACAGATTTCAAATTCCGATAAAAAAACTGCCCGAGGGTAGTGAAGTAATTAATAAGCCATTCTCTTTCTATGAAACATATAAAGGATTTGTTCTTAGTATTATCGGGGCTTTTGTTGTACTGATTACCCTCATTGCTGTTCTTGTATTTTACATGCAGCAGTATAAAAGAATGAGAAAAAAACTACAAGTGAGCTACGAAGAACTGGAGATCACCTACGAGGAACTTACAGCTTTGCAGGACGAATTACAGGAACAATATAATAAACTACTGGACAATCAATCGCTTTTACGAGCTAGTGAGGAGAAATACCGTCATCTGGCCTACAACGATGTATTAAGTGGTTTACCTAACCGACTGTCATTGTCAGAAGTACTAAGAACGTTTATTGAGCAGCGATCGGGTGATCAAGCGGCGTTATTCTTCCTAGATATAGATAATTTCAAATATATTAATGATACAAAAGGACATCCCTTTGGTGATCAATTGCTAGTTAAAGTAGGAGAACGGCTACAAGAGCAGCTCGATGATAGAAGTCTTCATTTCCGACTCGGTGGTGATGAATTTGTTATTTTACTAAAGGATATTAAACATTGCGACGAGGTTATAGAGTATGCTGAATCGATCGTTCATTGCTTTATGGAACCTTTTGAACTAAATGAGAGTCTGGTACATATTTCTGCAAGCATAGGGATAGCAAGGTATCCGAAGAATGGATTAAACGTGGAAGAACTGATGAAGAATGCAGATATCGCCATGTATAAAGCAAAGGAGGCCGGTAAGGGAACTTATGTCATATTCGGTGAAGCACTGCAGCAGCATTTCGATGAACGGATGATTATTGAGAACCAGCTGCGCAATGTAATCACTAATGAGGAGCTTTCTCTCCATTACCAACCGTTGGTGGATCTCGATACGGGAGAGATTTGGGGCTTTGAAGCTTTAATACGTTGGCATAGTCCTGTGCTCGGATTTGTGTCTCCGTTATCTTTTATTAAAATTGCGGAGGATTCTCGTCTGATCGTTCCTATTGGTGAATGGGTATTACGAGAGGCATGTCAGTTTATTAAAGGGCTTCACGAGCAGGGTTACGAAGGGTATCATATTTCGGTGAATATTTCGGTCGTTCAATTAATGATGGAAGATTTCACGAATATGGTGCTTAAGATTCTGCATGAAACAGGTCTTCCTCCACAATATTTAGAGATGGAAATTACAGAGTCTATCTTTATGGAGTCATTAGAAGACATAAGTAGAAAGTTGGAGTTCTTGAAGCAGAAGGGAATTGGAATTGCGCTTGATGACTTTGGAACGGGCTATTCTTCCTTGAGTTATTTGAAGCAACTACCGATTACTACGCTGAAAATTGATAAGTCGTTTATCGATAGTATCGGCGATGCATCTGACAATAGCTCACTTGCTAGCGCGATTGTAACCATTGGTCATGATATGGGACTGCATGTTACCGCTGAGGGAGTTGAGACGATAGAGCAACTAGCCTTCCTCGAACGAACGAAGTGTGACAAAATTCAGGGATACTACATCAGTAGACCGATTCCGAAACACGAGGTTATGAGTTGGATTTTGGATAGAGTCGGGTAGGGCGGATTTTCTCGTGGTTACAAATACGAGTGGGTGTAGAGAAAAAGAATAGCCGAGGAACCCTCAGGAGTGTAACAACTCGATGAGGGTTTTTTAGCGTTGACAGTTAATGATGCAAGTCCAACCCCAGCACTATACTCAGCACACTTGTGTCGATCTCATTTAGATGGAAAATCTCCAGTTAGTTGTTGCGGGTGTCCATCACATTGTGGTAATTAACTGGAATAAGTCCTGTTAAATTAGCCGAAAGCGAGTAAATTGCTTCAAAACTAAAGATTAGCTGGAGAAATTCCAGTTAAGTTACACATACGTTGGATACAGCTCAAATTAACTGGAGAAATTCCATGTATTTTGTTAGCCATATCAATCAATAAGGCGGCTGAACAATTTCTACTACTGTTCTCTTAATCGTTCCAACGCAGCAAATGCCAATTTTACAAAATAAGTGCAAGCAGGATAGAGTGCAGTATCATCAACTTTGAATTTAGGGTGGTGTAGATCGTATGGTCCACCGGAGCCAATCATTACGAAAGCTCCGGGAAACTTCTCTTGATAGAAGGCGAAATCTTCACCAACGGAAGTGACAGGGATGGTCTTCGCATCATAGCCATGCCCTGCAGCAATCTGAAGTGACAAGTCAGCCCATTCGGCCGTGTTCATAACGGAAGGGGGACCTGGATGCCAAGTTAGCGTGACTTCTGCATCAAACGACTCGCCGATGCCATGCAGAATTTGCGTCATTCGCTTCTGAATATAGGCACGAGTTTCGCTGCTAAAAGTACGTACGGTTCCTTCCAAATAGGCAGCTTCCGGGATGACGTTCCAAGTTGAGCCGCTATGAACTTGGGTGATGCTGACCACGGCATTATCAGCAGACGATACATTTCGGCTGATGATACTTTGGAGTGCTCCAATAATCGCCCCAGTAATTAGAATTGGATCATTTCCTTCATGAGGTTTGGCAGCATGTGCGCCAACGCCTTTAACATGGATTTCGAAACGATCCACCCCAGCAGTTAAAGCCCCTGTCTTTGTTCCGAATTCGCCCACCTTGAGCGTAGGATCATTATGTAGTCCAAATATAGCGGTGACGTCATCGAGAATGCCCGTGTTCAAAATGTTTTTTGCCCCGTGTCCGGTTTCTTCAGCAGGTTGGAAAAGAATACGCACCGTTCCAGGTAAGGTGGTCTTCTGTTCATTGAGCAAGATGGCGACACCTAGCATTACTGAGGTATGAAAATCATGACCACAAGCATGCATAACACCTTCACGAAGAGATGGAAAGGACACATCAGACTGTTCCAGAATCGGTAATGCATCAATATCTCCACGTAAAGCTATGACTGAACCTGGGAGTTCTCCTTTAATTTCAGCAACCAGCCCTGTGGTTAAAGGTAGATCACAAATGGTAATTCCATGTTCTTCAAGTGCTCTCCGAATTTTGGCCGTTGTTTCAAACTCTTGATTAGATAATTCAGGATACGTATGTAGGTCGCGTCGAAATTGTATCAATTGATTTTCTAATGAATTTCTAGTCATGAGCATACTCCCTTTCTAATTCCTTCATAATAAATGACTTAAAAAGGAGAAGTCAATGAAGCTGGTATTTAGCATGTTCAGGAACTATCAGGATGAAAATTCATATGCGGGTTTGCTTTATATATCGTTATATCGTAATATAGTGATATATAAATATTTTGATGAGGAGTTGGCACCACTTGGATAATAATTTCAAGGCTTATGAAGAAGCTTCCGAACTACTCAAAGCTTTGGCTCATCCTGTCCGCTTATGCATTGTTAAAGGCCTGCTGGAGAAAGGTCGCTGCAATGTATCGCATATGCAGGAATGTCTCGACATTCCGCAGTCTACCGTGTCTCAGCATCTGCAAAAGCTGCGGAATGCAGGAATCGTTGAGACCGAGCGCAATGGGTTGGAGATTAACTATAGGATCAAAAATGATGTTGTCATTAAACTAACTAGAGCTATTTTTGGGGAGGAACTATAAGTGAGTAAAAAAGTATTAATTGTTGGAGGAGTTGCTGGAGGAGCTTCAGCAGCCGCTAGATTACGCCGTTTGGATGAGGATGCACATATTGTCATGTTTGAACGGGATAATTATATTTCTTTTGCTAACTGCGGTCTGCCTTATTATATCGGAGATACGATCAAGGATCGCTCGAAGCTACTCGTTCAGACACCAGAAGCAATGTACAAACGTTTCAATATTGATGTGCGGATTGAAAGTGAAGTCATTTCACTTGACCCAGCGTCCAAGACCGTCAGAGTTCGAAGTAAAGAACGTGGTGAATATGATGAATCTTATGATGCAGTGATTCTGTCACCGGGTGCTCGTCCGATTAAACCACCTTTACCAGGTATTACGGGACCTCGAATTCATTCGCTTCGTAACATTCCCGATACAGACCGGATCAAAAAGCTGGTAACGGAACAAGCTTGCCGCACAGCTGTCGTTATCGGTGGGGGCTTTATCGGCGTAGAAATGGCCGAGAATTTACAGGAGTTAGGGATGGCTGTGACGCTGGTTGAAGGAGGCCCTCAATTACTAGCTCCATTTGACTATGAAATGTCCGGTAAGTTGTCCAAGGAATTGGAACAGCATGGTGTAAATATTATTGTAAATGATGCTGTTGCCTCTTTTGCTGAACAGGGCACACAAACCGTAGTTAGCTTAGCCAGTGGCACAGCACTCGTAGCAGATATCGTTGTGTTGGCGATCGGAGTTGCACCAGATACTTCATTCTTATCAGGAAGTGGGCTGGAACTGGGACCAAGAGGGCATATTGTCGTCAACGAGCGGATGGAGACCAACCTTGATCAAGTGTACGCTGTTGGTGATGCAATTGAAGTCATGGATTTCGTGAGTGGGTTCAAAACCGCAGTTCCACTAGCGGGCCCAGCCAATAAACAGGGGCGAATTGCTGCTGATAACGTCGCAGGGTTGCCTACAACTTACAGAGGAACTCAAGGAACATCTATTATCAAAGTATTTGGAATGACCGGGGCTGCAACAGGTAATAACGAGAAGACGTTATCCCGTTTAGGCGTTCCATATCATGTGACTTATGTTCATCCCAATTCACATGCCTCCTATTATCCAGGTGCCACGCCGATGTCCATCAAGTTATTGTTTGATGAGCAGGGGACAATCCTTGGTGCACAAGCTGTCGGATATGAAGGTGTGGACAAGCGTATTGATGATATCGCAACAGTTATACATTTTAAAGGTAACGTGAGTGATCTTACGGAACTGGAATTGGCATACGCGCCACCATACTCCTCCGCAAAGGACCCGGTCAACATGGCTGGTTATACAGCAGAGAACGTGATAAGTGGTAGGACTTCCGTCTTTTTGCCAAAAGATTTGGAGTCTCGCAATACGGAAAGTACGTTGTTAGTTGATGTGCGTTCGGAGATTGAGCATGCAAACGGACATATACCGGATTCGCTGTTAATTCCTGTAGATGAATTACGTGGGCGACTCCAGGAGCTTGATAAAGATAAGGAAATTTGGGTATATTGCCAAGTCGGATTGCGTGGGTATACTGCTTCTCGGATCCTAAGCCAACATGGCTTTAAGGTCAAAAATTTGACCGGTGGATTCAGCACTTATTTGATGAGCCAATACCAACCTGCTGGTCTTACGAAGGATACAGATATGGAAACTCCTAATGGAGGGCAAAGCACCACATCTAATGAAACCGCAGAACAAGAAGTCGCTACAGCCATAGACATTGAGACTTATGAGGCACATGTTACACTTGACGCTTGTGGGCTCAGTTGTCCGGGACCATTAATTGGGGTCAAGAAGCAAATGGACCAAATGCAGGATGGGAACGTTCTAAAGGTCACAGCCTCCGACCCTGGATTTTACGAGGATATTAAGGCGTGGGCGAGAATGTCTGGATCTGAAGTACTGCATATTGAGAGAAAGCCAGACGGCATGATCGAGGCGCATTTGCGGAAAAAAGCTGCCCCTGTTCCAGCAGAGAATGCAGCAACATCATCCTCTCAAGGCACTCCAACTAAGGAAGGTAGCACGATGGTTGTGTTTAGTGGGGAGCTTGATAAAGCAATTGCTTCATTCATTATTGCCAATGGCGCTGCTGCTAGCGGTAAGAAAGTCACGATGTTCTTCACGTTCTGGGGTCTTAATATCCTGCGCAAACCAAACAAAGTCGATGTTCCAAAAAGCTTCATCGGTCGTATGTTTGGGGCTATGATGCCGCGAGGAAGTCGCAAATTAGGTCTGTCTAATATGAACATGCTAGGTGCCGGCTCCATTATGATTCGTAAGGTGATGCAGTCTCGTAACATTGCTTCACTTGAAGAACTCATTCAATCTGCAGTTGACCAAGGCGTAGAAATGGTTGCCTGCCAAATGTCTATGGATGTCATGGGAATCACACAAGAGGAACTGATCGACGGAGTGAAGATTGGTGGTGTTGGCTACTATTTAGGCCAAGCCGACCAGTCGGGCCATAATTTATTTATATAGAAGGATGAACAGGGGGGTACAGATCCATTCTCTTAGAATGACTGTATCCCCCCTTTTTTTTACTTATACGCCTATAACCACTCATTGAATCTACGGATGTACCATTTTTTAGCCACTTGCGTCAATATACAGTAGCTTAGTAACGTTGCTACGAGCCAAGGGAAATAGGACAACGGTAGAGGTTGCAGACCGATATTTGCCCCGAAACCGCTGAAGGGCAAGTAGATACCAATGGTCATAATTAAACTTGTCAAAAGTACAACAGGCTTACTTGCGATGCTCTGAATAAATGGAATTTTCTCCGTACGAATCATATGCACGATAAGTGTCTGTGATAGTAAACCTTCAATAAACCATCCGGATTGAAACAAGGTTTGATGATCCACTGAATTAGCAGAGAAGACATACCACATTAATGCATAAGTGGTAATATCAAAAATCGAGCTGATCGGACCGATGAAGATCATAAATCTTCCAACCGATTTGGCACTCCATTTTTGCGGCTTACGTAAATATTCTTTGTCCATCTTATCCCAAGGAATGGAGAGCTGTGAAATATCGTAGAATAAATTTTGCACAAGCAGATGAATCGGGAGCATCGGTAAAAATGGAATGAAGGCACTTGCAACGAGCATGCTGAACATATTACCGAAATTAGAGCTTGCCGTCATCTTAATATATTTAATGATGTTGCCAAACGTATTGCGCCCTTCAATGACCCCTTGTTCTAGAACCATCAAGCTCTTTTCCAGAAGAATGATATCGGCCGATTCTTTGGCAATATCTACAGCAGTATCAACGGAAATACCTACATCGGCTTCCTTCAAGGCGACAGAATCATTGATTCCGTCACCCATAAAGCCTATTGTATGTCCCTTGCTTTTAAGAACAGAAACAATCCTTGCCTTTTGCAGTGGATTTATTTTAGCAAAAACGGTTGTGATTTCAGCGATATTAGCTAACTGTTCATCTGTTAATGCATCGATAGAACTTCCCAATAGCAGGTTATTTACATTGATCCCGACATCTTCACAAACTTTACGTGTAACCGCCTCATTATCCCCGGTAATAACCTTGACGTTCACTCCGTTTTCTTTCAAGGCTTGAAGCGCCATTTTTGCTGTTTCCTTTGGCGGATCCAGAAAGGCAAGGTAACCGGTAAGAACAAGGTCTTGTTCGTCAGCCAAGCTATAGGCTTCGTCCCTGGCTTCCATTTGTTTGACTGCAACAGCAAGCACGCGTAGACCCTGAGTATTCATGTTATTGCTAAGCTGAAGCACTTTTTTAGATATTTCAGCTGTGAGTGGGATTACCTGTCCGTTGTCAGCTACATGAGAACAAATGCTAAGCACTTCTTCCATAGCACCTTTACAGATTAAGGTATGTCCATTATCCCTTTTTGCTAATATGACAGACATCCGTCGGCGATTGAAATCAAAGGGGAGTTCATCAAATTTAGTGTAGTTTTTCTCAATGCCTAAAGTATGGGTTAGCTCGGCATGCTCCAGAACGGCGACATCGAGTAGGTTTTTTAGTCCGGTTTGATGGTAGCTGTTCAAATACGCATATTCTAATACCTTTCTATCCTCATGACCATGGATGTTAAGGTGTTCCTCCAGAATAATTTTATCTTGCGTCAGCGTTCCGGTTTTATCTGTACATAAAATATCCATGGCCCCGAGATTTTGAATCGCATTGAGTTGTTTGACAACAACTTTATGGCGGGCCAACGATGCTGCTCCCTTAGCCAGATTACCAGCCACAACTACAGGCAGCATTTCTGGTGTCAGGCCGACTGCGACCGACAAACCGAACAAGAGAGCTTCCCACCAATCTCCTTTGGTAAAACCATTGACTAGAAAAATGACTGGAACCATGATGAACATGAAGCGGATCAATAGAAAGGTGACACTTTGGATGCCTTTGTCAAAGCTAGTGAGCGGTGGTTTGCCAATGAGAGTGCTGGCCATAGATCCGAAATAGGTGTTAGAGCCAGTGGAAATAACGACGGCTGTCGCTGAACCACTAATAATATTGGTGCCCATATAACACATATTATTCAATTCAAGTGCATTTTGGGCTCTTTGCTGCTGTTTTCGCTCTATTTTTGATCCCGTACGCGGTAAGGTATCTAGTTTCTCAACGGGCATCGCTTCCCCGGTTAGCGCAGATTCACCGACGTATAAATCCTTTGAAGTGATCAGTCTAACATCGGCTGGGACCATGTCGCCGGCTGAGAGATGAATAATGTCTCCCGGAACTAGCAGTTCCATATCGATTTCTTTTTGCTCTACGCGGGCGGAGGCTTTACGACTTACAGATGCAGTTGATTTCACCATCGCTTTGAGTTTTTCCGCAGTTCGGACTGAACGGAATTCCTGGGTAAAAGTAATGATGACACTAACCGTAACCATCGTTGTGATGATAATAACAGCACCAATATCATTATCGACAATATAAGAAAATGCCGCTAATGACAGTAAAATTAGGATAAATGGATTTTTAAAGCACGATAATAACTGGATGTACAAAGCGGGCGTTTTTTCATGGGCAATTTGGTTTTTTCCGTATTGTTCTATTTTTTTGATTGCTTCATTTTCTGTGAGGCCTTGAGGACGAGTCTGCAAATCTTCCATGACATCCTCTTCTAGAGAAATGGATGCTTGAATGAGACGTTCTACAATTTCTTGCGTTAATTTTTCTTTGTTTTTTTTTGTTTTGTTCATTGTGATTCCTCTTTTCTATCATTTGAAATGAAACACAAAAAAAGCTCTCCCTGTGCACCAGAGAGAGCGGATATAGAAACTCACAATGAACTCTTATGTTATATACGCATACTTAAATAGACCCGCTTGGAGCATATTTTTTGAGCGGGAACAGGGTATGGTATACACTGGAGAGCACCTGAGAACATAAATCTCCCTCTGAAACACAATCTGAATTGAAGTGACGCGATCGATATTTCGGATTACTCGGACTACTATCCATGTGGAACCACCCCTTTCCCTTATTAGCTATAATAAAAACCCTCTAGAATGAACTAGAGGGTTAAAAAAGCGCACAAAAACACTTTCGGCTCCCCCTAGTCGAGTTTTGGCACTATACAACGTAAAGAGAGAAATAAAAAGATTCTCTTAGCCACCTTATGAAAAGCCTTAATCCGGCAATTCCTGTTCTACCCATGGGCATCTTTCGATATTTCTGGGCAGTGGCCTATGTTTGTATAGGAGCCTCACCTAACGAGGACTTATTTGATTCCCTGTCATAATAGGCTTAGTTTTTTCATTTGTCAAGCCCAAGAATTTTATTAGTTAGCTATTCCTATTCGATTGCTGGAGCCGGATGAGCATCCAGATATTCCAATGCGTGCTGTGTCAGCTCAGCTGCTTCAGCACGCGTAATTTCAGCCTTGGGATGGAATTTATCTGCTGCATCCAATTTGGCAATACCAAGTACGAGCGCACGTTGGACGGTTCCCTGATAAGAGCTATTCAGTTCTGTATCATCTTTAAATTGAATCGGTGCCATTTTGAACTTAGGTAGCTGCCCCTGATGCTCCATGGCCAAGATGAATTGATGGGTGAACTCCTCACGGGTCATTTTATGATCTGGATCGAAGTCAGTAGGTAAATCGAATCCATGAACCGATGCAATGATCAAAGCGTTGGCATACCAAGCATCATTCTTAGCTATTGTGAAATAATCGGTGACTTCAGGCATTTTTACAAACGAGATAGCACTTAGATTTAGATTAAGAGCATTCACGATGAGCTGCACACTTTGTGCGCCTGTCAATGTCGTATCTGGTGAAAATTTGCTGTGACTTATCCCTTGTATGATCCCTTTCTCCTGCAATGCGATGATACTGTCTTTGGCAGTTGTATTGCTAACATCGTCAAAAGATTCCAAGGCGGCATAACTTTGCCCTGCAAAGGACAGAATCAATACGGCTACCGAGGACACAGTTGTTGACATTAGTTTACGTTGGAATGTCATTGGAATCACCCCACCCTTGTTGGATTTTATAGTTCTATTTATTTTGACGAGGTAATTAATGGAATGTTGCAGGAGACCCTATGACAGCTGGCTTTTTTGTGTTTGAAAATGAGTGGTGCGTTGAATAGATAATAATAATTAGTGACACAGAGGGGTGAACGGTCTATAATCTAAAGGAATTAACTGAATAAACAGATGCTATAAATAATTAGTACAGTTTTTCGTAACAAAGAGTAAGGGGGAGTTCTTTATCATTTCGCTGCAACAGGTAAGTAAAAGTTACTCTCTGCGAGAAGGCTATCATCACGCGGTTCGATCAGTATCTCTCGATATTAAGGAGGGGACAATTTACGGGATTATCGGTGAAAGTGGTGCGGGTAAATCGACACTATTACGCATGATGAACGTTCTGGAGATACCGGATGAAGGTAGGGTGTTAGTTCATGGTTCTGACTTGACGCAAATGACGGAGACGCAGCTTCGTGAGGCGCGGCGATCGATCGGCATGATCTTTCAACAATTTAATTTGCTACATAATCGGACAGTTAGTGGAAATGTGGCAACTCCCCTTGAACTTGCGGGTGTCCCTAAAAAAAGGCGAGCTGAGCGTGTAGCCGAATGTTTGAGCTTTGTTGGTCTGCTAGATAAGGCAGAGCAGTATCCTGCTCAGCTAAGTGGGGGGCAGAAGCAACGGGTAGCTATTGCGAGAGCTCTAGCAAACCAACCGCGGGTGTTACTGTGTGATGAACCGACTTCGTCCCTTGATCCCAAGACTACGGTGGAAATTCTTGAGGTACTACGTCATATCAACCAGACTCTAGGCGTCACGATCGTCATTGTTACGCATGAAATGGAGGTTGTGAAGGGCATTTGCCAAGCGGTATCCGTAATGGAGAATGGAACACTAATCGATTCCTTCGCTCTCAAGGAACGTAGCACACAACCTGAACTTACTCGCCCACCATCGTTCAGGGAACAACTGTTAGGTAAAGCGGGGGATGTCTAATGTTCGATTTGTCCGTCATGCTGGACCAAGTGGTCAAATATCAGTCGGAAATCGTGGAAGCAATCGGGGAGACCTTTGTGATGGTGGGGATCTCCATCGCAGCAGCTATCGTGTTGGGACTTCCAGTTGGTACGCTGCTGTATTTGAGTAGGAAGGGTCAATGGTATGAGAACCGCTACGTATCTTTTGTATTGAATAATTTGGTGAATATCATTCGGTCGTTTCCGTTCTTGTTACTCGTTGTATTCATGATTCCATTAACTCGCCTTTTGATTGGAACAGCGATAGGGACTCTAGCAGCCTCTGTACCCTTAGCGATTGTAGCTATTGCTGTCTACTCCAGATTAGTTGAGCAATCTTTGCTTGAGGTTCCGCGTGGGGTTATTGAATCAGCTCAATCTATGGGAGCATCCAAACTGGAAATTATCATCAAATTTTTGTTTGTGGAAGCACGTTCTGGTTTGGTGTTAGGCTTGACGACCTCAACGATCAGTTTTATTTCTTACTCAACTGTGATGGGGATAGTTGGTGGTGGTGGAGTAGGTGATTTTGCCGTCCGCTACGGGTATCAACGTTTTGAGACAGAACTCATGGCAGCCATGATTATTTTGATGATCATCTTAGTACAGGGTATTCAGTACGCTGGAGGTTTTATTGCACGAAAGCTAGATAAGAGATAAATAGAGATAGGGAGAGATACGAATATGAATAAAAAAATGATTTCTATGCTTGTATTGCTGATGGTTGTTCTAGCTGGCTGTGGGAACAATCAGGCTAAAGTCAACCAAACGGAGCAGAATAATAATAGTGCTGCTGTAGATTCTGAAGTGACCTTGAAAATAGCTACACTGATCCCACCAATGACGGAAATTCTGGATATTGCTAAACCGCTCCTTAAGGAGGAAGGTATTAATCTGGAGATTGTTGTATTATCCGATAATGTACAGCCTAACGATGCGCTTGCTAATAAAGAAGTAGACGCTAATTTTTTTCAACACGTTCCGTACATGAATCAATATAATGAGAATAAACATAGCGAGCTAGTTCCGATTCAACCGATCTACAATGCGGTATATGGTGCTTATTCTAAACGTTACAAGGCAATTGAAGAATTACCTGATGGCGCAACGATCGCAATTGCCAATGATCCTACAAATATCGGCCGTTCGCTTGTCATGTTAGATAAAGCCGGAATAATTAAACTCAAAGATGGTGTTGGTATTCAGGCTACACAAGGCGATATTGTTGAGAATGACAAGAAATTCAAATTCGAAGAGGTTGACCTGCTTATGCTTGCCCGCATGATGGATGATGCCGATCTGGTACTGATGACACCTGCATATGCTAGTCCACTTGGATTAACACCGAAGAAAGATGCTTTGCTTACAGAGACAGGTGATTCTGAGTTCGTGATTACGTTAGTAGCGCGTGCTGATAATCAAGATTCTGAACCCATTCAGAAGCTGGCGAAGGCGATGACAAGTCCTGAAGTGAAACAGTTCTTGGAGGAAAAATATAGCGAGATTGCCCTTCCGGCATTTTAAAGTAGAGGACAAAAAAGCGAAAAGGTGCTATATTAATGTAAGTGGATTTGTATTTGCATGAAACCATAGCATTTTATGTGCTTGATGTGACTTTTTTAACAGAGAGCGGATATTTGTCGCAGTACAATAAGTACAGTTCACAAGATGTGATTAGATCACACTACAATATAAATTGAATATGGATCTTCGGGGTAAGGTGAAATTCCTGACCGGCGGTGAGGTTCGTTCCGAATGAACGAACTATAGCCCGCGACTCGTCATTGAACAAATGACGACTGACTTGGTGTAATTCCAAGGCCGACGGTAAAGTCCGGATGGGAGAAGATCAATAATTGAGCATGTCACAGTTTTTTTTCCTGTGCAAGCTTATTTGATCAGCCCCTGTTTATGTCGATTCAAGTCGATAACAGGGGCTTTCTGCTGTAGACCCCATATTCAAGAAGGGGATAGGAATATGGAGAACGTAAGTGTCAATGTTAAACCAGCATTATTGCAAAAAGATCGTGCTAGAGGTGGTTTTTGGTTAGTCGTATTAGGAGCGGCGTTATGGGGTGTGGATCCTTTATTCCGGGTCCTGCTCCTGGAGACACTCACCTCAGCACAGATTGTACTACTGGAGCATGTGATTATCGGTTTGGTGATGTTTCCAATCATATGGAAGAATCGCAAGGAATTGCTTGGTTTAGGATGGAAACAGGTAGGTGCTCTGCTCTTTATATCTTGGGGCGGATCAGCAATCGCAACCGTACTATTTACGATGGGACTAACGAATGGTAATCTCAATGCCGTTCTTTTATTACAAAAGCTACAGCCATTATTCGCTATTATTCTTGCAAGATTGTTACTGAAGGAATCATTGCCACGTCATTTCTTTTTCCTGATGTTAATGGCATTAGGTGGCACATATTTGTTAACCTTCGGCTTTACGTTACCAATTGGACATTGGAAGGATTTCGTGCAAGTAGGTAGTTTGTTGTCGCTGGGGGCTGCTGCTCTTTGGGGTGGATCAACCGTGATGGGACGGATGATGGTCGGTCAAATGAAATATGAGACGGTGACATCGTTGCGTTTTATTCTCGCTTTGCCGCTACTGCTAGCATTCACTTGGAGCGAAGGAGCAGCTTGGAACATGCCGTCAGGTACAGCTGCCATCGCTGGCGTCTCACTAAATCTACTTGGTCAGGCGTTGCTACCCGGATTACTTAGCTTGTTAGTCTACTATAAAGGTCTGACCACAACGAAAGCTTCCGTTGCTACACTAGCTGAACTCAGCTTCCCGATGGTTGGGGTGCTCATTAACTGGATCGCGTTCCAAGAGGTTATTACTCGTCCGCAAATTGTTGGTTTTGTACTCATTTGGGCTGCATTGTTCGTTATTTCTAGGCAAGGACAGAATGATGGGGCAGGGAAAACTACTATTCAACAGTAGCACATAAATTTTAAGTCTAGTCTCGAGTAACATTACATGTGACATTAGATGGAGAAATATTTAATAGCGTGTTACCCTGTATTTATGGATACAGCGGTAGCACGTTTTTATTTGGGGATTCATATCTCGGCTTAGGTTAAAGTTGATCAATAGAAAGGAAGACACGATGCCTTTATTTTCTTTCTTTGGCCCCAACAGCTCGCCCAAATTCATCATGTTCTCTACACCACATGTTAGTGCAATCGGGGTATTATTATTATTCATATTTGCTTTGTATTTATGGAAACGTAGGATCAGGAGTAACCGGGTTGCCTCATCGGCGATTCGTTATGCTCTCGTTGTTCTGCTTGCGCTTACGGAGCTCGGACTTAACACCTGGTATTTCACTAATCATTTATGGGATGTTCGTTATACACTACCACTTGAATTATGTAGTGTGACACTAATACTCTCGATCATCATGCTGCTCACCAGAAGCAAGAAGCTGTATCAGATACTGTATTTTGCCGGAATTGCCGGGGCATTTCAGGCTTTAATTACACCTAATTTAGCATATGGTTATCACCATTTTCGTTACTTCGAGTACTTCATAGCCCATGGTGCCATTGTTCTGTCTCCGCTCTACATGACATGGGTCGAGCAATATAAGCCGACGTGGAAATCAATCGGTTGGAGTTTGTTGTTTTTGAACGCTCTGGCTGTAGTGGTTGGTTCTGTGAATTATGTTCTGGGTTCGAATTACATGTTTCTTAATCATAAACCGGATACCGCGTCCGCACTTGATCTATTGGGACCCTATCCTTATTATTTACTTGCTGAGGAAGGGGTTGCACTGTTATTTTTCGTAGGCATGTATACCTTATTCTTCGTGTTTCCAAATAGGCGTAAAAAAAGACTAGCTTTAGAATCTATAACTACAAAAGGAGTCGAATCATAATGAAATTCATGTTCATTTCGGACATCCATGGGTCCGCGCACTGGTTAGAACGGGCATTGGACAAAGTAGAAGAAGAACAAGCCGATTATATCATCTTGCTTGGTGATTATTTGTATCACGGTCCGCGTAATCCATTGCCAGAAGGTTATGATCCTCAGAAGACCGCGGCTCTACTCAATGGCCAGAAAGATCGTGTCATAGCGATTCGGGGGAACTGTGATGCTGAAGTGGATCAAATGCTGCTTGAGTTTCCCATGATGGGCGATTATTCGGTGTTGTTCTACGAGGGACGTCGGATCTTTGTTACGCACGGACATGGTTTCCATATGGAGCAATTGCCACCGCTAACTGCAGAAGATATCTTTATTCAAGGGCATACACATATCCCAGTAGCCGAGAAGCGAGACGAAATTTATCTGCTTAATCCAGGGTCCATATCATTACCCAAAGGAAACTATCCTTCGTCTTATGGTGTGTTAGAAGGGAATACATTTGTGGTCAAGGATTTCGATGGGGGTACTGTCAAGGAAATTGTGTTTGATGAGGTATAGGGAGTTTAGAGAATAGGCAGCACAACTAGCAAATAACGAGAAATGAACAAGGGAGAGTATTTCATTGATTAGAGGGTTGAGTAGAGCTGGAATTGGTTCAGTTAGTGATGAACAGTTTATTACCTTAGCGGCGAAATATGGCTTTGGCGCTGTGGATCTTGAAGCAGAGGCGTTAATTGCTAGTCATGGGCTTGAAGGAGCTAAGGAGCTATTAGAGCAACATCAGATGTTGATTGGTTCTATCGGTTTGAATGTGGAATGGCGCGGCTCTGAGGAGCAGTTTCTTGAAGGTTTGAAGGGATTGGCAGCATCAGCTTCTGCTGCTTCGTCTTTAGGCTGTAAGAGTTGCTGCACCTACATTTTACCAGCTACTGATCAGAATCCGGCGCTATTTATGGCGCAGACGGTTTGCCGCTTGCGGATCATATCAGAGGTGCTAGGGGCATACGGAATTAAGCTTGGTCTGGAATTTGTGGGTCCTCATCATCTTCGGACGGCATGGAAGAATCCATTCATTTGGACCGTACATGATACATTGACATTAATCGATGCGATTGCACAACCTAATGTTGGGCTCTTGGTTGACGCTTATCACTGCTATACGACAGGGTATACGGCGGATGATATCCGTAAGCAGTTACTACCCGAGCAAATTGTTCATGTTCATATCAACGATGCCTATGATCTTCCTGTAGAGCAATTACTAGATAATGATAGACTATATCCGGGGGAAGGCGTCATCGATTTACAAGGTTTTGTACAGAGTCTAGGCGATATCGGGTACCGTGGGGTTGTTGCTCAGGAAGTGATTACTCCAGCTATATCGGCTGGAAGTCCTGATGACTTATTTCAGCGGTCCAAACTTGGGTTTGATAAGGTATTTTCATAGAATTTATAGTCATTTAACTTCCTAGCCTCAGAGGAATCTGAGGCTTTTTTTTGTTGTTAAATAGAAAGAATATAGTGCGACAATAAACTGTTGCTAAACATGTAATCGTTTGCTATGATATAACCCTTCTCTCAAAATTTACCTTGTCTGAAGTAGACAGCAGAGGCTGTCACTCACACTTATCGGAGGTGCTGCATGCTTTATTTCACTTTGGCTTCCAAAGCCTATGCCCGTAATCTTCAGTATCGCGGTGCACACATGGTACATAATATCGCAAGTGCGATGTTTGGCTACATGTATGCCTGTATCTGGATCGGGCTTGGCAAGGACCACACACTTGGAGATTACGGAACACAAGGGATGATAAGCTATATCGCTTTCACCCAATCGTCATTGTGGATTTCCGGCTTTATCTCGAACGGTCTGGGTATCCCACAAGCGGTGCGGACCGGTCTCATTTCACTCGATTTGCTACGTCCTGTCCATTTGTTCTCACATTTGATGGCCCGGGAATGGGGGCAGATCGCCTACCAGTTTCTGTACAAGTCCCTCCCTATTTATCTGTTGTTTGTTGTCGTTTTTCGGTTACAGCCTCCTGATCATTGGCTTACGCTCTTATATGCTGGTGTAGGTCTGGCTGGAGCTGCATATTTAGCTATTTGTATGAATTTCATAATTGGTGCAAGTGCGATGTGGACCACGGAATCATCATGGCTGTATTGGGGAAACCATGCATTGATTAATTTGCTAGCTGGATTCTTTATTCCGTTGGAATGGCTGCCGGGTTGGCTGGAGCAATTTGCATGGTTAACACCGTATCCTTATCTTCTCTATGTCCCTACGCGAATATTTCTTGGTTTCGGTGACGTTTCTTTGCTGTGGGGAACGTTGTTTTGGTGTGTACTTATGACATGTTGTTGTCTGTTAGCGACTCATTGGCTTAGGAGGAAAGTAGAGGTGCAGGGCGGATGAAGTTAGCATCATGGTTTTCTTTATATCGTCTGTTGATTCGTACAAGTATCCGAAGTCGGATGCAGTATAAGTTAAACTTTGTAATGGCCTCTGTACTAGCAGCGCTGATTCAAATTTCAGAATTTTTGATGGTGGCGATTGTGTTGAACAAGTTCGGTGCCATTCAGGGCTGGTCACTATATGAAATTGGATATCTCTTTGCGGTCATTACTTTGTCTAAGACGTTGTACCGAACGTTTGCTGATGAAGTTCATCACCTGGAAAAGTATCTGGTGGGTGGTGAACTGGACCAATTACTGACTCGGCCTCTTCCCGTGCTGCTAACGCTAATGCCACAGAACTTCCGGATTATGCTGGGTGAAGTACTGCAAGGTGGGTTCTTGCTCTGCTGGTCGCTTGGCAGCATGATGAGTCGTGGTCAGATTAGCTGGGTAGCTATTCCACTGACTATACTAGCGATTTGTACCGGGGCCGTTATTATGTTCTCGATCGGATTAGCTACCGCAACGCTTGGTTTTTGGACAACACGTATTTCGGAATTGCAGAACATTACGGAAGATGCGGCCCGAACTGCAGCGCAATATCCGTTGACCTTATATCCTAAATGGTTGTCTTCGTTATTGTTAATCGTGATTCCGGTAGGACTTGTAAACTATGTACCGGCTTTATATATTTTGCGTGGTGAGCTTGGGCCTTGGGTCCCAGCAGTAGTGGCATTGGCCGCAGGTCTATGTCTGTATGGAAGTCTACGTTTCTGGCAGTTCGGTATAACCAAATATCAGAGTACAGGAAGCTAGGCGATATCTAGATAAAAGGGAGGGACTCACATGAATATTGAGGTAACTGAGATCCGTAAGCAGTTTAAAACTCCGGTACCTAAGGAGGGACGATTCGCCGGATTACGTACATTATTCTCTCGGGATTATACTGTTAAAGAAGCTGTGCGCGGTATTTCATTTCAGGTGAATAGTGGGGAGTTCATCGGCTATATCGGACCGAATGGGGCGGGTAAATCAACAACGATCAAAATGCTCACGGGCATCCTACATCCAACCTCAGGTAAGGTGCTGCTTGGTGGCATGGACCCACATAAGGAACGACGTCAAACGGTTCGGCGGCTCGGAGTTGTGTTCGGACAGCGTAGCGGGCTGTGGTGGGATTTGCCTGTGAAGGATTCCTACGATATTTTGACCGAAATGTATGGTGTTACTCCTACGGATAAAAAACGACGTCTTGACCAGTTCGCCGAGCTACTTGATTTGCATGAATTTTGGGCTACTCCGGTACGTAAGCTTTCGCTAGGACAGCGAATGCGTGCTGACTTGGCGGCAGCCATGCTGCATGACCCGGACTTATTATTTCTTGATGAACCGACCATTGGTCTTGATGTGAATGCTAAACGGAATATCCGTCAGTTTCTGAAAATACTTAATGAGCAATTTGGCAAAACCATCCTGTTAACCACACATGATATGGACGACATTGAACAGCTGTGCAAACGGGTTATGGTAATTAACGATGGTGAATTGTCTTATGACGGAACAACGCAGGGACTCCGTGATAGTATTGGCTTACCCACCTTGATTCGGGTCACATATAGGGGAGTATTTCATATCCCAGAGCACTCTCAGACAAACATGCCAATCCACGCTACCAAGGTACAAGATAATATTGTCACGGTGGAAGCTAACCGCCAGGAGTGGAGTACGATGGACATCCTGCGTGAGCTGGAAGGTTGGGGTGAAATTGACGATATCGATATGGCAGAACCAGATTTTGAGGACGTTATCCATCGGGTGTATTAATTAAATCAGCGAGTGAAAATCATAAATACCCACTTGACTGATATGAATAAGTGGTTTAATATGTGGCTAAGAAAGATCCATGAATATTCATTATCTTAGTGTTAAACAATTAGGCAGCCGATTGGTTCACCAAAGGCTCTTGCTCTCTTTTCATTGTGAAAAGAGGGTGGGAGCCTTTTTGTTTAACCAAAATGAGAAAGGAAGCGCATGAAAAACGAAGATTGGATTCTACAAGAAGAAGCGGATTGGTTATTTCGTAAAGTAGTCAGAAGATTTGTGAAGGAACGAGACAAGATTACGATTGAAGGAATCTCGCTCCCGGGTGTGCTTATGCTGAACATCATCAATCAAGATGGTGCGCAGCGACTGGGGGATTTGGCAGAGCAACTGGATTTTACTTCAGGAGCGGTCACAGCCCTATGCGATAAGTTGGAGGAAGGTGGATTCGCAATTCGGAAGAGGAGTGAGGGGGACCGAAGGACGATTGTGCTAGAGGTTACGGATGAAGGTAAAGAAATGCTTCAGCGAAACAATAACATTGGTATTTGTAGTATAACGACGCTATTTGAGGGGTTTTCTATAAAGGAATTATCGGATCAAATTAGCTATTACCGGCGCATGATCGACAATATTGAGGGCTTTTCTACTAGAATGCTGGCTCTAGCGAAACAAAATACAGAGCGTAGTGAGCAAGCTGAGAACAACAGCTCTGAGGGAGAGAAGCGGAAATCCGGTCGATTTGTAGGTTACTGAAGATAAATTAAAAATAAAGGAGCATGAATAATGGGACACCCAACTATATACCCAACAGGAACGACTGTTTATAACCCTAAGAAAGCGTGGAGCGGATATACGATTTATCAGGCAGCAGACTTGGGGGCATTATTGATCGATATGAATGGAAGAGAGGTACATTTGTGGAAAGGACTTCGAGGTTTTCCTAACAAAATACTTCCTGGAGGTTATGTGCTTGGAAGTACGGCAGAGAGAGATCCTAACTATGGATTTCAAGATGAAGCCAATCTGGTACAGGTAGATTGGGAAGGCAATATCGTCTGGAAGTTTGACCGCTATGAGTATATTGAAGACCCGGGGCATCCAGCACAGTGGATGGCGAGAGCTCATCACGATTATCAACGGGAGGGTAATCCGGTAGGGTATTTCGTTCCGGGGCAGGAACCGAAGGTGGATTCGGGAAACACACTGATTCTTGCTCATAAAAACGTGAAGCGCCCCAATATATCAGAGATCGAGCTCTTGGATGACACGATCATCGAGGTGGATTGGGAAGGCAATGTCCTATGGGAATGGACGTGCAGCGATCATTTTGATGAACTGGGTTTCGATGATCACGCGAAGAAATCGCTCAGCCAAGATCCGAATACGAGATATTTCGGGAACAATGCAGGTGATTGGATGCATATTAATTCCGCTTCTGTGCTGGGTCCGAACAAATTCTACGATCAAGGAGATGAACGATTCCACCCGGATAATATTATATGGGATGCTCGCGAGACCAATATAATAGCGATTATCGACAAAAAGACAGGGAGCATCGTCTGGAGGCTAGGACCGAATTATAACGAGCCTGAGACGGAGCATCTAGGCTGGATCATCGGTCAGCATCATGCTCATCTCATCCCGCAGGGATTACCCGGGGAAGGGAACATACTTATTTTCGATAATGGAGGTTGGGCTGGTTATGGCCTCCCAAATCCCTCTTCGCCTGATGGTGTAAAAAATGCGCTCCGCGATCACTCTCGTATATTAGAGATTAATCCAGTCACCCTGGATATTGAGTGGCAATATACACCTACAGAGGCCGGATTCCAAGCGCCACTTGATTCCTATCGCTTCTATAGTCCATATATTAGTTCCGCTCAACGGTTGAGTAATGGCAACACATTGATTACGGAAGGTGCGGACGGTCGGATTTTTGAAATAACTAGAGAGCATGAAATCGTGTGGGAGCACATCTCACCTTACAAAAATAAACGGAATTCAAATATGGTATATCGCGCTTATCGTGTGCCTTATGATTGGGTGCCACAATTAGAACAACCTATAGAGCAGGAAATCGCAGCCATTGATGTGGCTGATTATCGTTTGCCAGGAGCCGCGGGTAGAGGAGCACAGTCCGTTGTTGAGATCGATGGAACGATATCTTTTGGTGAAGGTGCCTTGTGTGTGGCAAGAATTGATGAGGTGAAGATAGATAAATACTCTGGAGGAGATGACTTATGAGAAATTATAGTCTGACAAGAATCGGAGTGTACGGATTGGTCATAGCGATGTTGAGTGCATTACTGGCGGGGTGTAGTGCAGATGCCAAATCAGAGGGTACCTTAAAGCTAAAAATAGCCGACATTACCACAAATCCCGTATTTAGAGTTGCAGTAAGCAAAGGGATATTCAAAAAACATGGAATCGAAGCCGAACTCATTACATTTGCTACGCCAGCTGAAGGGATTAATTCTTTATTTATTAAACAAGTGGATGTAGCTTATGGAGCTGATTTCCCGCTTCTAAATGCGGTTAGTAAAGGCAATTATTCAATTATTTCTTCAACGGGTACAGCAACGGATGCTAACGCAAGTGAATGGAAACTATTTGTGCGAAACGATATCCAAAGCGCAGCGGATTTGAAAGGCAAGAAACTTAGCTTCTCTCGCGGCACATTCATTCCTTATTTATGGGATGTATATCTAGGCGAGAATGGTATTGCTCTAAAGGATGTAGAGTTAATCGGGCAAGGTGGTTTCGATGAATCTTATGTAGCTTTGAAAAAAGGGGAAATCGACGGTACTTGGATTTATGGGTCCGTATTAAAAGAGAAGTTCGGGGCACTGCAAGAAGCACATGAGCTGACGGACATGTCAAAAACCCCGGTTCGCTTAGGGACTGGTCTCATCGTATCTGATGAGCTTATTGACAGCAATAGTGATCAACTTGTGGAATTTTTGAAGGCGCTAGACGAAGCCTCGGAATACGCTCAAGCTCACCCTGATGAAACGGCGGATATTCTATTCAAAGAAGTGAAGCAGCCGCGTGAAGCAACGCTGAAGGATTTACCGAACAATCCTTGGAGTATCGGCTTTACTGAGAAGGCATATAACGGTTTAGTGGGTCAGAAGAAATACATGATAGACAATAAAATTATTGAGCAGGATTTTGAGCTGAAGGATAAGTTGAATCTGGATCTTGTGCGCAAGGCATTTCCAGATCGAGTAATTGAACTTAAGTAGGGAGGTGCTCCAATGGCAGTTACATCACCAGCAAACACGATCTTTATTGAAAGCTTGAATAAGAGTTATTCTCAGCACACCGTGGGAGAACTCCATTACATTATTAAGGATGTGGACTTGGTCGTCAAAGGAGGAGAATTCTTTGTTCTCCTTGGACCAAGCGGATGCGGCAAATCAACGCTGCTTAATATGGTAGCTGGTTTTGTATCTAAATCATCAGGGAATTTGCGGGTAGGCGAAGCTGAAGTGGGGCGTCCTGGTCGAGACCGGGCCGTAGTCTTCCAACAGGCAGATTCCTCGTTGTTTCCTTGGCTCACCGTAAGGGAGAATGTCGAGTTCGGGCTACGTATGAAGCGAATTCCAAGGAAGGAACGTACAGCGATTTCCGATAAATACATTGGTTTGGTGGGATTGACCGGACATGAGCAGAAGTTTCCCCGCGAACTTTCGGGAGGGATGAAGCAACGGGTACAATTAGCCCGCGTATTATCGAACGACCCCGCCATTCTGCTGATGGATGAGCCTTTTGGGGCACTTGATGCCATGACAAGGAAGACGATGCAGAGGGAACTAGCTAGTATTTGGCGGAATACGGATAAGACCGTCATTTTCGTGACGCATGATATTCAAGAGGCGCTTATGCTCGGACAGCGGATCGGGATTATGTCGGCAGGACCTTCATCTAAGATAACGGACATCTATGAGGTTCCGCTACCTTATCCTCGGGATATCTACGCTCCCGAATTCCATGCACTGTATGATCGTATTCAGTCTCATTTCGATGAATAGTGAGGGGGAGTCAGATGAGTTTTCTACGAAAAAAATGGGTGATCCTACTATTGCTATGGGGAGTGGGATTGACCCTATGGCAATTACTCTCACTTTTATATGGTCCCGAGGTATTACCAGGACCGATCTACACAGCCAAAGGAGGACTTGAACTTCTGGAGGATGGTTCCATCCTTAGATATATCGGGATCAGTTCTTTCAGAGTGCTAATGGGTTGGTCCCTGGGGAGTCTGTTGGCTATTCCGGTTGGATTAATCATTGGTAAAGTGGATATTGTTCGTACATTTGCGGAGCCATTTCTTAATTTTATACGTTTTATTCCGCCGATTGCCTTTATTACTTTGTTTCTGGTCTGGTTCGGGATCGGAGAAACGTCGAAGATCGCTTTGATATTATACGCTACCTTTTTCATTGTCGTATTGAACACGCTAACTGGAGTACTCTCTGTAGAGGAGGATAAAGTTCGATCAGCCAGGAGCATGGGTGCTTCAGAGTGGCAAATTCTCGTCCATGTTATTGTTCCAGCAACAGTTCCCTATATATTTACCGGGATTCGGCTCGCAATGGGCACTTCGTATATGGCGATCATAGGCGCTGAAATGATTGCTTCAAACGAAGGCGTTGGTTATTTAATCTGGAACTCACGTCTGTTCTTCCGTACAGATTGGATATTTGTTGGACTGATTTCTTTGGGTTTAATGGGTTTTTTAACCGATCGTGCAGTTGGGTTCCTTGGACGAAAGTTATTGTTTCGTTATGGCGTTGTCAGTTCGACTTCACTTAGAAGGTAGTTCGATATTTGTAAATCAGGGTCTCTTTCTGTACAATCGATTCCATCAATATTCGTAATCGATTATACGGAAGGAGACGTTCCTGATGGAGGGAATACCGGATCATCTAGATTATGGCTTAGCCATCGTTTTTATTGGATTTAATCCCAGTCTACGATCGGGAGAGACAAGGCATCATTATGCGAATCCACGCAATAATTTCTGGAGGATCTTGCACTTATCGGGGCTGACTCCACGTTTATATAACGCCTCCGAGGACCAAGATTTGCTGAAGTTAGGATACGGGTTCACGAATATCGTGGCTCGCCCGACACGTGGTGCAGAGGATATTACTAAAGAAGAATATGCTGAGGGCAGGGAGATTCTTCGTGATAAGCTGAGGAAGTATCGCCCACAGGTATCATGTTTTGTTGGCAAAGGAGTATACAGTGAATTTAGTCGTAGAGCACACGTTGAATGGGGATTTCAGCAGGAATCAATTAATGAAGGTGTTCACGAATTTGTCGCTCCTTCGTCTAGTGGACTGGTACGCATGAAAATGGATGAAATCATAGCGATCTACCGGCAATTGAGCCTATTTACGAGCAAGGACGATCATTTATAGAGTTAAATCTCAATATATAATACGTGTTGAGCTCCTTTCAACTCTCGACTCTTCTAAGGCAATATGTTATCATAGGACTCTGATAACGTATTAACGAACTAAAGTGAAATGAGAGTTTGCAGATAAGAGGGAGAGATTTACGATGAAGAAAATAGCACTTATAGGTTTGGTATTAGCAATGATGATTCTAGCAACAGTTGGATGTTCTAGCTCTAGTAAGGACGACAACAAATTAGTGATTGGGATAGACGATAAGTTTGCTCCACTTGGATTTAGAGACGATAATAACGAAATTGTTGGTTTTGACATCGATTATGCAAAAGCGGCAGCGGAGAAAATGGGGATGGAAGTTACTTTTCAACCAATCGATTGGAAAGCAAAAGAATCCGAGCTGAATAGCGGACGAATTGATCTTATATGGAACGGTTATACCATTACGGATGAACGTAAAGGCAAAGTGTTGTTCACCAAGCCGTATTTATCGAATAGCCAAGTCGTTGTTACATTGGCTGATTCAGACATTGTTGCTATATCTGAACTAGCGGGTAAGGTCATTGGTTTGCAATCATTGTCTTCTGCAGCGGATGCGTTGGATGCAAATCCAATCAAAGCAGAAGTTAAATCAGTCTCTGAATTTCCTGATAACGTACTTGCACTCAGTGATTTGAAGACGAAACGTTTGGATGCGGTGGTCATTGATGAAGTTGTTGCTAGGTATTATATGTCCAAGGAACAAGGGACATTCAAGTTACTTACTGAATCACTTTCTCCTGAAGAGTACGGCATTGGCGTGAAGAAGGGCAATGAGAAATTGCTAGATAAGCTACAGAAGGCGCTCGACCAACTGAACGAGGATGGCACAGCAGCGACGATCTCTAAGAAATGGTTTGGCGAAGACAAGGTGCTGAAGTAGAACGAGAATCTAGAAAGTATCATTGTATAAAACCGGATTCGTCAAAAAATCCGGTTTTTGTTATTGAGGAGACGAGTATATGAGCTTGGAATATTTAATCAGAATTACAGGACCCATGTTAGAAGGAGCACGAACGACTATTTTGTTATTCCTGCTTGCCATTGTGACCTCGATTCCACTTGGATTCGTATTTACACTCATGGTGAAGAGTGCAATCAAGCCGTTAGCTTGGCTAGCGAATGGGTACATCTACATCATGCGAGGAACACCACTGCTCCTGCAGATGTTATTCTTCTGTTTTGGACTCCCGGTTATTCCAGTGATTGGTGAATATTTAGTTATGGACCGTTTTGTTGCAGCTTGTCTGGCGTTCACACTTAATTATGCTGCATATTTTGCTGAAATTTTCCGAGGTGGTTTGTTGTCCGTAGATAAAGGCCAATATGAAGCCGCGCAAGTGCTTGGTCTAGGACGCTGGCATACGATGACTCGAATTGTGCTGCCACAAATGTTCAGGGTTGCCTTACCTGCCGTGTCTAACGAATCTATTACAATGGTAAAAGATACAGCACTACTCTATGCCGTAGCTGTACCGGAGTTACTGCATTTTGCACAGACTGCAGTGAACCGTGATTTTACAATTATGCCGTTCTTTATCGCCGGAATTATCTATTTACTCATGACTCTCGTATTAACTCTATTATTCAAATGGCTTGAGCGAAAATTCAAATTTCAATAAAGGGACTGGCTTAATATGGCGATCATCGAAGTTACGAATCTCAAGAAATCCTTCGGAAATCTTGAAGTGTTAAAGAATGTTTCTTTTGAAGTCCAGCAAAGTGAGGTTGTGGCCGTTATTGGTCCATCAGGTTCTGGTAAAAGCACGATGTTACGTAGTCTGGTCCATTTGGAAGAGGTAAACGGTGGCAGTATTAAAATTGATAACGATTATATTGTCAAAGAAGGACACTATTCCAGTGTGCAGCAAATCAAAGGGATTACGGCTCGTATGGGCATGGTATTCCAACATTTTAATCTGTTTCCGCATCTGACCGTACAAGACAACTTGGAGCTGGCTCCGAAGCTAGTGAAGGGACAACCAGCAGCTGCGTTACGCAGTAAGAGCTCTGCTCTGTTAGAGAAGGTAGGATTGTCAGATAAAAGGGAAGTGTATCCACACCATCTTTCAGGTGGTCAGAAACAGCGTGTGGCGATTGCGCGGGCATTAATGATGGACCCTGAAATCCTGCTGTTTGATGAACCTACCTCAGCACTCGATCCCGAATTGACTGGTGAAGTATTAGAGGTTATGAAGAGACTTGCCGAGGAGCAGATGACGATGGTCATCGTGACACACGAGATGGGATTCGCGAGAGAAGTTGCGGATCGAGTTGTATTCATGGCGGATGGCCAGTTTATCGAATCTGGTACACCGGAACAGTTATTTGGCCATCCTAAGCATGAGCGAACGAAGGCGTTCTTGAACCGAATCTTGTAATTTATAAAAGATAGCCTGCTTTCTGTCGATATAAGAAAGTGAGGAGGAATTAATAATATGAGAGTTAAGAAAATAAATCGTAAGAGATTAGTGGATGCTCTGTTGCTGGCTGCTCCAATTGCTGCAAAAGCAAATTATGAATGGCCAAAGCATACATTCGATTATGACATCGGTGAAGATCTGAAACTTGAAGTAGAGTTTTTGAAAGACTTATTTGAGCACAATACGGATTACATCATGGAGAAATGGTACGGTGGAAAAGAACTGACGGAAGGCCTATTGGATAAATAACAATGTGAGAAACGATACATGGCGACGCCTCTTGGCGTCGCTTCTTTGAATTATTATAGGTTATCAGCTATATTGAAAAAGTGTTATATACATACTCAACTATGGAGGACTTACGATGGATATCAATGGAGCTATAAGCGGTCGCGGGCAAAATAATGAATTAATTATGCGGGGGGACTATACTTCAGCAACCGTTGTTTCTACGACAACAAATTATATTATGAACAAGGATGGTGCATTTACGCACACCTATCGGACTTATATTAAACTCAGAGAGAATGGACCACTGAATCTGAAATTTTGGCACAGTAATGCTATAGATTCGACTTGGGATATGGGAGAAATTGCTAGAGGCAGTCAGTTAGGGGGAGAATGGCTGATCGAGGCTGCTTTTGTGGCAGATGGTGGGAAAACCCCTAGTGGTGATGTAGTAGAGGGCTCTCAAATTCCAGTCACTTTTGCAGGTCATGATACCAAAAGAGTAACACCCGGTGAGAAGTTCTGGAGTGATGAAGTTTGTATTCATCTACCCGAAGGGCATTATCTATCCTTTACTTGGACGATTAGTACAAGTTCACCTGAAATGACGGTTCCGTATAACGTAGAGCAGATGCTCGTAACGGCTTATGATGCTCCAGGAAATGTAGCGCATCAGGAGTCTGCTGTTTCATTTACGGAATCAGACAACTTGTTGGTACTCCCTAGTTATATTGGCTATAAGAAAGATGTGGCGGAGCATATTGTATTCTTGGGCGATTCCATAACACAGGGCGTTCGCACTACCAAAGACGCATATGAATATTGGGTTGCGAGGATTGCAGAAGAAATGGGTACAAATGTTGGGGTATGGAATATTGGTTCAGGATGGGGTAGGGCCTACGATACGGCATCGGATGGATCATGGCTATTTAAAGCTAAGCAAGGGAACAAGGTGATCATCACCCTTGGTGTTAATGACATTGATATCGGCAAACGGAGCGCAGAGCAACTATTAACAGACCTGACAACGATTGTGTCCAAAATAAAAGAGCAGAACCCGAAGGCAGAAATTATTATGTTCACAGTGCCAACGTTTAATTTTAGAGATGAACAAGAGGATGTATGGCGCAAGGTAAATCAAACGATCCTTACGAATCCACCTGAAGGAGTAGGTCAGGTATTCGACGTTGCTAATGTTCTCTCTCAGGCTGCGCCCAACGATAACCTGCTGAAGCCTGAATACATGAGTTCAGAATATGATCCACATCCAAATGGCGTAGCAGGTAAAGCGATTTGTGAAGCATTTATGAGTTGGTACCTGAGAGAGAGTAGGTAATTAGGGTATTAATTTACTTCGATAGGTCTTAGGTGAGACGCCTTCTTGTTTCTTGAAGACCTTACTAAAGTATTTTACATCGTGAAAACCAACCATCTCGGAGATTTGCGATAATTTGAGATGGGGATTTTGCATAAGCAGCTTTGCTTTATCAATTCGATACTTTCCGATGTAGTCCGAGAAGTTGATGCCAAACTCTTGTTTGAATTTACGCGATATGTATTCGCGGCTAACGAAGAACTTCCCTGCGATCTCTTGTAGTGACAGGTCATCTTGGTAACGCTGTTCAATATACTTGACGATATTATTCATCGTATTCTTCTCTTTGACTTGGCATGCTGATATCTTCAGCATGATGCGCTGCATCAACTCAAAGGACCAGTCACGCCAAGCAAATAAGGAGAAAGAATAACCATTTGCATGCGGTGCCGGATGTTCAAGGTCGGCGCGTTCAAGCTCAGCTAGAGCCTGTTCTGCATCCCCACCCAAAGTTTCACGCAGCAGTTGTGAACGGAATAGGAGTGCATCATCCTTCCAGGTGTATAACATTTCTGGTGTTATTACGCCTCCCTTACTAAGTTCGTTTATCCAACGCTGTGCGGTGGTTGCCAATGCTTCGGATTGCCCGCTCATGATCGCCATCTTCCAATCCTCTTTCACAATAGAAAAGTACGTTTGGGAACCTGGAATAGTTCCAGGTTCTTTGGTCGTGAAGTGATGATATTCTTCCGGATGAAGCAGATTCCGGCGTCTGAGAGCTTCGGCAGCATCTTTATATTGAATAGGTAGACTAGTAGGTAACACTCCTGGATGACTGATTCCAAAATGCATTCGTCTTTGTAAGGTATGGAAGATACCTTCATTGATTTTTCGTACGATCTCAATCGGTGATTCGTGAAGGTCCCATAATAGTACAGCAATTTCCGGGGCATTCCAATAATGAAAAGCAACTCCAAGCCTAGAAGGCTGAAGAAACTCATTACAAATATTAATGATGGAATACTGCAAAAGCTCAATGTCTCCACCGAATCTTGTCAGGAGCGGACTGTCACTAATATCGATTTGCAACAATAGGAGTTGGCAGATGCCTGCTTTGTCTGGGATAACTCCTTCAATTCGCAAGCGACGAAGTGAAGCCTCAGCAGTTACCGGATCATCAATGAGTGCAGAGAGTAGTTTTTCGCCATAAATCGGTCTAAATTCGTTAATACGAATGTTCTGTAATTGTTGATCCTTTCTTTCTTGTTCTTCATTACGCCAAGCAGCTACCGCATTGGCAACGGCGGTGTTGATAGCATCTGGTTCAATTGGCTTTAAGATATAATCGATCCCACCATGACGTAAGGTTTGTCTAACAAATTCAAAGTCATTATGTCCACTTACGACGATAAATTTAGTTGTTCCAGAAAATTCACTGACCCAAGATATGAGTTCCATACCATGGCCTAAATCCATCATCATGTCCATAATGACCAAGGCAGGCTTACTTTGCCGGATAATTTCAATAGCCTCGTTTCCACCACTTGCCTCGATAATTTCATCGATTCCATGGGTTGTCCAATCTACGAGTAAGCGTACAGCCTTCCGTACACGTGCCTCGTCATCCACAATGAGTGCCTTCATCTACAACCTCACGCTCCACTCCTGATGTCAAATTCTAATCTGATCATAATACCCCCGGCTTCCAAGTTGTCGATTTCCAGAGAAGCATCCTCACCGCATACTAATTGCAAACGAGTGAGTACATTCGTAAGACCGATACGTGGACCTGGAGTTTGTCTAAGACTTTCTGTATCGTCAGTTGGACTAATATCCCTAAGATTAGCTTGCTCCAATTCCGTGCGAAGGGATTCTAACTTAGCTAGAGGAATCCCCGTACCATTGTTAACGATGCAAATTTCTACACGATTTGCTGGAAGCGGCAATGCCTTCAATTCTATCGCTCCATTTGATGTTCCACGGAATCCATGCTTGAAATAATTTTCAACAATGGGTTGAAGAATCATTTTAGGCATCGGGACGGACAGAAGAGATTCTTCCACATCGTAACTGAAACTAAATTTATTTTCAAACCGTTCCTTTTGTAGCTCGATATAAGCTTTTACATGCTCCAATTCATCGTGGAGAGTCACTGTCTGATCATTATTGTGCATACTGTAGTGCATCATTTTTGCTAGCGCCGAGAGTAGCGCATATATTTGTGGCACCTTGAGCTCAAGTGCGAGAGTGCCAATAATTTGCAACGTATTATTGAGAAAATGCGGGTTAATCTGAGCTTGTAGCGCACGTAGCTGGTTTGTTTTGTTCGAAAGTTCCAATTTATATTCCTTCAGAATTAAGTTGTTGATGGTATCCATCATGCTACCAAATCGCCGTGTCACGATACCGATCTCATCGTTACCCGCAGGAGTAATATTTACGTTAAGGTTACCGGCTTCAATCTGATTCATATACCGTGTTAGCTGTTTGATTGGTGCGGTTATTTTGATAGAGATCAAAATAATAGCCGTAATGATGATGATAAGTGAAAGTGCCAGCAGTAAGAGGTTAATCTTCACCGCTTCGTTTGCTTCGCGTAGCAGGTAAGGAACGGGAATCTTCTTGACTAAGGTCCAGTCGGCACCGGGTCCTATAATTTTTTGATAAATGAATACAGCTTTGTCCATTTCAAAATATCCCTGTTCTTGGTCGCCCTTCAAAATTTGGTTGTCATACCATTTCGCTTGTAGCTTGTTCCCGATTACATCCGACTGATTTGTATACACAATATTACCTTGATGGTCCACAAGAAATAGGTCCTCTTGGTTCTGATCATATAACTGTTCAAGGATTTCAGTAAGGGCAGATAGTTTTAAATCAATAGATAAATAACCTAAAGCTTGGTTGGATGGTATTCTCTCGATACGTCGGTGTAGCGAAATTACTTGATCTTTAGTTGCTTGTGGTAAAGGAGAAGTCAGACCATAGTTATGGCTTATATGAGTACTCTGAATCTCAAGCGGTTGGGTCCCTGTTATATTTGAGTCTACGTAAGGGGCAATCCCTTGCCAACGTCTTGAAACATTTTGCGCAAATAGCGTAGCTTTCTTATCTTTTACACCATACAAATACACTTGAAAAATGTCCGGCATTGATGAAGAAATGAAATTTAGTGACGAATAAATCTCAATATTGGACGACATATCATCGTAACCACTTTCGAGCAGTCGATAAAAATCAGAATCAGAATAGACCGAGAGCGAAATCCGATTGAGCTCTTCCAAGAGACTATTTATATTACGGTAACCTTGGTATAGTAGATCCTTATTCTCTTCGACGGCTCTAGTTCTAAGGGATTGTGTGGTATGGGTATAACTGACGATCATTGTAGCTACTATACATAGAATTGTAGGAAGTAGCATGAAAACAATAAGTTTGGTGCGAATGCTGTTCCATTTCATATGGAGTCACTTCCGATCAATATATTACACCTTAGTGGTCATTTACGTCGGTGTAAGATGAGTTGTTTATTGTACATAATAACAGTATACAACAAAGCTTGATATGGAAAGGGGGGGGCTATTATGCGTGGTAAAAAATGGTCCCAGTTTGGTCAACAGCTCTTTTTTGTTGGTCCAGCTACCGTGTTCTTTACCTTAATGATGATAGTTCCATTTTTGATGGGGATGTATTATTCCTTTACAGATTGGAACGGAGTTTCCGGGAATGTCATTTGGGTTGGATTTGATAATTTTCGTAATATATTTACAAACGACGCTGACTTTTGGTCTTCATTTTGGTTCACTTTACGATTTACTTTACTTGGCGTAGTTCTGACGAATCTTGTGGGCTTCTTTCTGGCTTACTTTCTGACTAAACCACTTAAAATGAGAAATGCTCTTCGAACAATTTTCTTCATGCCCAATGTAATTGGGGGCTTACTATTAGGGTTTATATGGCAGTTTATCTTTATTAAAGGCTTCTCAACCTTAGGAGACCTTACAGGATGGTCCTTCTTCCAACTCCCATGGTTAGGTGATGCGACCACAGGCTTCTGGGCAATTGTCCTTGTCTTCATTTGGCAGTCTTCAGGATATTTGATGGTTGTCTATATTGCTTCACTCAGTAATGTTTCCAAGGATGTGCTGGAGGCAGCGGAAATTGACGGAGCTACTCGCTTCCAGGTTCTACGTAGTATTATCGCTCCTTTAATTATGCCAGCTGTGACGGTGTGTCTATTCCTTTCGATATCTTGGTCCTTCAAAATGTTCGACCTTAACCTTTCACTGACAAAAGGTGGTCCATTCAAATCGACCGAATCTGTAGCACTTAATATTTATAACGAAGCCTTTTTAAATAACCGATACGGTCTAGGTACAGCTAAGGCATTATTGTTCTTCCTGATCGTGGCTATTATCACCATCATTCAGGTGCGTATTACGAAGAGCAAGGAGGTCGAAGCATAATGGAGACGAAAGCCAAGAGCAGATGGAACATTGCGACAGAGATCATTATGGTCGTCATTGCTTTTATTTTCCTAGCTCCGTTCTACTTCTTGTTCGTGAATTCGGTGAAATCATTCGGTGAGATCCTGAGTGATGCTGCTAGTTGGCCAACTAAATTCAGCTGGGCTAACTACGCCAAAGCCTGGGACCTAGCACGCTTCTCGGAAGCCTTTGTCAACTCCTTGACCATTACCATTATTAGCGTTCTATTGATTTCGTTAATTAGTGCAATGGCCGCCTACCGAATGGTTCGCGCGGATTCCAAATTCAATAGAGTTTTGCTTCTATTGTTTGTGGCAGCAATGGTCGTTCCTTTTCAAACGATCATGATACCTGTACTGAAGATTGTAAACGTCTTAGGTGTTAACAACAGCATGATCGGCTTGTTGATAGCTTACCTAGGTCTTAACGTTCCAATGGCAATCTTCTTGTTCCACGGCTTTATTAAATCCGTACCACTTGAGATCGAAGAAGCGGCTACGGTTGACGGATGTAATCCAATTACGGTATTCTTCCGAATTGTACTGCCTTTGCTCAAACCCATGTTAATGACCATTATCGTATTGAATGCTCTAGGAATATGGAATGATTACTTACTACCGTCACTCATTCTACAGAGTCCAAACTTAAGAACGATTCCACTAGCTACATTCTCATTCTTTGGGCAATATACGAAGCAGTGGGATTTGGCTCTACCGGCGCTCGTGCTTGGTATTGCACCGATCATTGTGTTCTATTTGTTCATGCAGCGTTACATCGTTGAGGGAATAGCGGCAGGCTCGGTGAAGGGTTAATCCCTTCACCAGAGGACACCGTTCCAAATAAATAAGTTAGAATAAAAACTACAAGGGGGAAGATCAGAAATGACGAAGAAACGGCTTGGAATGTTCTTATCAGTTATGTTGGTAATGAGTATGCTGCTTGCAGCTTGTGGTGGTAATAAAAACACGGATACATCAAACTCGGCTGGAAATGGAAGCGCTGGCAAAACTGGTGAAGTTAAAACAGTTAAAATATTTCAGTTCAAAACCGAAATTGTTGAAAGTCTGAATGAGCTAAAGGTAGAGTTTGAAAAGGAATATCCGAATATTAAGCTTGATATACAAACGATAGGTGGCGGTGCCGACTACGGTGCAGCTTTGAAAACGAAGTTCGCTTCTGGTGATGCACCTGATATTTTCTCCAATGGTGGATATGCTGAAATGGATACCTGGATGGACAAGCTAGAAGATCTGTCCGATCAACCATGGGTAAAAGATCTAATTCCTTTGGCTGCAGAGCCTATGACGAAAGACGGCAAAGTGTATGGTATGGCCATGAACCTTGAAGGTATTGGATATGTATATAACAAAGATTTGTTTGAGAAGGCTGGAATTACCGAAACTCCAAAAACAATCAGTGAGCTTGAAGAAGCTGCTAAAAAATTACAAGCCATTAACGTAATTCCTTTTGGTAACGCATATCAGGAATGGTGGTTGATCGGGAACCAAGGGATCAGCGTTGCATTCTCACAACAAGATGATGTGGACGCCTTTATCAAAGGTCTGAATGAAGGAACGACAACCATCGTTGGTAATGAACGTTTCAAAGAATGGAGCAACTTGCTTAACCTTACTGTGAAATACGGTCAAAAGAATCCTTTGACCACAGATGCTAACACTCATTTAGCGATGTTCGCCAATGGTGAAATTGCCATGATGCAAGAAGGTAACTGGTCGCAAACCCTGATCGACAACATTAATCCAGATATGAACATCGGTATGTTCCCTATGCCAATTAGTGATGATGCTGAGAAGAACGACAAGTTGACCGTGGGTATTCCAGCTAACCTTGTTGTGAATAAAGATTCTGGCTCGAAGGAAGAAGCTAAGATATTCCTTAACTGGTTGGTAACTTCTGATATGGGTAAAGAGTACATTGCGAAGAAATGGAAATTCATCCCTGCTCTATCTACAATTCCGGCAACTCCTGAAGATATCGGTATGTTAGGTGCAGACGTATGGGAGTATGTTAAAGCAGATAAAGTGTATGGCTTGCAATCCTCTAAATTCCCTGATGGTGTTACTCAGGAATTCGCCAGCGTAATTCAACAATTAATTGCTAATAAAGTGGATGTGAACGGCTGGATGCAAGGTATGCAAAATGCTTGGGATAAGCTCAAAAAATAAGGTTAAATAAGATAGAACAACATGATTCTATATCTCAGTGTGTTCAATCTTGAATGAAGGCTGTGAATGAGGGGTGCTTCTGCATATTTCATCTTAATGGATGAAGCAGAGGCAGCCTTTTTTCTATTCGGGGACAGAGGGAATAGATTGGAATTTCTCCAGTTAGTTGATTATATACATCCTTGCTAAGAGAAAAGAGAAGTTTTATTCCTACCCCAGTGTGCTGTATGGATGCTCCAGAGAAAATATATTGGACATGGAAGCCTATGGCGTCGACATTCTGGAGATTCCGTCTTAGTATAAGTATACTAGGCAGTTCATTTATTGGACTTATACGATAGGAGTTAATCATCGATGACACTTTCAGGCGCCAAACGGCTTAATGTGGGTATTTTTGCCCATGTAGATGCGGGTAAGACCACAACGACCGAACATATTCTATACGAAAGTGGACGAACCCGGGCTTTGGGTAGTGTGGATGCAGGTACCGCGGTAACGGATTCAATGGATATTGAAAGACAGCGGGGAATTTCTGTACGGGCGGCTATGACTTCATTTACTTGGAAGAACGTTCAAATCAACCTTGTGGATACGCCAGGTCATGTCGACTTTCTCTCGGAGGTCGAGCGTTCACTAAGAGTGATGGATAGTGCTGTATTAATCATCTCAGCGGTGGAAGGAGTGCAGCCGCAGACCGAATTGATCTGGAATGCACTGCGGAAGCTTAAAATACCTACATTGATTTTTGTGAATAAGATGGACCGGATTGGTGCAGATTCGAAGCGAGTGTTGGAGCAAATTAGAACTTATCTGTCTCCGGATGTTCTACCGATCCAATTGCCACTCGGACATGAACAAGATTTTTACACCGCAGTAGATTTATGGTCCACTGATGCTGATCCTGATGCTCAGCAGTCATTGTTTGAAAGTTTGGCTGAACGGGATGAATCCCTTTTAGAGTCATATATTAGCGGCGAAGATATTTCCTTGGAACAATGGCGAGAATATGCGGTGAATTGGTCAAAATCTGCAAACATATTTCCATTGCTGTACGGATCGGCCGCCAAAGGAATTGGAATTACCACGTTATTGGACGCGATGGTCGCTTATTTACCTGAAGCGGGCGGTGATGCAGAGTCGCCATTGTCCGGGATTGTCTTCAAAATTGAACGAGACAAGAGTATGGGCCGGATGGCATTCGTTCGTTTATACGAAGGTACCTTGCGGAATCGAGATATGATCATCAATCACACACAGAGCATCCAAGAAAAAGTTACGCAGATTCGCAAAGTAGATGGGGGTCAAAGTGAGGATCTGGGATTATTAATGGCGGGAGATATTGCAGCCGTTTGTGGATTAGCTCATGTTCGCATTGGTGATGTGCTTGGGGTACCCGATTCAATTCCCGCTGAAGCAAAGTTAGCCATCCCACTATTGACCGTTCGGGCGCACTGGAACAACGAGGTGGACTATCCCAAGGTTGTGCAGGCACTTCAGGAATTATCCGATGAAGATCCACTCTTGGATGTCCAGTGGTTACAGGATGAACGGGAACTACATGTAAAGGTAATGGGACCTATTCAACTTGAGATATTGAGTAGTGTACTGGAGACAAGGTACGGTCTGCAGGTGACTTTTGGTAAGCCGTCGGTTATTTATAAAGAGACACCGAAGTCGGTGGGGGAAGGATATATTGCTTATACGATGCCTAAGCCGTGCTGGGCGGTTCTTCGCTTCCGCATCGAACCAGGGCCGCGGGGCAGTGGTCTACAATATGATGCTCAGGTAAGAACAGATGACTTGTTGCTCCAATATCAGAATGAAGTAGCAAGGCGCGTACCCGAAGCCTTACAGCAAGGATTATTGGGATGGGAAGTTACGGATTTGAAGGTGACTTTGATCGAAGGACAGCATCATGTATGGCATACTCATCCACTTGATTTTGCTGTCGCTACTCCGATGGGCATTATGGATGGTTTGGCAAACGTAGGGACTATATTGCTTGAACCTATCCTGCGGATTCGGATCGTTGTACCCGAGGAGAATGGGGGGCGGGTCATGAACGATTTGGTACAAATGCGGGGAACGTTTGAGCCACCAGTACTTCAAGGAGATCGAATGGTAATCGAAGGCTATTTGCCAGTAGCAACCTCCATTGATTATCCAATTGAATTAAGCTCATATACAAAGGGTCGAAGCACGTTTACATCTTTTTTCGCTGGTTATGAAGAATGTCCTAGTGATGTAGTAGCTGAGCGAACTCGAAGAGGGGTTAACCCGTTAGATCAATCAAAGTATATTCTAAGCGTTCGTAAAGCACTGCTAGGGTAGGGGAAAAGGCCTTGAATAAATATAAGAGACTGGTTTCAAGTAGATCGATCCTACTTGAAACCAGTCTCTTTGAGCTTTCACAAAGAATAATGACCTTAGTTCTTCCCAAGCAAACAAGCCGTCAAATCAGCATAGCTAGCGCAGCGATGATGGGGGCGATGTGCGGATTCAGGTTGTACCCCTCGGTGGTTGAACCAAATAACGTTCCATTCAGCACTTGAGGCACCAACGACATCGTTGCGCCAAGAATCACCAACATAATAGCAGTTGGAAGCGATCAATCCAAATTTATTGGCGACATGATCAAATAGCTTACGGTCAGGTTTTGTTATACCGAGTGCACCTGAGATAAAGATCTGTTCAATTGGAATGATGTTCAAGAGATCTAGCGCATGGATTTTGTTCATCTGGTGTTCAGGGGGACCATTTGTAATGATTCCAACGAGAACCCCTTGAGTTTGCAACTGTTGTATCAATTGTAGTGCTCCATCGAACATTTCGATTTCGAATTGTTTACTAAGATACTCGGCTTGTATAGCTGCAGCCTGCTCTGTAGGAATTGTAATATCGAACTCGGCGAGCGAGAGCTGGAAGCGGCTATTACGCATAGCTTCCAAATCACGCTCCAGTGTTGGTGTTCCTCCGTACTCTGCGGATAGCTTATCGCTGTAATAGCGCATCCGGTGATAAGCGGGTTCGTAAGGGAAATCATCGCCAGTCGACAGAATAGTTTGCAGTGCAAGGCGAAAAGGGATTAAGTGATCGTAAAGTGTATCGTCTAAATCAAAAAAAACTGCTCTTTGTGTTGTGTTGGATTTCATAAGATGCAGACTCTCCCCTTTAAGCGGAGAATATAGTTTAAGCCTCCGCATGGTATGTACGGACCATTATACCGGGAGGGGGTGTTATTGGACAAGATCATTTAGAATCTTCGACTTGCACCGCCACCACCAGAGGAACCGCCTCCTCCTCCGCGACCGCCACCGCCAAATCCGCCACCACCACCGCGTCCACCGCCACGACCAAGTATACTGAAGAGGAAGAACGTTAGAGTACCGTGGAAGAAAATGAAGTCTATCGCGAGAAAGATGACAATTAGGATGATCCAGCCAATCGGTAGATCTCTTTTTTGGTTATCTGTGGTTTGCGGTACCGAAATATTCTGCGGAGTTAATTGGTCTTGTACACCATATTCTTTGGCTACTTCGTTATATAACGTCTTATAGGTTTCTACAATGGCTTCACCAGGCTGATTATTCACCAAATATGGGATAGTTACATTATCTAGAATTCGACCTACTTTACCGTCGGGTAAGGCTCCTTCTAGTCCATATCCTACCTCAATGCGAAGCGGGCGATTACCAGGTTCCCCGTCTTCCATCGATAATAATAGGAGTACACCGTTGTTGAGCTTCTTGTCACCTAGTCCATATTTTCTAAGCGCCTGTAGGGCATATTCTTCAACCGTGTAACCATCTAGTGTCGTTACGGTTAGTACTCCAATTTGCGCCTTTGTACGATCCTCAAGTGCTCTACCAAGTCTGATAAGTTCATTAGTTTGCTCTCTGGACAGTAGATTCTCGAAATCCTGAACGTAGATATCACCACGAGGCTCAGGGATGGCCGGAGCCGCACTGACCATTGGGGCAAGCGACAGGAGCAGGACGAGCATCAGGGTCAATACCCTGAGGTATCGCCCATGACGCCGGACTATGTTCTGAATGAAAGAATCAAGTCTCAAATGATTCATGCCCCAGTTCTCGCCGAAACGGCTGTGTTGTTATTGAAGCGTAGTGAGGTATCCTCCGTTCCGAAATCTACTTCAGGATTATTTCTCGATTCTGGAGTCGTTTCGAAGTAATCTTTTTTGTCGAAGCCAAGTATACCGGCCATTAAATTCCCTGGAAAACGCTTGATCAGTTTGTTGTAATCAGCTACGACATTGTTATAGTCCACTCGTGCCACCGCGATCCTGTTCTCTGTACCAGCTAGTTCATCCATTAATTGAGTGAACTGAGCGTCAGCCTTCAGGTTCGGATAATTCTCCACAACAACTAAGAGTCGACTCAGAGCATTTTGAAGTTGTCCGTCGGCCTCAGCTATTTCATTCGGGGTACGTGCTCCTCCTAGTGCAGCCCGTGCATCGGATACGGATTTGATGACATCTTTTTCGTGTGCTGCATATCCTTTTACCGTATTGACGAGGTTGGGGATGAGGTCATATCTACGCTGTAGTTGTACTTCAATTTTGCTCCACTCCTGGTCTACTGTCTCTGAAGCGGTAACGTATTTGTTGTAGTTGCCTGCAAATACCGCTATGAGAATGACAATGAGCCCTATGACGATGACGAGTGGTATCAGACAGCCTTTTCCTTTGGAATTCATAGTTGATTTCCTCCCTTTAAAATAAATAAATAGCTTTCGTTGTAATTTCTAGTTTAAATACTTTGTGTAGTATTCCCAGAAACTAAACGATCAAGAAGTGAACAATTCGAAACATAATAAACGATACGATCTGAGTAGCGAAAGGTTTCAATAACCGTAACATGACATCATTGAAACAATTTTACCCCAAAGTTCTTTAGTTGTACTGTAGCTATAAATGTAAGGAACGATATGGGAGGATTACAGAGGATGTTTAAGAATCATTCCGGTGAGGGCCTCAGGTTAAGAAGGATGCCCGTTCATCTAGTCTTAAGAGCCTTCAGCATGTTTTCCCTTAAGAAATAATGTCTATATACTTATAGAGGTAGTTCAAAAGATCAATATGGATCACACAATAACTTTTGGACACACATCAGCATGACTATAAAGTATAGAGGAGTTGGCTTACTTGGCTTATGATGACGTGTTGGTACGTCGGAGTGAAATGTTGAAACGACGGATTGGTGAGATGGTCACCAGGGAAAACCAATATGGACTGGGAAATCAAGAGAGTCATTTTCTTCGCCGAATGGTTCGAGAGCTTTATCAGACGGAATTTGAGATGAATGGGAAGCCGGGGGTTAACGTCGGCGAGTCATAGTAGTTAACGATTTAAGGAGATGGCCTGCGATTCGCAGGTCATCTCCTTTTATGTATACATAAGTTGTACGTTTACTATGCCAAGCCTATAGATTAACCTACGTATTTCGCCAAAGAAATGATAATCGTGATCGTAATAACGTTCAGAATAGTAGAGAGAAGTACGGTTTGTGCGGCGAATTCAGGTTCATTATTGTACTCTTCAGCCAAGATAGCTGTGTTGACTCCAACGGGCATACTGGAGGCAATCAGTAGAGCCTGAGCTGGAATTCCTTTTAGACCAAGTAGTAATACAAGCATAAAACCTATGATTGGACCGATCAGCAGACGGAGGAACACACTGAAATATACTTCAATCCGGTCCAGTTGAAGTGGGTATTTAACGATTTGGGCTCCCAATGTGAGCAGTGCGATTCCGACCATCGAGTCAGCTATATAGCCGAGAGGCTTTCCGATGAATTCTGGCAATGGAATGTCTAGCCAGTGAAAGGCGATACCTAGAACGAGGGCATAAGGGACCGGCATTTTCAGAAAACCAATCAAGGATGCCTTGAGGTTAGCGCCAGACTTGGCCCTTTGCACGGACATGACACCATAGGTGAAGGTGACCAGACTTTGAAATGACATGATCAGTGCCTGAAGTGAGGTAGCTAGGGGATCACCCTTGAATACTAGGTTATTTATTGGTAATCCATAATTACCGGAATTATCAAGAATCAGACTGTTCGTGAAGGCTGCTCTCATTCCCGGAGACATGTTAAGCTTGCGGCTGACAAGCATGCTGACGCAATATAATAGAAGTATGTATAAGACATAAAAAAGAGTGACGTTTCCCAATAGTTCGGGGGACATATCAGAATGATAGAGACTCAGGAATACAGCTGCTGGCGTCACATAATAGAAATTAATTTTGGCCAGTGTATATAGATCGAGGCGAAAGGCGCGTTGCATCAATGCTCCAAGTCCAATTAGTACAAAGATAGGTAAGACTACATCAAGTAATATCTCCAGTATCATCTTGTATTTCAGCTACTTTCTGTTGTGAATCGCCGTTTGAAGTAATAGGTCCTGATCCCATTTTAGGTCGCCTTCTTATGGTTTTGGTAATCATTTGATTCATAACCTCAGATAATACAAGACCAATAGCAATTGAACCTGAGATCAGAAAGGCTTGTGCCGCAAGCTGAACGGCTGTGTTATATTCATTCTCAACAAACTTCCGCATGGCATCATAGGCGAGACCACCTGGGACTAGCGGGATAATTCCTGCGACACTAAACACGATTACAGGTTTCTTAGATAATCGTGCAAATAATTGGCTGACGACACCAACGATAAAAGTGGCGATTACAGTGGAATACAGTGAGTCTAAGTAGAACCCGACCATGATGTAAGTCATCCAACCTAACATGCCGGATATACCACACTTGAATAAGGTTCGTTTCGGAGTGTTAAATAACATACCGAAAGCTGCAGATGAAATAAAGCTGGCTAGAAACTGCACGGCAAGTGCCATATTGATCTAAGACCGTCCTTCCATATGTCAGAAAAATGTGAACATGACTGCGATACCTGCGCCAATGGCGAAGGCAGTGAGAAAAGCTTCAGCACCACGAGATAAACCGGAAACTAGATGTCCAGCCATGAGATCTCTAACTGCATTCGTAATGACAAGTCCAGGAACGAGCGGCATAACCGAGCCAATAATAATCTTATCTAACGAGACTCCGATCCCAAGGGTTACTAGTAGCATAGCCAATAGCCCGACTAATAACGAGGCGGTAAACTCAGCAAAGAATTTAACCTTCACGAGGCGGTGGAAGAGAATAAATGCCGAGAAGGCAAGTCCACCGCAGAGGACACCAGGAATAAAATCAGGAAAACTTCCCTTGAACATTAAAGTGAAGCAACCACTCGCAATCGCAGCACCAGTAATCTGTAAAAAGACAGGATAAGCATGTGTGGATAAATCAATTTCGATGAGCATTTGATGAGCTACAGCGACCGAAAGATCCCCGCTACTCAGTTTGCGCGAAACGTCGTTGACTGCGGAAACTTTCTGCAAATCAGTCGTTCGATCAGCAATCCGGACCAACTTAGCGGGTTCTGTCTCCCCGGATTGAAATATAATCATGGTTGGAGTCACGGAACTATGGGAGGAGACTAGTCCCATAGCCGTTGCCATCCGACTCATCGTGTCTTCGACTCGGTAGGTCTCCGCTCCACTTTGCAGCATGATTTTACCCGCCAGGAGGCATAGCCTGACGGGTTCTTGACCGGTGGCTATCGCACCGTTGCTCATCGTTGTTCACCCTTTTCAATATTCTCATGACATTATATCACGTGGAATAGATAAAGGAGAATCATTCAGGGACGGATTGTTACCCTAGTTCCGATGGGAACAAGAGCTGCCAGTGTTAGAACATCTTCATTGTGCATTCGGATACAACCGTGCGATACTTCTTTCCCAATTGAGGAAGGATCATTGGTACCATGAATGCCATAATGAGGTTTGGACAAGCCCATCCAGAATGCCCCAAAGGGTCCTCCAGGATTAGGTTCCTTATTAATGATAACGTAATCCCCTTCGGGGGTTTGAGTTAGCATCTTGCCAATTCCAACGGGGAATGCTCTTACGACAACATTATTGTCGAGTAAATATAACTGTCGATCTGACAAATCAACAATGATCCTGTAATTGGGAATTGTAATCCCCTCCTGATTGAAGTTATAGTTACTTATGTATATTCGGCGTATTATTTCTGCGAACCATATACGCAGTGTGGGAAATTTTGTATATGTCATCGAGTAATGCAGGCTACTTCCGTTGTGTGATATGCTTGTACAGAGTGTGTTTCTATGATTAGCGGGTTAGTAGTAGTTTGCTAACCCTAATTCACTAGCTGAGAGGTATATCATCATGTTTGAGGGCTTGGTTAATAATTTTACTATTCTAACTACCTTCTTGTTTTTTGGGAATATGGTAAGGAGTAAATACCTGAATGAGGATAGGCTGAACAGAGATTCTAATTCTCTGATTTTGGGTATTGTGCTGGGATTGTTTGGCGTTGTTCTAATGTATTTTTCCTTTCCTATTAGTGAAACTGTTTTTGTCGATTTTAGGCAACTACCTATTTTGATTTCTGTTTGCCTCGGTGGTGGGACAGCCGGAATTGTAACTACGGTCATCATATCCATTTATCGGTTATTTTTTCTTAGTGGAGTGAACTTCTCTTCTGAACTTGCGGCAATTAATGCATTTGTCTCTTTTGGAATTGCAATCATGATGCTGCGCGGACGGAAGTTATCTTTTAAGAGATGGAATTGGTCGCTAGGTTTAACGATGGTAACTGCGGATATATTGTTTTTGATCACCTTAGAAGAGGATAATAAATGGTTTTCGATTGCTTTATTTAGTATTGTCTATGTTTTAGGTGGTGTGTTTACCTATTTTATGCTGCAATATTTGAAACGATCGGATGATTTGTTGCGGTTGATGAGTGAAGCAGCAAATCGTGACTTTCTTACGGGTTTGTTTAATTTAAGAGCATTTGAAGCCTTTATGGAGCAGAAATCGATACTAAGTCTCCATTCAAGAACGCCCTTTACACTCCTTATGATCGATATTGATCATTTCAAATGTGTGAATGATACCTATGGACATCCTGCAGGCGATTTGGTTCTAACTGAGCTAGCGGAAGTTCTCAGAGATTCTTTTCGGCCGAATGATCATATAGCTCGGAAAGGTGGAGAGGAGTTCGTTGTTGTTGTAGATCGATGCAATCGCGAACAAATCGTGATGATCGCCGAGAGGTTACGTCGTAATGTGGAGGATCATGTGTTTCATCTGCCAGATGGAACAGATATACGTATTACGGTCTCTGTGGGTTGTGCAACTTACCCTGACGTTATGTTGGATCAGTTAATAGAACGGGCAGATCAGGCACTCTATCAAGCCAAAGAATCAGGCAGGAATCGTGTGTGTTAAATGGGGAATGAGAGAGAAATAAAAGCAGGGGAGTTGTCCTCTGCTTTTATTTTGTTGAATAAATGGATCAATCCTGATTAATTTCATTGAACAAATTAGTATTTTCATATAAATAGCTAGTGTTGCTAATTTAAAAAATACACTACAATACCGATAATAAATAAAGAATATAAATATATATTTATGTATTTTGGGGGTGTGGTAATGAGAAAAAAGACAATGATATCGATTAGAAACCGCATGTGGGCTTCATATTTAATCGTACTGTTAGTTCCCAGTATCATTATAGCTACAATTACTTATTCGGTGGCTAGTAATCGGGTAGAGAATGAATTGATGGCAAGTGCGCTAGAGAGCGTTAATTCAGCTGATGCTATTATTAACCAAGTTATTGAGAGCAAACTGATAGACATTTCATATTATGCAACACTATTCACTTCCGACGATGTAAATAAAGAGGTCGCTGAAGGTGGACGAATCATAAAGGATAAATTTAAGGAATACAAAACCATACATAAAGATGTTCTAGATATGTATATTGGGACAAGCACAGGGAAAATTGTTCGTTCGCTTGATGATGCGTTAGCAGCGGATTTTGATCCAAGAAAGCGTGATTGGTATATATTAGCTTTCAAACAAGGCGCGAAGCCGGTCATATCTCCAGCGTTTCGTTCGGTCGATGGGAATATAGCGGTATCCGTTTCGCAAGTGCTTCCAGATGGGAAGGGCGTCATCTCACTCAATTTGGACCTCCAAAAGCTAACCCAGATGACGGATATGAAGGTTGGCGAAGAAGGGTATATTCTCATTCTAGATAATAGTAAAAAGTTCCTTGTAAATCCTGAAGGTAACATCGGAGAAGAATCTAACGAAGAATTTGTTAAAGAGATGTTTGCGAGTGATGTTGGTGAGTCGAGTTATACTTTAGAAGGTAAAAATTATAAAATGGCTTTCTCGAAGAATGAACTCACGGGCTGGAGAATTGGGGGGAGCTTGAACGAAGAAGAAGTGCTAAGTAAGACAGAGAGTATACGGAATACAGCAATCATTGTTGTCGTTACTTCTATCTTGGCAGCCGGTGTTATCATATTCTTGAATATACGTTCAGTGACTCAGCCCCTTCGCAAGTTGAATGAAGCGACAACCGTCTTGGGTAAGGGGGATTTAACTAAACGGTTGGATCATTTCCGTCAGGATGAGATTGGCGATTTGGCAAATAATTTTCAGCTTATGGTTGATAATTTAAGGCACATGGTTGGTGGTGTCATGGAGATGACGGATAATATGTCAGCTTCAGCGGAAGAACTATCCGCAGGTGCAGAGCAGACAACAAGAGCGATTGAACATGTGACTGTAGCTATACAGCAAGTAGCAGCGGGAAGTGAACAACAGCTGCAAAGTGTCGAAGGAGGCAAAGAGAATATCGACTCCATGGCACAGAAGGTAGAGGATATTTCCGGGCATATGCGGGAGGTTACAAAGACAATGTCGCAGACGATGTTCTCGGCTGATCATGGTACTACTACGGTTGTTAGTGCCGAGGGGAAAATCCGCAGCATTAGTCAGACGGTTGAAGAGCTTGCAGTGGTAATTCAGTCCCTGAGTCAAAGGGCAGAACATATCGACGGGATTGTTGGTGTTATGGCGGGAATCGCAAAGCAGACGAACTTACTTGCACTAAATGCTTCAATTGAAGCTGCAAGAGCTGGCGAGCAGGGGAGAGGTTTTGCTGTCGTAGCTAACGAGGTTCGCAAACTTGCGGAAGATTCGTCTCATTCTGCAGAGCAAATCAGAGAGTTGATTGGACACGTCCAATCTGAGATGAAGCAAACGGCAAGCACAATGGAGGAAGTGAAGGATAAAGTTGCTGAGGGGATAGAAGCAGTGGATAACTCCGGTAAGTCCTTTACTCTCATATCTCAATCGATTACATCAGCCGCTGTGGTGATTCAATCTGCGAGTGATGCGATCCATGAAGTAGCGGATGAGGGCATCATCGTAGGGCAAGCGATCCAGCATATACGAAGTCTTTCTCAAGAGGTGGCAAGTTCAACGGAGACGATCTCTGCGGCTGCAGAAGAGCAACTGGCTTCAGTCGAGGAAATTGCTTCATCATCAACAGATCTTAGTCACCTTGCGGAGGAACTGCAAAAATTAATTGGTAAGTTCAAAATTTACGAAGACAAAATTTAAACGTACTACATGAGAACCCTGGCTTAGTTGAATGATTGCCAGGGTTCTTTGTATGTCATGCATCATACTGATATCGATTCATTCTGTATCTTCCCCGTTATAACCATTAAGTAGATCTATGCCATGCATAATATCTGAATCAGGGGCGGCGGGGTCAACTGGAGTGTTCTCCATGATATCATCCGCACTTGGTACATCTTGAAGTCCCTCTATAGAACTATGGTCCTCGTAGGTGGCAGTGGAAGACTCATCCTCTTCACTAATGCCTTGTGTAACTCGAGTATCATGTGGCAGTAAATCGGCATCTGGAATGTCGTTCTCAGGACGATATCCTTTTAACAATACATATCTCTCATATTCATAATCTGCGGGTGTTTTGTAGTCATCCACCATGCTTGTCGTCCTCCTGTTTTGAATATTACACATCCACATCAAAGGTTCTTACTTGGAGTTTACCCCCAACATCACGAGATCAAACGAGGAAATAATGGATGGAATTCAAAAACCAATGCACAAATTTTAAATAAATGATATGATTCTCTATTCATGTCTTTTTGATGTAGAATGAGTATCGTATATGAATAAAGAACTATGACTGTAAAACTATGGATGGCGTTCATAAGTTAATAACGTTAAAATAACGATGGAACATAAAATGATGAAATATGATAATTTCCAAATTATTGAAGGTTTATTAAGTGAATGTATCGAATTTTATAGAGTAGCTCTTATTTTATTGGCAGGGGTGCTGTAATGAAAGTCTTGTTTAAAGGCATAGCCATTTGCATAGCATTATTCACGGTTGTTTGCTCTATTTTTTTATTGGAAGGTTATCGTAATGAGAGATCATATGACACGGCGATTGATCATTGGGAATATATACAGAGTAATCAATTAGATTTACAGTTCTCCAAAGACCAATTGGCGCTTCTTGATGGATGGATTGAGGAAGGTGTGAACTCACCGGCTTCTGAAAGACCACTAGGAGTCACAACAGAGTGGATCAAGTTTGAGCTTCCTCAGTTAAAAGGGGATTCCAATGCTATTTTATTTGATAAAATATACGGTCAGCACATCAAGATCCGTATCGATGAGACTACGGTTTATGAATCGAATCGAACAATCAATTTCGAAACGAATAGTATTCTTATTCCTCTAAGCCAATCAGATTCTTCTAAAACCATGTATGTAGGCATGACTACTGACAGTAGGATTGGAATTCAGAAACTGATAAAGATTGGTGACTACCAAGAGCTGAATAAGGGATTTATCAGAGGTAATATTACTGATTTTATTGTAGGTAGTGCTCTTATTTTTATTGCTTTAGTGATGATTATTTGCACTATATTTTTAAATTATGAAAACTTGGCAATCTGGTTATCCCTATGCTCCGTCTTGTTATCAAGCGGTGTTATTGTTCTTACTTATTCTTCGTTTACTTATTGGTTGTTTGAGGATTACGGGAAATGGTTCGTTACCTTGTTTGATCTGTCACTGTTTATTCTTCTACCGGCCTTCACCTTATTTTTCGAAAAAACTTTTGGGGTAGGCTATCACGCATTAATTCGCAAATGTCGTAAATTTCAGATTGGATATTCCATTTTTTGCGTCGCATTTATGATCGTAAACGAACTGGCTTCGAATAAACTATATGATCTTTATAAGATAGCCTCTATGGATATATTGGGTATTCTTATGATTGTTCAATTTGTCGTGTTAATTGTTACTGCACTCATCTATGGAATTAAGGGAAATAAGGATGCCATCATTTTCTCGGCTGGTTTTATCATATTTGCCATCCTAGGTGTTGGAGAACTTATCATGTTCTTTTCAAAGGGCACCTACTATGATCTGTATTTATGGAAATGGGGAGTTGTTAGCTTCCTAACGGCATTAATTGTGATATTGGGCAGAAGATTTGCTGAAAATCATGAGCAGGTTGTGGAATACTCCAAACAATTAGAGGTCTTTAATAATGATCTTCAACGTTCGGAGAAAATGGAAATTATCAGTGAATTGGCAGCTTCGGTTGCTCATGAGGTACGAAATCCGTTACAGGTAACCCGTGGTTTTCTACAGCTTCTTGCTGAGAAGCAAGAAAATTCGGATAAGGTTTACTTGAATATGGCCTTAGAAGAGTTAGATCGAGCATCAGGGATCATTACAGATTTCCTTACTTTCGCCAAGCCGGAAGTGGGCAATGTGACAACCTTGGATATTTTGGAGGAATTCATTCATATTGAGGGTATATTGGTGCCTATGGCTAACCTGCAGGGAGGAAAAATAACGGTTCATGTTCCTAACAATCTTTTTATCACAGGGAACTCATCCAAGTTTAAGCAAGCTTTTGTGAATATAATCAAGAATAGTATTGAAGCACTTCATGATGAAGGGGATATTCAAGTCTGGGCTTACGTTGAAAAGGATCAAGTGTATATACATATTAAGGATAACGGCGAAGGAATGGATCAAGCTGTACTGGAGCGGCTAGGTGAACCGTATTTTTCCAATAAAACAAAAGGGACGGGACTTGGCCTAATGGTGACTTTCCGAATTATCGAGGTCATGAATGGAAAAATTACATTTAGAAGCGAAAAAGGGGTAGGTACAGAAGTTACTATCCGATTCCCAGCAGCGAAAAAACCTGAAGGAACTTCCGAGATAATACTTCTGAAACCTACCTCTTAGTTAATAAATTTGGGGTTATCCCCAGATTGCTTTGGGTTCTACATCTGCCTTAATGACGCCTGACGGATTCGGAGGAAGAACAAGATAAAATTCATCAGAATTCTCTTCTACAGCCTTGATTGTGATATGATCCGGGAGAATTACGCCCAGTGCCTCCTGGATTGCAGCTTTTGGATTAGTTAATAGCTTAGCTTTGAAACTGGGATCTTGCCATGCTCTTTGGATAACTTGACTTTGAAGAGACGCTCCTGATGTCATAAAATCACCCTTTCCTCATAAAATTGATTTGTTTTACCGAGCAAGTATAACATGAAAAACGGCATTAATCCATATTATTTCCATATCGCTTCCAAAAATATTACAAAATTTTCTTGTTATGTTATATATTTTTCGACAACCAATATGCCAGTCCGCCTTGTTGTAGCAACTGTCTTTCCGCTTCTATTTGTCTAGCGGCTTGTTTCACATTGTCACATAGATATCCATGGAATTGGTATAAATATGGAACTATAGGCTTAATCGCTTCCAGTGTCTCATGATTGCTCTCAGCCCGCTCTGCATAACGCAATAGAAGGTCAGTGGAATATAGAGCTTGTTCGATCTCCGCATGCGTTGGACGTCTATCCTTTGGAATATGTAGCTGAGACTGCACCATGGAGATGAGACAATTGTAGCTTCCTTCTTGCAAGTCCTTCTTCCAATCTTGCCAATCATCGACCATTTGGAGCGTAACTAATACTGTATCAACTGCATCCTCTAGTTGGGTAATTAAGTCTTTATCTTCCTCACCTGTAAGTAAGATCGAGCTTACAATCGAAAGTTTTACTGGGGCTGCTTTGTGAGCAATGGCATTGGACTTCTCTTGGAAATAGTCCTGATGCTGCTCATGAGTGACCGCTTCGGCCCATTCTGTAATGTACTTTTTGAAATAGTACCAGAATGGAGATTCTGCAGGGAAATAGCCATTATAAATTTGAATGAATTCAAGGTGAATTAAGTTGGCAAGAGGAAGCTGTTGCGTGGATTTAGCGTTGGGCTCGTCCATCATTTCATCGATCAAATGGTAATACATCATTCCAAAAATATTGGCTACTGCAAAATTCTGACTGTCTGTCATGTGTACTTCCACGTGTTCACCTAACCAGTAGGGAAGAAGATAGCATATGTAATTTTTCGAGCGTCCGTCCTTCAGTACATGAAACTTGTCGAGGTAAGCCAGAGCAGGACGGTTAAACGTAACGGGTAGCTTTGCTAGTATGTTCTCAGCTTTCGTGAATGCTAGTTCCAATTCTCCTTCAAAATTGGAGAGCCACTGCATAGTAGATATCTCCCATCTTTTTAAAATAATCTAGTCTAATATATTATAGATTAGAATTCACAAAAAAAATACAAATGGTCTGTCAATTACCTCCACCCCGGAATGGTGTCATTATGTATCGATAACCGGGGTAAAGGCGCGTGATTAGAACATTTGATTTAGGCCAATGACGATAAGCAGTAAGCCCGAAACCACGGTGGCGGTATTGCCAAATCGCTCTGCGGCGTATTTTTTGCCGAACCCAGCACATAGCAATAATAATAGAAAGCTAAACACCCCTACAGATAAAGATGTATACCATATGTCTAGATTGGTGATGCCAGCGTTGAATCCACCAGCAAGTGCATTCATAGCTAATGCTGCACCTAGCAGGATAGATTCTGGTAGACTGATTGATTTAGAACTGTCCTTATCGGCCTCTTCTGGATTACGAAGTAGCCTGGTAAATGAATTGGTATCGCTCTCTTTCGGAGCGTGTTTTTTTTCTATAAATGGTTGCAGCAGCACCCAGATTCCGACTCCAACAATGACGACAGTTCCGATGAATTGACCAACCCAGGGATGAATATAAGTGGAAATCCAATTACCGAACAATCCTGACATAAGCGTGGCGAGAAATGAAATGGTCGAAATAGCTAAATTTGAATACCACGGAATACGAATTTTCCGGACCCCATAAGCAATTCCGACCCCTGCATTGTCAAGGTTAGAAGCTAACCCAATAACGATGATCGCCCACAGACTGTATGAATCCATGATGTTCTCTCCTTTGCATTGCTTTGATGACACAGCATATGCCCAGAAGTAAGTTTTGGTTTATGGTAAATTTATTGAGAAAGATTCCCTTTATTCTGTAAAAAGTAGTATAATTTTTACTAAGATATACCTAAGGAGTGATAAATGTGCTTGAAAACTTGTTGCGGCCGACACATTTACTGTTGTTGGTAATTGCGGCGCTCCTATTATTTGGACCTAGCAAATTGCCGGAACTCGGACGTAGCTTTGGCACGATGTTGAAAGAGTTCAAAAAAGGTGCCCGTGGGGACTATGTGGAAGAAGAGAAACCACAGGAAATTAAACCAATTGAAGATAGTAAGTGAAAGTAAATAGTCCTTTCATGCAGGCGCCGAGTGTAGGCGCCTTTTTTGTGTGATGGCATCTGACTATAATTTATGTGATATGAATATCATAATAGTAGAACGGCTACTGCCAAGGGTAGAGAAAAGTGATGACATCGAAATTAAGTTATGAATGTGTTACATTATATCTTGAGTTATATCAATAACATTTTTGTCAGCTTATGTACGGAGGGATACCAATGCAAGACGATTATTCACGTAAATTAGAGGACCAGAAGGGTCTATTCAAGCAATTGGGCATCAAGTTGGATGCACTTGGCATTCATGAGAAGGATTTTGATGTAAAAATGCGCGGTTATGAGAAAGAAGAAGTCGATCGATTTCTTGATGATGTCATCGTTGATTATGAGCGCTTCTATGATATTATTACGGATTTGCTGGATAAATACAAAGAAATACAGCGCCGTCAGGCATTTTGGGAAGAAGAGAAGAAGCTCCTTGCACACAAACCTAAGCTGGACACAGAGAACGTAGTCAACCGGCGTGTAGTAGAAGATGGGCTTCGGCAAATCGAACGCAGTCTGGAACAATTTAAACTTCATCTCCGTGAGAGTGGAGTGTAATTTAAACTTTACTCGATCAACAGACTGGCGCTTTGCGCCGGTTTATTTTTTTTGGATAAACGGACTTTAAATGGCGCAAACTTATTTTAAGAAATGAGAGGATTCTTCAAAAGATTGTAACTATTTATTACATACTAAGTTTGCATATAGGCAAGTTAAGTGGTATGATATTAACAGGATTTAGATTTAGTCTAAATTTAAAGTATCTCATTATTTAGTTAGCTACACGTATCAACTTCATATTAACATTTCTGAATGGAGGAAAAGAAAATGGCAAATCAAATTCTAACTCAAGGTGAACAAAAACTACAAGGTAAACTGAATGTGCAAATCGCAAACTTAACGGTGCTGTACACTAAACTTCATAGCTTCCACTGGTATGTAAAAGGTGCTCATTTCTTTACACTGCATGAGAAATTTGAGGAATTGTACAATGAAGTTACAGCTAACATGGATGAAATTGCTGAGCGTTTGCTTGCTATCGGTGGATCACCTGTTGCTACACTGACAGAATCATTGTCTCTGGCTACCATTAAAGAAGCAAGCGGTAAGGAAAGTGCAGAAGAAATGGTATCTGCTGTAATTGCTGACTTTGAGACTATAAGCGAAGAGCTTAGACAAGGTATGGAAGCAGCGGTAGAAGCCGAAGATGAAGGAACTGCGGACTTATTTCTGGGCATCTTGACTTCACTCGATAAACACAGATGGATGTTGAATGCTTACTTAGGTAAATAAATGGTTTGATTAGAAACGCCCCTTGTCCATGTTAATGGATAGGGGGCGTTTTGTTGTGATTATGAAGTGAAATCAGACCTTGAATCGTACGATCAGATCATGCAGATTGTCAGACATTTTGGCTAAGAAGTCGGCGGAAGCGTCAACCTCTTGAATGCCAGCGAGTTGTTCCTGAGAAGCTGCCGACATACTCTGCGCGTTATCAACAGTGCCATTTGCCACTTCGACAATTTCACTGAGGGATTGCACCATCAACTCTGAGTTGGTGGATAGAAGTCGCACAGTATCCGAAAGATCATTTATTGCTTTGGATGTATATTGTGCAGAACTTTCGATTTCAGTAAGTGAATGACCAACACTACGTACAAGCCCTGTTCCATAAGCAACTTCTCTTGCAGCCTCGTCCATTGTATTGCTGGTTTGTTCCATTCGATCCACGGTAAAATCGATCAATGAAGCAATTTGTCTCGCCGATTCAGTAGACCGTTCAGCAAGTTTGCGGACGGAGGACGCTACGACAGCAAATCCACTACCTTGTTCACCGGCATGGGCCGCTTCAATAGCAGCATTGATCGCGAGAAGGTGAGTTTCGGCAGAAATCCCCGTTATGATATCAAGAATGCTTTGAATCTCCTTGGAATGGCTACTCAATTCCTGAACATTGTTAGAGAGTAAGAGCATTTTCTCTTCCATTGTATTCATTTGCTCTACTGTAAGCTTGATGGATTGACTGCCTTGTTGTGAAGCAGATGAGGAAGTGGAAGCTGCTTGAGAGACATTTTGTGCGTTCTGAGCAATTTGGTTGATGAACTGTGACATCTCATAAAGAGATCTTGAACTTTCCTCCAGATTCCTTAGTTGCTTTTCTGCACCATCAGCCAGTTCTTGGGTAATTTGCACAGTCTGTTCACTTGCCTTACCCGATTGCTCTGTGCTGGCCGATAATTGCTGTGAAGAAGAGGAAACTTGAAGAGACATTTCATTAACTTCCGTAATGAGCTGCCGTAGATTTATCGTCATATTTCCGAAATCACGTGATAATCTACCAACTTCATCCTTCGTTTGTATGGACAAAGGTTCCACGGTTAGATCACCTTGGGCAACTTGATTCACTTGAGCAGATAATTTCTCGATTGGGCGTATCATCCAATGTAGGAAGAAGTAAAGCGCAATGGCTGCCACTAGGAACACAATAGCTCCAATGATAAATGGTAAGGTAATAATTTCCCATGTACGATCACGGATAATGGAAGCATCAAAGTTGATTGCCATAAGTCCAACGATTTCTTTGTTCTGATCGTTATCCTTATAAATGGGAGCATAGCCTGTTAACAGATTAGTTCCATCGTATGTATAAACCTTGGAGTAAACGGGATGGTTCATGGAGATAATCATATTTTTATCATTTTGATCAAAATAAAATGGTTGACCAGCGGAGTAACCACGTTGTTTGAGATGTTGGTCAGCAGCTAGAATGTTGCCATCAAGTGAAAGTAGGAATACTTCTTTGAACAGCGATTTGTGGGCTACCGTCCAATTTAGTTGTTCTTCTACTTTAGCGAGATCTGAGGTGTCACCAGTTGCCAACTTCTCAACATCACTTGGTTGTACTAGTCCTGTGGTAATATTGGCACAACCTACCACTTCAATACCCACGGATTCTTGAACCTGACGATGAGCTGTTTGGTAACTGAACACACCGATTAATGCACCAACAAGCATAAGAATTCCAATAACCAATGCCGTAATTTTTCTTGCAAATCCCATATAAACCCCCCATAGATCCTCTTATAATGAAAATTAAATCCTTAGACCTAACCTACATTATAGTTCTGCAATGTCATTAATATTGAGACATTTATCACAAAAAAAATGGGGGTTATTTAAAAATAGGGATATTTAAATAAAAGGAATATTATTACAATTTATTAATTTTCTAATTTGCCCTTTGAATAACGATATCTGAAGGCTGATTCTTCATTTGAACCGCTGAGTGAAGTAATTCCATTACCTCCGTGGCACAACGTTTCGGTTTATATAAAGGCTGTAGGGAAAAGGTGTTGACTGGGTATTCATTAAACACGGTTCCAGTCGAAATCCGCTCAAACCATTTGTCCAAAATATCCCCGGAGTCCAAATCCTCTCCGTATCCTCTTCTTACAAAGTACTCACGGTTCTTCTCTTCTTGTCCAGGAATCGATTCATAGAACAACATGGGCAGACCTTTAGATAGTCCTTCCGTACAGGTCATTCCTCCAGGCTTGGTAATTAACAGATCTGCGGCATCCATCCATTTACTAATTTCCTGTGTGTAGCCAACCACGGTAATATTGTGATGGCGAAGTGAGGGATGATTTTGTAGTTTGGCAGCTAGTTTCTCGTTGCTTCCCATGCAGAATACAATTTGGACGTTATCTTTCCAAGCACTGAGTCTATTAATGAGATCTTCCTTGAAGAGTAATCCCCAACCTCCTCCCATGACAAGTGCTGTAGGCATATCTTTAATTCCAAGTTCTCTTCGTGCGCTTTGTTTGTTCTGCGCATTCCAGAACTTAGGGTGTACAGGGATTCCTGTCACTTGTATGGATTCAGGCTTTACCCCTCGTTTTAACAAAAGATCACGCACTTCTAAGGTAGATACAAGGAATTGGTCTACTTGCGGAGTGATCCACGATCCATGTGCATCATAGTCGGTAATGAGCGTATATAAAGGAACTTTTAGTCCAGAGGCCTTAAGTCTTGAGATAATCGTATTGGGTATGGGATGTGTACATATAATAAGGTCTGGTTTCAATTGACGTACCACCTGGACAGCATGGTGATAGAACATCTTATGAAGGGCTAAGGTAGCGACACGGCCTAATGGTTTCTCATAATTCTTACGATAGAGCAAACCGACCAGAGAAGGACTTGTATTAACGGTGATGCGGTAAGCGGACAGAATCCATGGGGCTACCGTTGGATTAAGAAATGAGCCTAGTTCCAATACTTTGGTATGAACTTGTGGACAAATCTGCTTAAGACCAGCAGCCAGTGCATAACCAGCTTGAGTATGTCCGCTTCCGAAGCCTTCAGATAAGATCAATACTCTTTTCTTCGACATAATGGTATCACCTGCTTCATATTTTATCCGACCACTTAGGGGTTCGGTTTAATTATAGTCTTCGATATAAAAATTAGTACGGGTTATCACTCTTTATTCTAGTTTAGTTTTTTTGAAACGTTAACGTAAGAGCCCCCAGACGGGTCCTTAGCTGGACTTAGGTCGGGGAATAATTTGTGAAATGAAACACAATGAAAACGATCTGAAAATATGCTTGCATTACATTCAAGGGCGTGTTAAAGTGATTTATGACCAAATGACCAAAAATGTATTTTAGTCATTTTTTATTCGAATAACGAATAAATAACAGAAGGGGAGGTGCATAAGATGGCTGTGGTAGATCGCCGGAAACAAGTAGTCGAGGCAGCAGCAAAATCTTTTGCGCTGTTCGGTTACAAAGCGACGACGATGGACCAGGTGGCGAGAATTGCGAATGTGGCCAAGGGAACCATTTATACGTTTTTCACAAACAAAGAGGAACTGTTTGATGAAATTCTTCGCTCAATCATCGCGGATATGAAGCGGATATCGGAGCAGAAGGTTGACGAGAATAGACCCTTCTTCGAGAACTTATACCAAAGCATGGATGCACTTTTGGTATACAGAAGAGAGCATGAGCTATTAATCAAACTTTTTCAGGAAGTGCGTGATTTTGGTACACCGCAAGCTAAGGAGGGACTTGAGAAGATTGAGAGTGCGATTCTCGACTACTTGGAACGCCAAATTTCTCGTGCTGTAGAGCGCAAAGAAATCCGTTCTTTTGATCCAAAAGTCATTTCCTTCGTTTTATTGAAGCTATACATCGCACTTGCATCGGATTGGAATAAGGTTCATGAGCCTTTAAGTGAAGAACAAATCAAGGAATTTGTTCGGATCTTTCTAGCTGGTGGATTGTCCCCAGAATAAGATGTCGGCCCACATGGGACCCACACGGTAAAGGGATAGCAGATATTTTGTTAGTACAAGGAGAGAAAAAAATGAAATCGTTGTCGGTATTTTTTAATGATTTGAAGGCTTCATTTAAGAAGCCTAAGGTGTTTATTCCTATCATCGTAGTTTTGTTTATTCCCGTGTTATATAGTGGGATGTTTCTAACGGCGTTTTGGGATCCTTATGGCAAAATGAATGAACTTCCTGTAGCGATAGTCAATCAGGATACAGGTGCCAACTATGAAGGTAAGTCACTTGAGGTTGGTAAAGATTTAGTTGAAGAATTAAAGAAAAGTGATGATTTCTCCTGGAGATTCGTTACCCGTGAAGAAGCGGACAAGGGTATGGAGAATGATGAATATTATATGACCATAGTTATCCCGGAAGATTTCTCTTCCAAAGCGACAACTTTGATGAATGAAACTCCGGAACCAGCTCAACTTATTTTTGAGCCAAATGAGGGCTATAATTTCTTAGCTGCCCAAATCGGTGGTACAGCGGTTAAAGAGATCAAAAGTAAAGTTTCTGCTAAAGTAACAGAAGCCTATACTGAAACTCTGTTCGACCAAGTACAAGAGATCTCCGGCGGATTAGGTGATGCTGGAGATGGGGCAAACACCCTGAAAGAAGGGGCTGTGAAACTCGATGATGGTGCGCTTAAGCTGAAAGAGAACTTGGCTAAACTAGTTGATGGAACAACCCAGTTGCAATCGGGTATTTCTCCTTTAAAAGATGGTGTTGGTTCACTTAGCCAAGGTGCTCAGGAACTACAAAATGGTTCTTCTACTCTAGCGAGTGGGTTGGATCAACTAACAGCGGCAGGTGCTCAACTTGAGGAAGGCGCTGTGAAAGCTAATGCTGGTGGTAAGCAATTACAAGCAGGATTACAATCTTCTTTAGAAGGTGCTAATACTTTAAGTGCGGGATTGAAATCTTCGGAAGAAGGTAGCGCCAAATTAGTCGCGGGTCTACAGTCTTCTGTTGACGGAACAGGCAAAGTTAGTGAAGGTGCCAAAGCCGTAGCTCAAGGCTTGGAGCAATTAGCGAAAGCAAGTCCTGAACTTGCAGAAAACCCTGCCGTACAGAAATTGTTGGCAGCAAGCCAAGCGGTAGCTACGGGTAGTGAACAGGTGTTGCAAGGTCAACAGCAACTACTGCAAGGAAGCAAAGAATTAAATGGAGCACAGAAACAATTGCTGCAAGGTAGTCAAAAGCTTGCTCAAGGACAAGAGCAGTTAGTGCAAGGTGCAACGCAAGTGACTGCCGGACAAGAACAGCTCGCAGCTGGTTTGAAGCAGTTTAACGGCAAATTGTCTGAAGCTGCAACCGGAGGTAAGAAACTTGCCGAAGGTTCTGGTAAGCTCAATAGTGGTGCACAGCAAATTCAAAGTGGTATGGACCAATTGTCTGGTGGTGTAGGTACGATCGCTAGTGGTTCTAAACAATTAGATAGCGGTGCTGGCGAATTGAAAGACGGTATGGAGAAGCTTACTGAAGGTTCCGGAGAATTGGCAACCAAGCTGAACGAAGCTGCTGATCAAACTTCAAGTGTGAAGAAAACAGATGCACTTGTAAACATGTACGCGCAGCCGATTGAAATTCAGGAGCATAAAGTCGATCCAGTACCTAACTATGGTACAGGATTCTCTCCTTACTTCTTATCTTTGGGACTGTTTGTAGGAGCACTGATCTCCACACTCGTTGTTCCAATTCGAGGATCTTCCACCCAGGAAGCAACGGGATGGAATCGTTTTGTTAGCAGAATGCTGGCATTTTCTTCAATGAGTTTGATTCAAGCTCTTCTAGCAGCTTTCGTAACATTGTATGGATTAGGGCTTGAAGTACAAAGTGTTCCTCTGTTCTATCTATTCACTTTCGTCACAAGTTTGTGTTACATGTTCATCATTCAAGCGCTTGTAACTTGGCTTGATAATCCAGGTCGTTTCATTGCGATCTTGATGCTGATCTTCCAATTGACAACCAGCGCAGGTACGTTCCCAATCGAACTGATTCCTAACTGGATGAAAGTGTTTAACCCATGGTTACCAATGACATATAGTGTCAGCGGGTATAAATCAGTTATCTCTAGTGGTCAATTCGGTATTACTTGGAGTCACATGGGTATTCTTATGATATTCGGACTCGTCTTCCTAGCGTTAACATTGGTATACTTCTTGCGTCATGATCGCAATGAAGAAGTTGGCAATGAAGCGGTATTGAGTGCATAAAGTGTAATAAATCTATAGAAGATTAACGGATTTCAAAGAAGCCTGTTCTCTGGTGTTGCAGCCAGTGAATGGGCTTTTTTGTATACCAAAAATTCATGACTTTTCCAAATGAATGACGATAGGTTGTACTTAGTGAAATTTGTCATAATATTCATCGTAAATTTGTAGCTATTAGTGCAAAAGAAAGAGAATATAGTGCAAAAACTCTGAGGGTATTTTCCGTTAGAATTAAAAGAAAAGCATATCGGATTTATTTGAAGTTTAGAAAGGTTGTGTATTCAATGAATCATACCGTTACTCCATCACGACAGGGACTTTATGATCCCGTATTTGAAAAAGACGCCTGTGGTATGGGTTTTGTCGCTCACATTAAGGGTCGGGCTTCCCATGATATCGTTAGCCAGGCACTGAGCATGTTAAGTAACATGGAGCACCGCGGCGGACAAGGTAGTGAACCTAACTCGGGTGACGGTGCAGGTATATTACTGCAAATCCCTCATCGCTTCTTCGACTATGAAACGCAAAGGCTTGGATTTACTTTACCTGAGCCAGGTCATTATGGAGTTGGCATGCTGTTCTTGCCACATGACGAGACTACACGTAAAGAGCAAGTAGCACAGCTAACTAAGATTATTGAAGCGGAAGGGCAACAACTACTAGGTTTCCGTACGGTTCCAACCCAAGACGACATGCTTGGTAAGTCAGCGAAGGAAGCGAAGCCGTTCGTTAGCCAAGTATTTATCGGTCGTGGTGAGGGGCTGAATAGTGAGCTTGATTTTGAACGTAAGCTATACGTCATTCGTCGCCAGGCGGAGCTGGCGATCAGATATGGTGGAGCTAATCAAGGGGATGCTTTTTACGTATCAAGTATTTCATGCCGAAAAGTGGTATACAAAGGGATGTTAACCACGGAACAGGTAGGAGAGTTTTACCTTGACTTACAAGATGAAAAGTTGGAGTCGGCAATTGCCATGGTTCACTCCAGATTTAGTACGAATACGTTCCCGAGCTGGGAACGGGCACATCCCTATCGTTTCATGATTCATAACGGTGAGATTAATACGCTACGTGGAAATGTGAACTGGATGCACGCACGTCAATCGATGTTCGTAAGTGAAGCTTTTGGAGATGACTTGGATAAAATCAAACCAGTTATTAACCCAGATGGCTCGGATACTGCGATGTTTGATAATACATTTGAGTTTTTATATCTCAGTGGGCGCTCTCTCCCACATGTGGCAATGATGATGGTACCTGAACCATGGGGCACTCATGATGATATGGATGAAGATAAGAAGGCATTTTATGAATATCACAGCTCGCTGATGGAACCGTGGGATGGACCAGCTGCGATGGGCTTCACCGATGGAGTGCAAATTGGAGCTATTCTGGATAGAAATGGACTTCGTCCATCACGTTACTATGTGACAAAAGATGACTTGATTGTGTTGTCATCCGAAGTTGGAGTACTCGATATTCCAGCGGAAAACGTGTTATATAAGGACCGCCTGCGTCCAGGCCGGATGCTGCTTGTCGATACGAAAGAAGGCCGGATTATATCTGACGCAGAAGTGAAGGCCTCTATCGCCAAAGAAAATCCATATCGTCAGTGGCTAGATGAGCACCTTATCACGCTAGAGGATTTACCTGAAGCACTAGAACTTCCCAAGGAAGCGCATGAGGATATCATTCGTCGTCAAATGGCATTTGGATACACGTACGAGGATTTACGTAAGGTACTGGAGCCGATGGCACTTACTGGGGCCGAAGGTCTGGGTTCCATGGGATATGATGCACCTTTAGCTGTTTTGTCTGATCGTCCGCAGCGGCTTTACAATTACTTCAAGCAGATGTTTGCGCAGGTGACAAACCCTCCAATCGATGCGATCAGAGAGGAGCTAGTTACTTCAACAGTAACGACGATTGGTCCAGAAAGAAACCTACTTAACCCGGAACCAGAGAGCTGCCGACAAATCAGATTAGAAGCACCCATTCTATCCAATGAGGATTTCGCCAAGCTACGGCATGTTCATCGTCCAGGTTTCAAATCGATGACTTTCCCGATTCTGTTTCCTGCGGCTGAAGGAGCTAAGGGACTGGAGCAAGCTATCGATACACTTTGCGCAGCTGCGGATCGTGCCATTGCTAAGGGACATAACATTCTAATCTTGTCCGACCGTGAAGTGGATAAAGAGAATGCGGCGATCCCTGCTTTGTTAGCCGTATCTAGCTTGCATCATCATCTCATTCTCCAGGAAACACGGACCAAAGTTAGTATTTTGCTCGAAACCGGTGAGCCACGGGAAGTTCATCATTTTGCGCTATTGTTAGGTTATGGAGTCAGTGCGGTGAATCCTTATCTCGCATTTGAGACATTGGGCGATATGATCGCACAAGGGATGTTACGAGGTATTTCCCATGAAAAGGCGACGAAAAATTTCATAAAGGCCGCAACGAAGGGGGTCATTAAGACTCTTTCCAAAATGGGTATTTCGACAATCCAGTCTTATCGGGGCGCACAAATCTTTGAGGCAGTTGGTCTCAATGAATCATTTGTGGATAAATACTTTACCTGGACACCAACGCGTATTGGTGGCATTGGCCTTGAAGAAGTGACGGTAGAGACATTGAATCATCATTCCCGGGCTTTTACAGATAAAGATGGAAATGATAAAGTGCTAGATTCCGGTGGGGATTATCAATGGAGAAGTGGCGGGGAGGAGCATTTATTTAATCCGCAAACCGTCCATTTACTACAACAGTCTGTTCGTACAGGTGATTATGGATTATATAAGAAATTCTCAACGCTTGTGCAAGGTGAGAATGAAAAGTTCTTGACGCTTCGTTCATTGCTTGAATTGAAACCTGTTGGACCTAAAGTACCACTTGATGAAGTGGAGTCAGCGGCTTCGATTATGCGACGCTTTAAGACGGGCGCGATGTCTTTTGGATCGATTAGTAAAGAAGCACATGAGACGATAGCGATAGCGATGAATCGTATCGGAGGCAAGAGTAACACGGGTGAAGGTGGGGAAGATCCCGCACGATTCATACCTGATAGTAACGGTGATTTACGCCGAAGTGCGATTAAGCAGGTAGCTTCTGGTCGATTTGGTGTTACGTCGCATTATCTAGTGAACGCAGATGAGATTCAAATCAAGATGGCACAGGGAGCGAAACCGGGTGAGGGCGGGCAACTTCCTGGCCAAAAGGTATACCCTTGGGTAGCGGAAGTGCGAGGTTCCACACCAGGCGTTGGGTTAATATCACCTCCACCTCATCATGATATTTATTCGATTGAGGATTTGGCTGAGCTGATCTTTGATCTCAAGAATGCGAATCAACACGCTCGTATTAATGTGAAGCTCGTGTCAGAAGCAGGAGTTGGTACGATCGCGGCTGGTGTAGCTAAAGGTCGTGCAGATGTGATCTTGGTAAGTGGTTACGATGGAGGAACGGGTGCCTCACCACAGAGCTCGATCCGTCACGCTGGATTACCTTGGGAACTTGGTCTGGCAGAGACACACCAGACACTTATGATAAATAATCTTCGTGATCGCGTCGTATTGGAGACGGACGGTAAAATGCTTAGTGGTCGTGACTTGGCTGTTGCTGCGCTGCTCGGAGCAGAAGAATATGGATTCTCGACTGCACCGTTAGTTGCCGTAGGCTGCATTATGATGCGCGTGTGCCAATTGGATACTTGTCCAGTTGGTGTGGCGACGCAAAACCCGGAACTGCGGAAGAACTTTGCTGGAGATCCACAGCATGTAGTTAATTTTATGACCTTTGTTGCTGAAGACTTAAGGGAATGGATGTCAGAGCTCGGCTTCCGCAGCTTGCAGGACATGATTGGTCGTACGGATTGTCTCGATACCGTTAAGGCCGTCCAGCATTGGAAGAAACGCGGCGTGGATCTTACACCACTTCTACATGTGCCAGTTCAACCAGAAGGAAGTAGCCGTTATTGTACACAACAACAGAATCATGCGCTAAATGAGACGCTCGATGTGACCCAGCTGCTTGATCTGGCTAAGCCGGCTTTGGAACGTGGAGAAGTCGTTAATGCTACATTGCCGATCTGTAATGTGAACCGAGCAACGGGTACGCTGCTAGGCAGTGAAGTGACACGTATTTACGGGGCCGCAGGACTACCTGAAGATATGATTCAATTTTCTTTTGAGGGATCAGCGGGTCAAAGCTTTGGGGCATTTGTGCCAAAAGGAATGACGCTCACCGTAATAGGGGATGCGAATGATTATATAGGCAAAGGATTATCAGGTGGTAAGGTGATCGTACAACCTTCGCCGCTGGCTACATTTGCTGCAGAAGATAATATCATAGTTGGTAATACCTCGTTCTATGGTGCGACTAGTGGCGAAGCTTATGTCCGTGGCATTGCGGGGGAACGGTTTGCTGTACGTAACTCAGGAGCTAACATCGTCGTCGAAGGCGTTGGTGACCATGGCTGTGAGTATATGACAGGTGGAATTGTAGCTGTTCTTGGTGGAACGGGACGTAACTTCGCAGCGGGAATGTCCGGTGGTATTGCCTACGTATTGGATACAGAAGGGGATCTAATTAACCGTTGCAATCTAGAAATGGTATTGCTGGAGCAAATTCAAGATACTGCTGAAGCTGATCAATTGCAGACATTGATTAGTCGCCATGTGCTCTATACCGAGAGTTCAGTGGGTCAGCAGATATTGGAGCATTGGAACGAATATCTTCCGAGGTTTGTACGGGTTATTCCAAAGGATTATAAACGAATGCTTCAGCAAATTCGTAAGGTTGAGGAGGAAGGATTACAAGGCGAAGCTGCTCTGTTGGCTGCTTTCGAAGCGAGTACCCGTGAACTAGCCCGCACAGGAAAATGAGAAATCTTTGCAAGAGCTGCATTGGGGGGGAATCCCGACAAGCAGCTCTTTTTTTTGTTTGTAATTATATCCCATTTGATAATTTTATATCAGATTGATAATATATTATCACGAATGGTTTTGGGTTGAAATAGTATTAGCTTGATTATAGTTAGGGAGTTGTGAAATTTCGTGGATGAACAGAGAGCAATACTTGAAACGTATTTTCCAATCGCCTCGTTAATAACATCAATCGTGGGTCCGAAATGCGAAGTTGTGATCCATGATATTTTCAATCCGGAGCAGTCTGTCATTTATCTTACGAATGGCCATATCAGCGGGCGCAAAGTCGGAGACGGGGCTACGGATTTGGTCTTGAAGCTATTGAAAGGAAATTTGAATCAAGATCAGCCGTTTATTGCCAACTATATCGCAGAAGGTCCAAATGGGCAGAAATTTCGATCATCCACCTATTTTATTCGCAATCACAAGGGGGAGTTGATCGGTTTAATGTGCATTAACATCGACATTACGCAAATGAAAATTGCCGAAGAGTGGATTCAGCATTTGCTATACGGTGACTCATCTGTAACGCCTCAGGTGAAAGAGGATCCTCCCGAAGAAAAGCAGGTTACGGAATACCTGCAAGGAAATGTCGAAGATTTATTGCGGCATATGATCAAAACGGTGCTGGGCAAATTGGATGTCACGAAAGATCGACTTACGTCGCATGAAAAGCAAGAGCTGGTGAAAGCATTGAATAATCAAGGTGTGTTCTTACTGAAGGGGGGCGTGTCTGAAGTCGCGAGGTCTTTAGGAATTTCGGAGCCTACGGTGTATCGGTATTTACAAAAGCTAAAGTGAGAACATGAAGCAACATGACGAAGGATGCAACTGGAGGTTTTAAAAGCATGACTAACTTTGATGAGATCATTAATCGCTATGGAACCAATTCTGCCAAATGGGATGGAATGGCTCAAGGAATGGACCGTGATATGATTGCGTTATCTGTAGCCGATATGGATTTACGTGCCCCACAAGCCATTATCGAAAAAATAGATCAAATGGCCCTGCATGGAATCTACGGATATACGGAGTTATTTCCGAAGTATTATGAAGCGACCCGTCACTGGCTCAAAAAAGCTTATGATTGGGAAATTCCAACCGATTGGATCGTGTTCTGTCCACGTATTGTTCAAGCTGTGTCTTTAATCATTCAGCAATTTACGGCTGTGGGCGACCGAATTCTGATGCATACCCCGGCTTATCAACCCATTGCGAATAGCATCACGGTTAATAACCGCGAACTGGTGGAGAGCCAGCTGCGACTGGAGAACGGCCGTTATGAGATTGACTTCGTCGATATGGAAGAGCAGATGAAGAAAGGCGTTAAGATGGTTATTCTCGTATCGCCTCATAATCCGGTTGGACGCGTATGGAGTATCGAGGAATTGACACGTATTGTTAAGCTTTGTGAGCAATATGATGCATGGATTGTTTCCGATGATATCCATGCCGATTTCGTATACGGGAACAATCAACACACAATCATTGCTACAATATCAGAGCAGGCAGCGGCAAGGTCTTTTGTCTGTACTTCTCCTGCAAAGACATTCAATTTGGCGAGTCTTGAAATTGCGAATATTGTTATTCCGAACCCTGTCCTACGTGAACAATTTCGACGTACACTGCTGCAATCAGGTATACATAACCCAACCTTCTTTGCAGTTCCAGCCACAGAGATAGCGTATACAGCATGTGATCAATGGTTAATGGAGCTACGAACTTACATTGTGGATAATATTGAATTTACGAAGGCATTCCTAGCGCAGCACATGCCAGAATTGAATGTGATTGAGCCAGAAGGCACTTATTTGTTATGGATGGACTGCAGGGCGGTTAGTCCTCATGATGAAGCTCTGCGACAATGGCTGATCGACGATGCGAAGGTGAATGTGAGTTTCGGCGCTTCCTTTGGGGCGGTAGGTGAAGGATTTATCCGGTTAAATGTAGCGACACCTAGAGCACTACTTCAAGAAGCATTGCACCGTATGAGTATGACTTATCCTCTTTGAAAAATTACAGAATACATAACCCTTAAAGGAGATGTTAAGAATGACTAATAATTCATTTCAAGTGATTTCTACAACCGAGGCACCGGGTGCAATTGGACCCTATTCCCAAGCGATTCGTATCGGTGGCCTCTTGTTCACATCCGGTCAATTAGGCATTGATGCGGCAACAGGGACAATGCCTGCAACCGTTGAAGAACAGGCGGAATGCTCCCTACGTAATGTAAAGTCGATTTTGGAAGCTGCCGGAACCGATATGAGTCATATCATCAAGACAACTGTATTCTTGCAAGATATGAATGATTTTCAAAAGGTAAATGATATCTATGCGAAATTCTTTACACAGCCATACCCTGCTCGAAGTGCAGTTCAAGTAGCACGTTTGCCGAAGGATGGTCTTGTAGAGATCGAGGTCATAGCAACGATCGAATAGACGATTCTTGTTAATGTTTGTTGACAAAGTATATATCCCTCTTTTGCGATCAGCTGTCCTGGAAGCTGTGAGCAGAAGGGGGATTCTATGTATCAGCCGCTAAAAACCCGATGTGCTAGGAGGAAAATGATGAACTGGCTGAAAAAAAGTTTGTTTCGAAAACTGTTAATCGGAATGTTGTTCGCTACGGTTGTTCCACTTCTCTTATCCAGTATAATTGCCTATTACACAACCTCAAACTCCATGAAACAACAAGTGATCGATTTGAATCACAATGCGATGGAAATTATCTCAAATAACCTCAAAATTTATTTTCAAGACCTGAATATGTTGACGGGTTCATTCTACGTTGATCCGGAGCTCATGAGTTACTTAAGATCAGAGGAAACCCCTGCACTTCAAAAAATCAGTATTTACAATAAGGTCAATGCAATGTACATCAGCCGTCTAGAGTTTCATGGTGTCCGTTATTTTAGCAATATGAAACAGCAATCCTTTACATCCTCGGATGTAGGGAATCGTGAAATGGATAAAATGCTAGAAGATTATGATGAGATTCAGGGTGAGTCTATTGTTTATAGCGTAAAGAGTCTAGGGGACAAAAGAATTCTACTCATGCAGAAAAATTTGATCGATTATCCGGAATCCACTATTCTCGGTACTTTGAATATTTATGTAGGACTCGACGAAATTGATAAATTGATCCAGTCTCAGGTATTGAAGGATAATGCCTACTTTTTGATGATAAACAATCAAAAGCAGCTTTTGTATACTTCCGTGGCAGACTCCGTAGCGGATACCGCAGAGGTCAGGGACATTCAAAGTAATTTACTAGTTAATAAAGGTTCATTTGAAGGAGAGATGGACGGTAAGAAGGGTGTATTTATATATATAAACAATACAAATGAAAACTTACCCTTTACCTTGGTGAAGTTTGTATCCGATTCAGTCATTAATGAATCAGCTTACAAAACGCTGAATCGTTCTACAATGATTCAATTGATGGCAGTTATTTTTGTAGTTATACTGGCCATTATCCTGTCATACTTCATCATTCTTCCAATCAAGCGATTACTTCGCAGTATGGCACGCGTCGAGCAAGGAAACTTTGATATTCGGAAGGATAGCCAAAGAGTAGATGAGCTTGGTATTTTAGAAGATCGCTTTTATATCATGGTTCGAAATCTGGATGATTTCATGAACCGGGAATATCGGAATCGTTTGGAATTGTCTACGGCGCAACTTAAGATGCTACAGGCTCAAATTAATCCTCATTTTTTATACAATACCATGCAATACATAGGTACGATCGCGTTAAAAATGAAGGCTTATGAAATCAGTGACAAAATCTCTGAACTCGGCTCAATTCTGCGATATAGCATGGATTTTCATACTGAAGTTGTGATGTTAGGAGACGAAATTAAACATATTGAAGACTACATGTCTATTCAAATGGGCCGATTCAAGAATAAATTATCCTACACCATGACTTGTTCGCCGAAAGCGATGTCCATAGAAGTTCCTAAGATGCTGTTACAGCCGTTTATTGAGAACAGTATTGTGCATGGCATTGAACAGGGACGCGGTTACGGGAGTATCCAGCTAGAAATTGACACCATACCTGACGAAGCTGTCTCTCCAATTCTTCGTATCCGCATTACCGATAACGGAAAGGGAATTAAGGAAGAGAAGATGGACGCGATTCGCAAGGAATACATGGAGGACAAGCTCCATTACGGACAAAACGGAATCGGAATTATTAATGTATTACAGCGATTGCGACTATCCTATGGTTCTGACTTCACATGGGAAATTACAAGTATTCCTTACGAGGCAACGACTATCTCTTTGTTCATTGTGTTGAATTCGCAGGAAATCATGGAGGAGATCCAATGAGAGTATTAATTGTCGACGATGAAGAACACGTTAGGGAGGGAATTGAACTCGCAATTGATTGGGATCAGTTCGGGATCAAGCAGCGATTTCAAGCGGAGAATGGATTGCAAGCCTTAGAAGTGATGAAACAACATAAACCGGAAATCGTGTTCTGTGATATGAGTATGCCAAAGATGAATGGAATTCAGTTGCTTGACCAGCTGAGGGGGGAATATCCAGATACGCATATTATCGTTGTTAGCGGATATAACGACTTTACGTATACCCGCGCAACGATCCGCGCGAATGGTGTGGACTACATCCTAAAACCTTTTAAAAGGCGAGACCTCGAGCAAGCATTGTCCAAAGCGGTAGCGCTTTGCAAGCAACGAGAAGATAGTATGCGCATGCAGCGAGATACAGAATTTCTTGTGCAGCAGGCAGATTATGTTGTCATGGAGCAAAAGATATCTCAGTTGATGAAGGGTGACAACACATACTTTTCGGAAATAAAAAAATATTGTGAGAAATCAGGCATCCCTACGTCACATTTACGTACGACTTTGATCTTGATGAGAAACGACTCACGATTGATCGAACAACGGTATAACGCCGAAGGAGGCCTATTCTCTTTTGCCATTAAGAACATGGCACAGGAGGCTTTCTCAGAATATGGGAATTATCTTTTGTTCCGCTTTGACGACCATTTGTGGATTTTAATGACGGGGGAAAAGCTCGATTACGAGATGACAAATAAATTAAAGCACTATGTTAATCATTTGACAGCGGCATGGAACTCGACCATTGGTTTGGACACTTTAGTGGGGTTTAGTGAGCGTGCATCTGATCTACATCATATTCAACAGCAGATCGTTAGTGCGCGGATTGCATTACTCCAATCCCCGATTTCTCCGGACCATCGACTAGAAGAACAAAAGCCGCTGTTGTCGAGTAAGGAAATGCTACTCAATATCGCCTTGGAGAATCGTAACAAGCTGTACGTTGAAGAAATCATACATCGCTTTGCTGAAGAACTCAGACAATGCGGGGATTTACGGCTCAAGGATCTCCAACTGTACACCAAGGAAGCGAATTACATGCTGGAGCGGGCAAGTCGTCAGATGAATAAGGATTTGGAAGATCTGTCTATTCCAATGTGGATAAGCGATATCACGGAGTGGGGGATGGCATGGATACAGCAGTGGTGGAGGTTAATTGAGGAATGCGGAGACAGCGGTTATGAGGGGCGCGGAATCCAAGTGATTCGTGAATATATTGAACAGCATTTTCATGAGAAAATTTCTTTAACTGGACTATCTGAACTATTTCATTTTAGCCCGCAATACATTGCCAAAAGATTCAAAGAAATGTACAACACCACCGTGATAACCTATCAAACGGAACTACAGATGCAAAAAGCCAAGTCGCTGCTGGAACATTCGGACATGCCGATTATTAAAATTGCAGAGGCGATCGGCTATCAGGATGAGAATTATTTCAGCAAAGTATTTCGTAAGCAGCATGGAATGCCTCCGTTAAAATATCGAAAGACTCTACGAGATTCATAAATTACTCTTTTTAGCGAAGATAATCTCTGTTTCCGTCATGTCGGAATTTGTAGAATAAAAGTGTAGCAAACAAAAAATAGGGGGAATACAGATGCGTAAGGTTATGTCAATGCTTCTTACAAGTGCTGTTGGTTTATCCTTAATCAGTGGATGCGCTGGAGGTACTGCAAGCAAGAATGAAGGTACAGCTAATGGTACCGGTACTTCTACTGAAGGAAAAGTAACGATTAAATTAATGGATTTCAAAACAGAAATCACCGATAAAATCAAAGCGATGGCAGCTGACTACATGGCTGAAAACCCTAACGTCAATATTGAAGCCCAAGTTACCGGCAACTATGACACATTGTTAAAGACACGCTTTTCAGCCGGAGATGGTCCAGATATTTTTATGACGAGAGCCTACACAGATATTCAAGGCTGGTCAGATCGACTCGTTGATCTATCCAATGAACCGTGGATGGACAAGGTGCTTCCTTCTTCTGAAGCGGGAATGACGGCCGATGGTAAGAAACTAGGTTTCCCACTTGCGGTGGAAGGATACGGCTTTATTTATAACAAAGACATCTTCGCAAAAGAAGGAATTGATAAATTACCTACGACGTTAACAGAACTCAAAGCAGTAAATGAAAAGTTAAAAGCAGCAGGTATTTCTTCTTACACAGAAGGTTATAAATCGTTCTGGGTACTTGGTCAACATTTATTCAACCTACCATTTGCATTTGAAAAAGATCCGGCAGCAACGATCGAGAAAATGTATGCAGGTGAAGTTAAAATGGCTGATATTAAAAATCTAGATGGATTCTTTGATGTACTAGATATGACGGTCGATTATGGTAAAGGTACAGATACAATTGGCCTTAGCTATGATAATCAGGTATCCGACTTTGCCTCTGGCAAAACAGCGATGATGCAACAAGGGGTATGGTCAATTGATGCGATCACCAAGATTAACCCGAACATGAATATCGGAATGTTTGCGATTCCGCTGAATGATAATCCAGAAGATACGAAAATGCCTGTTGGCGTATCAACGTACTACTCCATTAATAAAGATTCCAAAGTTATTGAAGAAAGCAAGAAGTTTTTGACTTGGTTGCATGAAAACGGACAGAAGTACATTGTAGATTCTTACAAAATGATTCCTGCTTTCACAGATTTGAATACTACACCTGAGTTAGGACCTTTGGCAGAAGATCTTGATAAGTATCTGAAGGATGAAAATACGTACATCTGGGCTTTCCAATTATGGCCATCCGGAATTGCAGAAGACTTCACAGTACCACTTCAAGCATATGTTGGCGGACATTTTGATAAAGAACAAACTATCACAGAATTACAGAAAATCTGGGATCAAAAAGTCAAAAAATAGGAATGATTGAACATGACAAATATAGCACGTGGACGCTGGATTTATGCCGCGTTTGTAGCACCTGCGATCATTTTCTTTACTTTAATTATTCTTATTCCATTCCTGAGAGCGATCATCTTCAGCTTTCAGGATTGGGATGGAATTAGCAGCAATATCGCTTGGATCGGTTGGGGGAACTACGAACGGTTACTTCATGATGAATCCTTCTGGAATTCCTTTAAATTTACCGTCAAATATGTTTTGGCCACGACCATTTTCTTGAATGTATTTGGATTAATGCTTGCTTTAGGTTTGAATCGCGCAATTAAAGGTAGAAATCTGTTGCGCACGGTCTTCTTCTTACCTTACGTGATGGGATCGGTTATCGTAGGTTTCATCTGGCAATTTATTATTACGAATTTATTTAATGAGATCGGGGTCTCGACAGGATGGGCTCTGTTTCAGAAAAACTGGTTGAGTCTGCCTGACTATGCGTTTTGGTCTATTGTGATGGTTGCGGTCTGGCAGTCCGTTGGGTATTTCATGATTATCTACTTGTCCGCGCTTCAAGGCGTATCTAAAGACTTGGTAGAAGCATCCGAGATCGATGGGGCAGGCTATTGGAGCAGAATGCGAAATGTTGTATTCCCATTAATTCGCCCAGCGATCACGATTAATTTATTCTTAGCGATTGCTAACGGTTTTAAGGGTTTCGACCTGAACTACTCGTTAACAGGCGGGGGACCCTTCGGAACAACACAATCCTTAGCGTATCATATCTATACTGAAGGGTTTGGAAGAAACTTGTTCACTTACGCTTCGGCGAAGGCGGTTATCTTCTTCCTCATTCTTGCTACTGTCACTATCGTTCAGTCAGCTGTGCTGAAACGTAGGGAGGTAGAATTATAATGCATCAACGTGAAAAGAGACTGAATTGGATTGTATTCACTGTATTAACGGTATTTGCAATTATTGTATTTTTTCCTTTGTATATCACGCTCGTCAATTCGATCAAATCCTATAATGAGGTTGTTTCATCCGTAGCATCGCTGCCAAGCACGTTCCGTTTTGAGAACTTTAAGACCGTGTGGAATCAGCTTAATTTTGGCGGCGTCCTAATGAACTCGCTTATTATTACGGTTGTTTCGGTGGTGGGAATCTTGGTAATCAGTGCACCTGCTGCTTATCAGTTTGTCCGCCGTCCGGGCTGGGTGAGTACGTTTTTGTTTATGCTCATCTTGTCGGCCCTAGTCATTCCGTTCCAGTCATTAATGATTCCACTTGTTAAAGTAGCGAGTGACTTGCACATTATGGATTCCATACCTGGAATCATCATCATGTATTGGGGCTTCGGAATTCCACTTGCCGTATTTCTATATCATGGTTTTGTTAAATCGATCCCACGTGAACTTGAAGAAGCGGCGATGATCGATGGTAACGGTGTAGTTGGTGCGTTCTATCGTATTGTCCTTCCGTTATTGAAACCGGTAACCACAACGATTGCGATTTTACATTCTTTATGGATTTGGAATGACTTCTTGCTTCCGTTGATTACGCTCAGCTCGGAGAAGAATCGCACAATACCGATCGCATCATCTGTATATTTTGGTCAGTACACGAACGAATGGCATTTGGCTATGGCAGCCTTAACCATGGCATCGATACCGGTCATTATATTCTTCATCTTTATGCAACGCAATATTATTGATGGGATTACGGCTGGTGCGGTCAAAGGTTAAGGGATAGCATCTCTATATTCTGAATTGTGAAATGCCCGTCACCCTTCTTTTTCGATGGGTGGACGGGCATTTGTTTGTTAGAAACTATCTTAGGATGCGAAGTAGATTTCGCAACCGATATGGGAGGCTTATATTGTGGTGATGAAATACGATTTAGGTACGGGCGATGATAAGAACTGGATCGTCGCGGAATCTTCATTCTCGAAGAATTTGCTGGGGAAAGCGGAGGCCATCATGTCCCTCGGCAACGGCTATATGGGATTAAGAAGTGCGACGGA